>JAGXTL010000002.1 GCA_018333635.1 Dethiobacter sp.
CGCTTTGAAGTGGTACGATACAAGTAGTACTCATTGCCGACCTTCTTTACGGATGTCCCTTTTTCCTTAAATGCGTTCACCCAATCCGGATAATTTGACATACGAGCCCTCCTTAAATATGTATAATATATTATACTATACATTTAAGGAAAAAACGATAAGGAATTGCATTCATTTTGCAATTCCCTATACATAGTTTTACTTGATATCGTTGGCTTTTCAGTTTTTTAATTTTCTTTTATGCGATTGCCCGTACCCTTAGAAGGTTATGGGATAAAAGTCTTGGGAAGTCATGAACGAACTTTACAAGATGTTCTCCGAGTGGTTTTGTTTGTTTGAATTTAACAAGTGTAAATAATGTCAGGCATATTTTTTAACGGACGCTGTTCTTTTGCAATAATCTTCCTAATCATTATGCCTGATAACTGAAATGTAGGTTGTGACAATAATGGAAACGATAAAAAATTTGATAATTATCTGGGGGGATAAATCAGGCCGTTTTCCTTTTTCCAATTCAGTCTTTATTGCGGATAAAGTAAAAACGGTAATTGATACTGGTGCTGGTCAGGACAATTTGGAGCAATTAAGTAAAGAGGTGGGCTTGGTTATCAATTCCCATTACCACCTTGATCATATAAGATACAACCACCTTTTTTTAAAAGCAGAGATAATGGTTCACCAGAGAGATATTCATGCTTTAGCAAGCTTAACCGGTTTCGCTAAAAAATATGGCGCTAAACTTGTTTTAGGTTCTGATTGGGTTGAAAATTGGGAAAGGGGAATTGCTAGTCAAAGGAACATCCATCCTGAACAGGGTTTTGTTTATGAGCCCGATTTTTATAAGCCTATTGGAAAAGTAGATGGCATCTATTCCAACGAAGAGCAATTTTCATTCGGATATACAAAGATGGATGTTATCCACACACCAGGTCATTCAGAAGGTCATTGCTGTTTTTTCTTTCCTAAACAAGGGTTGTGCTTTGCTACAGACTATAATATTGGGAGTGAATTTGGTCCTTGGTATGGAGGGGATGACAGCGACATTGATGAATTACTCTCTTCTGCTCAAAAGTTGGTTGATTTAGATGCAAAATATTATGTGAACTCTCATGATCAAAAATTTTTCACAAAGGATGAGTTTCAAAAAGGATTGAGAGGCTTTTTAGACTGGATTGACGCTAGAGAAGAAAAAATAACAAATTTACTGGATAACGGATATAGTTTTATCGATTTATGTAACGAAGGCATTTTTTATAAGAAAAAATATTTAGTATTGGATTGGGTTCTGATATGGGAAGTCACAATGTTAATTAAACATCTGCAGAGGCTAAAAAAAAGCGAATTGATACCAAAAAACCTAGCAACCGCTATGGCGGCGAACATGTCTCCTTTCCCGTCACCCGGCAGATAAGAGAGAGTTGAACTTAAACGCTTCATTACAGGCCCGGTTGCTTAAAAAGCGATGCAACCCAAGTTCATGGTAGATTTTTAAGATCGCGGCATGGCAGAAGTTTTTCCAGTTGTCCGCCCCTTGTTAACCTGTTCATCCATGTTAATGGTCAGCGTCAGCTTCTTTGTGGCTTCCTCTTCCGTCATCTTGCGGGCAACATCTTTGAAATGAGCGATGTGGCCGTCATACTCTTTTTCCAACACATCTAAGTAGCCCAGGGATTTAACAGTACGACCGGTAGAAAATTTGTTTTTGGGTTTCTGTATTTCTGGGCAATTGCAAGGGATTCTGGGTTTTCATTTTAGTTAAGCTGTCAAACTAACGAGGGGTAGATGCATCTATTTTTTCTTTATATTGTGGTGTTCTTTAAAATAAATATCTTTGCCAAACAAAAAATGCTGTGCTATACTATCACTATCAATTTCAGAGGCTGAAAACCTTCACTGTGCAAAAGCTTATCACATAATCTGGAGGTGACTGCGGCTTTGACTGCGGAAGTGATTTTACAAAGCTTTTTTTCGCCCCCCACACTCTTCTTTGCACTGGGGATTATGGCTGCAGTAATCAAATCAGATTTAAGAGTACCTGATGAGGCCGGCGCAACGATGGGTCTCTTTCTATTGACTGCCATCGGTATCAGGGCAGGTGTTGCCGTAAATGAAACCGGCATTGATCTCCAAGTGGCAATCGGAGCAATAGCGGCCACCTTAATTGGTTGCCTGCTCGCTTTGGCAGGCTACACCATGCTTACCCGCTTATTTTCCATAGACCCTGCCAATGCCGGCTCGATAGCCGGCCACTTTGGTGCTGTCAGCAGTATGACGCTAATCCTGTCGATCACTTTCCTAGACCAAATTAAAGTAACATACGAACCTTTTGTAGCCGCGCTTTACCCATTCATGGACACGGCCGCACTGGTAACAGCTATTCTCCTGGCTCGGCGCAGCCTTAGCAGCAAGAAGGACGGCAATGGCCCGAGCACCAAAGAATTGTTAATCGAAGGCCTCACCGCCAGAACGACTGTTCTGCTGATAGGCGGCTTGGTGATTGGCTTTATTACCGGCCCCCAAGGCATGGCAAGGGCTTTGCCCTTATTTGACACGCTTTTCTTTGGGGTAGCCTCTTTTTTCATGCTGGATATTGGCTTGGTAGCTGGCGCGCGCCTGGCGGAACTCAAAAAGGTGAATAAATTCGTCCTTGGCTACGCCTTGCTGATGCCGGTCATTCATGTATTAGTTGCGGCGACGATCGCTACATTAATCGGCTTGAGCCCGGGCGGGGTAACAATTTTCGCTATCGGCTTAGCAGGAGGGGCTTCTTTTATTTCCGCCCCCATCGTAATGCGTACTGCCCTGCCCCAAGCTAACCCATCCCTCTCACTTGCCCTGGCGTTAGTCGTTGCACTTCCCGTTAACGTCATCGTCGGCATTCCCCTGGCTTATCATACGGCAGTTTTTTTAGCAGGCGCTCTTTAACCGCCTGATGGCGGAATAAAAATACGACTGGCGGTGAGTTAAATCTTGTTGGCAGAGGCCAAAAAAGTAGTTATTATCACAGAAGCAGTAATAGAAGAAAAGGTTATCCAGCTGCTTAACACACATGAAGTTAAAGGCTACACAGTCTACAGAAGCCTTACGGGAAAAGGCGAGCGCGGGCTTCGTTCAGGCTTGGGAGGGCTTTTGAATTTTAGTGAGAATGTCTGTATAGAGATAATTGTCAGCGACGAGCTTAAAGCTCTCGCCATTATGGAAGCCGTTTACCACAAATTTCTTGCAGACAAATTCGCCGGCATTGCTTACCTAGAAGACATTCGCGTCATTAGACCAGAAAAATTTTGAGCGAAAAATCTTATATTTTCACAGAACTCTAAATCAAATTGTTTCTAAAAACGGCTTTCAGGTTGCGGTGCCTGAAAGCCGTTTCCTATAATCTTGTTTATTATTCACCGCCAATCACTATCTGCCATATACTAATTAAAAAACGGAGGTGATAAAGCAATGTCGCCACTGCGCAAAACAGGGATAACAGCTTACCGAAAAGCGGCAAAACTGGCGAGTACAGAAATAATACCCGAGCCGCCCAAAACATGCGATGGTTATCTTTATAAAGTCAAAGAAGAAGACTCATTGTATAAGATTGCCAAGAAATTTAAGTGCAGCATGCAGAGAATCTTGCGCGCTAATCCTCAGTTATCCAGCCGCTCGGGCACTATTTTCGTCCGTCAGCTTATCTGTATTCCGGATTTTGATATATTGCCCTCTACGCTGCTATTGACCTTAGGCCCTCAGGTACTGTCCGTGGAGCTTCTCGATGCCACAGGCACGCCACTGCAAGTATTGAACGGATTTACCATACTAGCGCCGAGAACTTTTATCCGTGTCGTATTTTCCGAACCGGTCAGTCTAGTCTACTTTTTCTTCGCTGCCAGAGGAAAAATGATTTTTAGGCCCTCTTTTTTAATTGGAATAGAGACTCTTGCCCCGCCGCAACGCTCCGTTAGGTTCATTTGGGATGTGCCTGTTAGCACGAGAGGTTCCTTATATATTGTCGGCTGCAATCAAAGAATATGCGGTCCCGCTGAGGAAATACTGGTATGCCGCATCTGAGCTGACAGTGCCTTTAATTTCTTTCTGTAGCAATATTTTTTTGTATTGCTATTATCCTCCGAGCAAATTTTTCAGATGCAATTTTAGTGAAGAACGGGATATGCTATAATTGCCTTATAAACGAACATGCTTGGAGGTGATAAGTTTGCGCAAGAAAAAAAACAGGGTTTTGCCTGTTATCATTGTTTTTTTGTTGACCATTCTTTCTCTGGGAGCAGGATGTGCTGAGGGAAATCAGGCCCGCCTCGACGAACTGCAGCAGGAAGTTACCAGCCTGCGTACTGAAAAAGAAACACTTCAAGGTCAGATAACCGCTTTGGAAACGGAGGCGGCAGAACTCCGCCAGGGGCAAGAAATCAAAAGAATACCTAAAGATGGCTGGGAACAATATTTCCCCGAGGGCGCGGAGAGCACATTGAAGGGCGAAAGTACAGCTAGAGTCCGTGAGTTGCTTGGTGAGCCGCCGTTTCTGATTCGCAGCATTGCTGTCAATCCCGAGTTTAGCAGGGAGATTTGGATTTTCACCCCGTTTGATCAGGATCCCACCGGATTGTATCTCTTCTTCAAGGGCGGGAAGCTTGACTCTGCCGAATTAAACGAGTTTAACGGCTTGCCAGGCTCAGACCTGCTCAACAGACCAGGTTTTTGGACACAATAATATATGGGCAGTAATCCTCATCTGCAATCTGACTCAGGCAGACCAGCCTGAGTATTTTTTTATTGCGGCGCAGGCAGATGTTCTCCTAGCCAAAAACAATTCTGCAAACTGTGATGGCGGCAACAAACCCGACCAGATCAGCCAATAACCCTACTGGCAGCACATGCCTTGTGCGGCGGATGCCAACGGAACCAAAGTACAAAGTCAAAATGAAAAGAGTGGTATCGGTGCTGCCCTGCATGGTGGAAGCCACCCGACCGACAAATGAATCCGGACCGCTGTTCGTTAATATTTCTGTAGTGATGGCAAGAGCGCCGCTGCCTGATAAAGGACGCATGATGGCAAGCGGCACCACTTCATCCGGGATATTAAAACTTACTAAGAACGGCGTTAACAAACCGATAAACAAGTCCAGGGCACCGGAGGAACGCAGCAAGCCGATGGCTACCAACATTGCCACAAGGAAAGGGATTAACTTTACCGAAGTACTGAATCCTTCTTCAGCCCCTTCCACAAATGCATCAAAAACATCAACCCTTTTCAACATGGCATAAACGAGAATCACAAAGATAAAGCTGGGAATAATCCAAGCCGCCACGCTGTCAGTGATTATCTGGAGCATTTGCTTCTCCCCCTTTGTCGACGACTGCGGTAAAAATGGCGAAAAATCCTATCAAAAAATATCGCTACCAACGTTGAGCAGGTGGTGGCAACCAAAACTGTACCCACAATCTCCGTAGGATTTATGGAGCCTGTAGCCGCCCGCAGAGCTACCACAGTAGTGGGAATCAGTGTCAAACTTGAAGTGTTTACCGCCAGAAAAGTGCACATTTCATCGCTTGCCGTCTCCTTATCATCATTAAGCTCCTGCAACTCTTTCATCGCCTTCAAGCCGAAGGGTGTGGCAGCACTGCCCATACCAAGCAGGTTAGCGCTCATATTCATTAAAATGGCATGCATTGCCGGATGTTCCTTAGGAATACGGGGATAGAGAAAAGTAGCTAGTGGTCGCAGAGCCCGGACAATCCAATGAATCAAGCCGCTCTTTTCGATCAGCCTCATCATCCCTAGCCAAAAAGTCATTATACTAATCAATGAGAAAGCCACCGTTACCGCTTTTTCCGCAGATGAAAAAACTGCCTCAGTCACAGTTTCCATACGTCCAGTAACGGCAGCAGCCAACAAAGCGATAAACATCATCCCAAACCAAATTGAATTAACCAAAACAAGCCACCGCCCTGGACAAAATTACCTATGTAACAGTACCGCGACAAATTAAAAAAGACGAGAGAATATCCCCCAGATTAAACCGCCCAGTCCTTTCCTCCTCACCTCCGAAGCCGCCAGCAGCGGAACTTCCCCCACTTGTTGGCTGCCAAAGTAAATATGCAGACTTCCCACTTTTTCGCCTGCCTGAAGCGGCGCCCGCAGCAGCTCCGGCACAGAAAAATGGAAACGCAATAGATCCGCTTCATTTTCTTTCAACGGCAATCCCAAAGGCTCTCCGGACAATAATACTACCCTGTCCTCCACGCCTCCTTGCACTTGCATAGTTTTCAACGGCCTGCCAACTTCTACCACTGTCTCCCAGCGATAGTGTGCATAGCCAAAATCAAGCAACCTGACTGTGTCTTCCCACATCTGCGGAGCATTAAGCACAACACTCACCAGCTGCCAACCGTTGCGGGCGGCCGCACCCACGAAGCAGCGTCCTGCTAATGAAGTCCAGCCGGTTTTAATCCCGTTTGCAGTTTCATACAACTGCAGAAGTTTATTCTGGTTGCGCAAAACTCTCTCATAAGGCCTGCCGGTCCAAGAAATTCTTTTTTCTCTTTTTGTTATGACTTCCCGGAACTGCGGCAGGGACATGGCGTGAGCAGCAATTAGCGCCAGATCATATGCTGTGCTGAAGTGTTCCTCTTGGTGCAGACCGTGAGGATTCAAAAAACTGGTTTGATTTGCTCCTAATTCTCGGGCTCGCCTAGTCATTTTCTCGGCAAACTTTTCCACAGAACCACCCAGATGCTCAGCGATAGCTGTGGCTGCATCGTTTCCCGAGCGTAACATCAGGGCGTAAACCAACTCTTCCACAGTTTTTTCTTCACCGGCCTCCAAATCGACCGCCGAGCCCTCCACCAAGGAAGCATATTCACTGACGATCACCGTTTCCTCCATCCGTCCAGACTCAATAGCGAGGATGGCAGTCATTATTTTTGTAGTGCTGGCCATGGGCAGTTGCTCATGCGCATTTTTGCTAAAAAGAATTCTGCCGGTGGCCTGATCCATCAAAATGGCTGACCGGGCGGTAACAAGCGGGCTGTCTACGGCAAAAACAAGTCCGGCTTGCATAAATAGGCAGACAAAGAAAAAAACCGCAAAGTTTTTTCGCATCAACTCTCCTCCCAATCATAAATCGTAGCTTCCCAAATATGAGGTGATTTCCTCTGCAGCAACAAAAAGCCATGCTCATTTTTATTCGCATGGCTTTGTGAATATGTACTATGAAGTTATTTTATTCGCTCTAGATCTGGTAGTTTGTTGTTTCTCCTTGAGTATTCTGGCCGCCATTGTTTCTAATCAAACTTTGCACCTGATTTATCAATTGAGGTGCCATATCCATCAGACGTTCAAACATGGCATGACGATCAACCGGCAACATACGCACCTGCCCGCTGCTGCCCACGATCAAAAACCCTACCGGTTGGACTGTAACACCGCCACCACTGCCGCCACCAAAGGGTAAGACAGATCCTTCTTCTTTTTTTGCTTTTTTTTCCGGCTCATCGCCGCTTTCAAACTCACTGCCACCGGCAGCAAAACCGAAAGATACTCTTGAGACCGGAATAATTAGGGAGCCGTCCGGCGCTTCCACCGGGTCTCCGATAATTGTATTTACATCCACCATTTCCTTAATATTTTCCATGGCCGTTTTCATCAATCCCTGAATCGGATGTTCCTGCATCATCAAACACTACCCCCTCGGAAATTTGTAAGCAAAAGCAAGCTGCCGCCTATCACAAAGTGGCCCATGCGCAGAGAGAAAACAGTATCAAACCTACCTGCGAAAACCGGCTGAGCTCTAAAATCCGGGTTTATGAGAAACACCGGTTCAGACTTGATACTAAACCACTGCCTGACTTTGGCAGTAAACCATCCGGTGGAAATCCAGTACAATCCCGCCAAGAGCCCTGTCAACGCTGCATCATCCACTCCTGCCCGTATCCGTAGAGTTAACTTCTCTATCGTTATGGCCCGACTGAAAAAACGCAAGAGAAACCGCAGCATTTTACTGTTTTCCAGCAGATAGACGATCATTTCCCGCAGTTTTTTCCAATCCAGATCAAGCAGCGACACTGTTTCCTGTTTCTGCCTGATCAACTCATCTTGCCCGGCCTTCAGCTCTGCGTCCAGTGTGAATTCCAGCGCTTTTTTCTGCTTTACCGCCGGAACCTCCACTGCAAAGCGAATCAGTGAAAAAAAGGTGCTTACGCGGATAGCCATAAATTCATCTTTATCATCCCTAACGAAAAAGATATTTATGCGCACCGGGAGCAATTGGACGAGCAAAAACAGAGCAATATACCCGGGGAGAAGTTGCCACAATAACTCCATCTGACCACCACTCGCATCTTTTTTTTACCATTCCCGTTATAAGTAGAAAAATACAAACAAGCCTTTTATATGCCAACGGTTCACTTGCAATCAACTCGGAGGTTTTGTTCATAATGCGTCCTTTCTTTCAGTGAATTGCAGACTTTCACAGAATGCTGAAGCGAGCGTTAAGTGAAAGCAGCGATCAGCGAACAGCGATTCGCAGCGTTAAAACATGCCAACGGTTCACTTGCACTCTGCCCGGAGGTTTTGGCATGTTAGCAAGAATTGCGGTTTGCAGCTGGGTGAGGATGCAATACCTAATAAAGACGCTCCGTGTTTTGAGATAATTTCCTGCCCAAAAAAAAGCACGCCTGCTTGCGTGCTAAGTTTGTGTCAACTATTCAGTTAAGGCAGGGTGCGGCAACTGGCTTAAGTCCTTTAAACCGAAATATTTTAGAAACTCCTTGGTTGTGCCGTAGAGAATAGGTCGGCCTGGTGCGTCCTTACGACCGACAGTCCGAATAAAGCGACGCTTATGCAGTGTCTCCAGCACGCCGTCAACTTTCACGCCGCGCACGGATTCAATATCAACCCTTGTTACAGGCTGGCGATAAGCGATAATAGCCAAAGTTTCCAGGGCTGCCTGAGAAAGAATATAACTTTTCTCTCCCTTAAACATGGTTTCCAGCACCGGTGCCAATTCCGGCTTCGTTGCTAACTGGAACCCTTTGGCAATTTCCATTACTTGAAGACCACGCTCTGCGTGGGAATATTCTTTTTGCAACTGCCACAGAGCCTCACGCACTTCTTTTATGGCAACGCCTGTAATCTCAGCAAGCTTATCTGGGGAGAGCGGTTCCTCAGTCGTAAAAAGCAATGCTTCCACCAGCGGTTTAATTAACACCTTTGCCACCTCCAGGATTTTGCCTGTGCGCGACCAATAAGCTGCTAAAGGGAGCAGACTGCCAAACTCTGATTTTACGGATGCGCACAAGTTCCAAAAGGGCAAAGAATGTCGCGATAATCTCAGCCAAACCGGCACCCCGTGGAAAGAGCGCTAAAAAATCCACACCCTCATTTTTCCCCCGCAGCAAATACATGATCTGCTTGACTTTATCGTGAACAGAGAAATCATCGGGAGCAATCTCTTGCGGTAGCTGTTCCCTTTTTGCCAACAGTCGTTGAAACGCTTCCATCAACCCCGGCAAAGTAACGGCGCCGGCGTCTGCCTCCTCAGCCGGGTTTACAAGCACAATTTTTCCGCCGCAAAGAGAACGAACGAAAACACGTTTTTGCGCTTGCTCATAGCTGCGCAATTCAGTAGCAACCGCTTTAAAATGTCTGTATTCCAACAGACGCTGTACCAATTCTTCCCGGGAATCTATAGTTAAGTTGAGCTCTTCCGGATCGAGATCGCTTTCAACAGTAACAGGGAGAAGTTTCTTAGACTTCAACTTTAACAGAGTGGCAGCCATGACCAAGAATTCCGAAGCCAAATCAAGATTTACTTTCTCCATGTTTTGCAGATAAGCGAGATATTGTGCCGTAATCTCCGAAATAGAAATTTCGTAAATATCTACTTCAGCCTTCTCAATCAGGTGAAAAAGCAGAGCAAAGGGCCCCTCAAAGACAGGCAAGCTCACTTGATATTCCACCGGTATCTTCACCTCTTACAGCGTGAGATTCATCGCGCCGCGCACTACTTCCATAGTTGCTCCCGCCGCTTCCTGTGCCTTTTTGGCACCTGCCTGCAAAATATCGCGAATATATTCCCGCTTTCCCTCCAACTGCTGACGACGCTCATAAATTGGTTCAAGATAGGCAGCTACCTGCTCACCCAACAGTTTCTTACACTGCACACAGCCGATCTCTCCCCTGCGGCAGGTTTCCTTCACATTAAGCAATTCTGCAGAATTGAACACTCCATGAAAGGCAAAGGCAACACAAATATCAGGATTACCGGGATCTGTTTTGCGTTGGCGGCCCGGATCTGTAAGCATTTGGCTGACCTTTTTCCGCACTTCCTCCGGATTTTCCGACAATTCAATTGTATTGCCGTATGATTTGCTCATTTTCCTTCCGTCTATGCCAGGCAAGAGCTTGACCTGGCTTAAGATAGTGGCCGGCTCGGGAAACACCGCCTCCTTGTAGAGAAAGTTAAAGCGACGGGCGATTTCCCTGGTCATTTCAATATGCGGCGCTTGGTCCTCGCCAACCGGCACTGCATCAGCACGATAGACTAAAATATCGGCAGCCTGAAGAAGGGGATAACCCAGAAATCCGTAGGTGGCCAGATTCCTCTCCCGTAATTGCTCAATTTGGTCTTTATAAGTAGGCACACGCTCCAACCACGAAAGCGGCGTGACCATAGAAAGCAAAAGATGCAATTCTGCGTGTTCCTTCACATCAGATTGACGAAAAATCACATTTTTCTCCGCATCCAAACCGGCGGCAAGCCAATCCATCAACATCTGGTAAGTATTTTCCCGAATCTCCGACGTATCCTCGTAAGCAGTAGTCAGAGCATGCCAATCCACCACAGAAAAAAAACAACGATACTGCTCCTGCAATTTTACCCAGTTATCGAGCGCCCCCAGCAGATTGCCAAGCTGCAACCGCCCTGTCGGTCGCATTCCGCTGAGAATTACTTTCTTCTGTTCCACGATGAATAACCCCTCTCTAAAAACCGGTCAAGAGTGAAACCAGCGTTGAAATCATGTTATGCGCCACATTAAACAGCGGCCCCAGGATTGTCGATAAGGCCCCAGTGAAAATTAATAAAATCAGAATCAGAGGGCCGTATTGGTCCAGTTGACTTAGCTTATAAGCCGTCTGCCGCGGCAGAAAATAAGCGAAAACTTTCGAACCGTCTAACGGCGGCAAAGGAAGAAGGTTAAAGATTCCCAGCAATACATTATACCAATAGAGCTGAACAATAATGGCGCCAAGATGACCCTCACGCAAAAAAGGGATTGTTAACAAGGCAAACATCGAAAGAAACGCTAAAATGAAATTGGTTGCAGGTCCCGCCAAGCCCACAAGGAACATCCCGCGGCGGCGGTCGCCTCTAAAATACATTGGATTCACCGGAACCGGCTTAGCCCAGCCGAAACGAAAAATAAGTAAAGCCAGAGTGCCCAGCGGATCCAAATGTTTGAGTGGATTTAGGCTGAGCCGGCCTTGGTCTTTTGCCGTATGATCCCCTAAACGATAAGCCATAAATGCATGAGCTGCCTCATGGAAAGTAATAGCTAACAGCAAGGCAGGAATTCGGTAAAACATTTCCAATCCACCGCCAAAGAAATTAGGCATTTTTTATCTCCTTCATGGCAAAAAGTTCTCGTGCGAGAGACAGTTCCTCTTCCCGTTTCGAAACCACTCCATCCAAGCGAGCATCCCTTAGAGCAAGTAAAACTTCCTGGAAAAGCGGACCCGGCAGATAGCCCTCTGCCAGCAAATCACGGCCCCCCACATCCGGTCTGATATGGCGCAACCTTTCCCAATACAAAGAGGTGCTCTCCCAAACGCGGCTTAAACTGTTCTCCGCCTGCAAAAGGAGCAATACTTCTGCCGGCCGGCCGCTAAAAAGATGAAAAAGCTCGCTGTTTTTCAGCAATTCCGACGCCGACAGCCTCGACAGAAGTTGTGGAACTGATTCTACCGCTGCCAGCACCCGCTCCACTTCATTCCGGGGCAAACGCAGCCGTCTGCAAAGGTGACGTGCTTCCTGAAAAGGCAGATCAAGCATCAGCGCCGCCAGATAAAGCGCAGACGGCGATACTGCCGCATCCGGCCAGTTTCGTCCGGCCCAGGCAATCATTTCACGGGCAGAGGTCAGGCGATTTTTCAATTTTTCACTGTAACAAATTCCGGGAAAAAGCAGTGGTGCAAGTTGCAGCTCAAAGTAGCGTATCAAGATTTCCGGAGCCTTTTCTTCCAATAAAGCCAACTGAATTTCATCATATAGCCGTTCTTTGCTTACCTTCTCCATAACACGAGTCTGGGCAGCATTTTCCAAAAGTGACAATGTTGTTTCTTCCAAACGAAAAGCGAAGCGCTGTTCAAAACGAACGGCACGCAAAACACGCAACGGGTCTTCCACAAAGCTTAGGTTATACAGGACACGGATTAAGCCTTTTTCCAGATCTTCTATCCCATGGAAAAAATCTATCAGCGTGCCAAACTCAGAGACTTTTAGACTGCAGGCCAAAGTGTTGATAGTAAAATCCCTGCGAAATAGGTCATTTTTCACACTGCTCTGTTCCACTTCAGGCAAAGCAGCAGGACGGGCATAAAATTCCTGGCGGGAAGTGACAAGATCAATTTGAATTCCACCGGAGATAACTATGGAAGCAGTGCCAAACTGCTCGTGGGTAGTCAACTGACCACGCAAAAGTTCGTTCAGTTTTTCAGCAAAAGGAATGGCCGCCGGTTCCACCACCAGATCCAAGTCGTGATTTGGAATTTGCAAAAGCAGGTCACGGATAAAACCGCCAACCGCAAAAACGCGCACATTTTCCATCTCTGCCTTTTGTCCCACAAGCAGTAACAGGCTCTGTATTTTCTTTGGCAAGCGGGCATTAATCAGCGGCGTCAGATCGTCCCCGGCGGCAGGCAGGCAACGCCCGTTTCCGCAACGGACTTTTTCTCCGCCTTCCATATTTCTTAACACATCGGTGCGCGTCACAATCCCGATGATGCCCTCGGTGTCGGTAACCGGCAGGCGGCCGACATTATGCTCAATCATCATCTCCTGAATCTTGCGCACAGGCAAATCATGAGGTACCGTCAAAGGCCGCTTATTCATATATCCCTTCACCGGCGCGTGGCCTAAGCCGTGATGCGCTGCTTTTTCCAGATCTCGCCGGGAAATAATCCCGACCAAACCCTGCTGATCTACTACGGGAAAACCGCTGTGACCGTAGCGCAACATAAGTTCTCTTGCTTTCTCCACTGAAGTATCCGGTGAAATAGTACGCACCGGTACCGACATAATCTCCCTGGCCATTTTTACAGGAGAAACTTGCTTATAGAGAGAGCCAACTAAAATATCCCGCACTTCTATTAGCGACTTATCCCGCACGGCAGCCGACGCGGCATGTTTATGCCCTTTACCGCCTAACGGCGCTAACACCAGCCCCAGATCAAGATAATCAAGGCGACTGCGGCCTACGACATAGATGCGATCCTCCATTGCCACTACAGAAAAAATTACATCCACAGCTTCCATTTCCAGCAGCTTATGAGTTAACAGTGACAGCCCGCCCACATAGCCGGCACTTACCGCTGTCGCCACCGCCGCCCTGACACCGCGCAGTTCATGATATTCTGTGGAAGTTAACAAGGCATCCAGCATGATCCGCTGCTCGTCGCTCAGCGGTCGATTCAGAAAGTGATTAACAACTTTCAGATTAACGCCTGACTGCCATAGTCGCCAGAGCGCTTCCACATCTCTGGCTGTGGTAGTCTCAAAGGTCAGACAGCCTGTATCTTCATAAATACCTAAAGCAAACAGAGTGGCTTCAAAAGATGAGAGCGGAATTTTTTGCCGGTAAATCCGCTCCAGTAACAGTGTTGTGGTAGAGCCTACTTCTGCCAAGACAGTCAGTTGAGCGGTCAAATCCTCGTCCGTATCAGGATGATGGTCATAGAGATGGATTTCAGTAATCTGCTCCAGCATCTTCCCAAACGGACCGATTCTATTTTTCTGCCTGGTATCAGTTACTACCAGGCTATTCACCGACGTCAAATCAATTTCTTTCTGGCCTAATAAATGGAATGTGTCTTTATAAAGGGAGACAAATTCACGGACATTGAGATTTAGCGAGCCAGGCACTACTAAACAAGCATCCGGATAAAGCTTGCCGGCGGCTACCATGGAAGCTAAAGCATCAAAATCTGCATTCTGATGAGTGGTTATTGCCTGCATCCTGCCCCTCCCCTCAAATCCTTACCCATTATACCATAAATAAACAATTAAGTAACTTGCCCCGCGCAAGCATTTTCATCCCCGGGAATAAATTGCTTGTTCAGCAGTTTATAAAGCGCAGACATTTTAGAGTTATTACGGTGCAACAAACTTTACTCTGTTTTTGCGCTGCTCTAACAAATCGAGAAATGCTTCCAGACGAGTTTGAAAACCGGCTTCTCCCGACTGTTCATCTAAAGAGAAAGAAAGCACTGGGATACCCTGTTCCCGACTGACTGTCGGCAAAATACTTTGCGCCACAATTTCCGGCGTGCAGGTAAATGGCAAAACATGAATTACACCGTCAAAGCCACGTTGAGCATAGCGGACAGTATCTCCCACCGACTCCCAGCCGTGCCCGCCCACAAAGTGATTTAAATAGGGAGCAGCTGCCTTTTTTGTCGGTTTGTTTCCAGCCAATCCGAGAGATTTAAGCAAGAGATGATCTTTAATCCAGTGGGACATATAAATGGAACGGTCAACTTCTACCCCCATCTCCCCCAGCAATCTTTCCACTTCTAAATTTGCGTAAGGTTCAAGAAGCATGTAAATCTCTCCCACAAAACCAATACGCAACACTTTCTTTTCTGTATTAATTGGCACGCCGCCAAGGATTTTCCGCGCTGTTCGCAATGCTTGGCTGACTTCCCGCGGCGTACATGCTGCTGCCAACGGGAGCAACGCTTTCTCATATGCTTTCGTTGTACTTCCCTTTGCTAACTCTCGCGGACGAATCCGCAAACTCTGGGCATGAATTTCGTCAAGAGCCTTGATTCTGCGCCAGGTAGTCTGCAGCGTCCGCAGAATTGCTGGCCAACTGCGTTTGGCGCCCAACTCTTTTAATTTCTCCAGCAAAATAGCTCTTTCTTGGGGCGGTTCTAAAACAATCATCTTAAACTTATACCCTAAATCAGTAAGAATTTCCCGCTGTACCTCAGCATAATAGCCGAAACGGCAAGGTCCGCTCCCTCCAGCCATGACAATGGTATCGGCTCCCAACTCTAAGGATTCGATAAAATTACCCATATTAACTTTTAGGGGAAAGCAAGCAAATTCAGGAGAATGAAGCACTCCTAAGTTAATGGTTTTTTTAGTAATGGGTGGCGGTGGCAAAACATCAAGACCCAAGTCTCTGAGCAAGCCATGGAAAGCAATAGAAATTAAGCCCATATGCGGATAAGTCACTCTCATATTGCTTCCCTCCAGCGCAGCATATCCATAAATGCTTCAAGACGGGTTATAACCCCTGCCTGTCCTGTATGTTCATCAAGTGTAAGCATTAAAAGCGGCACGGTTTTCTCCCTGCGATAGATGCGCTCGACTAATTCGCAGATAAGCGAATCTGGTCCGCAACCAAAAGAAACTACCAGCACTATCCCCTGGATGCTCCCCTCATCCAACAAATGAAACGCCGCACCCAGCAATTCTTTGCCGAATGTCCAAAATATCTCTTTTTCTAAAAAATCATTACCCCGCTTAATCTCCTCGGGAAGCATCATCTCAGTTGTAATTACCTCGGCACCCATTTCACGCAGTTTTTCAAGCAACCCCATACTGGTGTAGGGATCATTGAGATTGTACGCGTGGCCAAGTACAGCCACCTTAATACGACCATTCTCCTTTTTTTCTCTCCCGCAGAAGACATCTTGGGGTGTATAACCTTGCCTGAGTCTAGCCTCATAAGCTTTTTGTGCTACTTTTGCTTCTTGTAGAGCCAATTTGCCAGCCTGCTTTGAATAACCAAAGAGGCTTGCCAATTTTTCCAGGCTCTGCTTAGATTTATGATACCGTTCATAAACATTTATTTCAATATCAAGCAGTTCCGGCAATCCAGGCACACAAAAACGCGCAATTTCCGGCAAACCGAGGAATTTTGGACATAGATACCTTTTTCGTTCTACGGAAACGATACGGGGAACGAAAATATAATCGACTTCTTTATCCCGCAAGTTTGCCAGGTGACCAAGATAGAGTTTCACCGGGAGGCATGCCTCATCAACGGCGTCACGAACACCGCGATCCAAAATCGCTTTTGTAGTTTCATCCGACAAAACCACTTCCGCACCCAGCGCACGAAAAAAAGCCTCCCATCCGGGATAATAGTGATAGTACAACAGCGCGCGTGGAATCCCTACCCTAACACCCATGCTTTACCTCCTTTACCATATGTTTAACTCTTGAACCTTTCAATTCCTGTTAAAAACCCTCCGACTCGGAGGGTTAGTTTAGCCGTTTAGCGATCAAGCACACCGAAAGCAACCTTTACATTTACCTTGTATTCCGAGATTCTGCCGTGATCAATATTTGCGGTCATATTGCAAACTTCCACACCAGTAATATTTTCCACAGTTTTCGCTGCGTCGGCAACTGCCCTCTGCACCGCATCCTCCCAACCCTTGTTGGATTCACCGACAAGTTCAATGATTTTTGCGACAGCCATTTACTCACCTCCTTATCTTGTCGGTAGTTTCCCCGCAGCGGAAAAAAAATATAAGGCTCAAAATTAAGAGCTTTTTTAAAGAGCTTTTTAGGCAAGCTGTTTCTTTAATTCATTGATTATCTTTTTTTCCAGACGGGAAACATGCATTTGCGAGATACCCAGGATATCAGCAGTTTCCTGCTGTGACTTATGGCGAAAATAGCGGTAAAGCACTATCCGGCGTTCTCGTTCGGGCAAAAAAGTGAGCGCCTCACGCAGGGCCAACCGGTCAACCACTTGATCTGATTCTGCAGCCGTCACAGCCAATTCCGCCTGTACTCCCGGCTCAATAGCATCAAGAGAGAGGGGAACGCTCACCACGTCTAAAGCCATTAAAAGTTCTTCCGGCGCAAGGCCGCAAGCGGCCGACAACTCACTCAAAGCGGGCTGCCGTCCGAGGCGCTGCTCCAATTCACCCTGCAGTTTTCTCACCCGACCGGCCTGACTCGCCAGCGCACGACTGTATTTCAGCGCACCCTGTCCCCGCAAGTACATCTTTATCTCTCCAGCAATGACAGGCACAGCATAGGTGGTAAAGGCGGTGCCGCGTTCCGAATCATATTTCCGCAAGGCTTTTAACAACCCGATACAGCCCACCTGAAAAAGATCATCTTCCTCGGCAAACTCACCGCAGTAACGTTTCGCCAAGCTGCGCACAAGCGGAATATGCTTTTTTACTGACTCATCCATGAAATTCACTTATGCATCTCGTCCGGTCTTAATTTGACTGAAAATCTTCACCATAGTTACAGTAGTTCCTTTACCCGGCTCAGAAGCTAAGCTGAATTCATCCATAAAGTTTTCCATAATGGTAAAGCCCATCCCGGAACGATCCAATTCCGGTTTTGAGGTATAAAGCGGCTCACGAGCCTGTTCAAGATCTGCAATGCCGACACCGTAATCTGTTACCGACACTTCCAGTCGCCTGTCTTTTAGTACGGCAGTGACAATAATTGTACCGAAGCCATTTTCGTAACCATGAATTACGGCATTCGTCACCGCCTCACTCACTGCCGTTTTGAGGTCGGAAATCTCATCAATGGTAGGGTCAGCCTGCGCGGCAAAAGCTGCAACTACAACGCGGGCAAAAGCTTCGTTTTGCGATTTGCTCGGAATTTCTAATTTCATATGATTATCCATCTGCTTTCCCCCCTACACATTCTTTAGGGCTTCCTGCTCCGATAGAAAGACAGGAATTTTTGCCTGCAGACCCGATAGATCAAACACGCGTTGCACCCGCGGCCTCAGAGAACAGGCTAACACCTTGCCTCCCTGTGCCGATACCAATTTATAGCGACCCAGAACCATACCCAAGCCTGAACTATCCATAAAATCAACGCCGCCGAAGTTGAAAATTACATTTTTTAGGTTATCAAGCGTGATTTTGCTGTCAATTTTATCCCTAAGCCCGCTTACAGCATGATGATCCAATTCGCCCGCCATTCGTACTAAAAGCGTGCTCCCTGCCCGTTTCATAACTATTTCCACAGGCATTCTCCCCCTCGTCCTCTCGATTCGGTTTATTTTGTTTCCTGTTTTTAATTCTACAACTATCTAGAAACTCCTGCCTTTTAGTGAAATTCACGGGAAGAATAGCCATAGCTTGACCGCAGGGAGTGCAACAAGATGTTGCGTCATCCAAAAGGAAAACTCCCTCCCCCCTCACCCTAGCCCTCTCCCCCCAAAGGGTGGAGAGGGTTCTGTGCGTAGCCTTGCTCAGAATGCTGAAGCGAGCGTTAAGTGATAGCAGCGTTAAGCGAACTGCGATTTGCAGCGTCAAAACATGCCAACGGTTCACATGCAATCTGCCAGGAGGTTTTGGCATGTTAGCGAAAATCGCGGTTCGCAGCTGCGAAAACGTGCGAGCAAAGCAGCTGAGTGAGGCTGCATAACCCAAAAAATGATGCCTCCGTCAGTCTCTCGTCTTAACACTTTATCTGCCAAAGCGGAGCCAGTGCCCGACAAAACGGCGCAGGAAGGTAACTATATTTGCTCTTTGCACATCTGCCACCGGCACTAACGCTACTCGCCCCAATTCTTCTCCGTCCGCCGACTTGACAAGCAAGGTGCCGATTTGAGTCGTTGTCTCAAGCGGTGCCGTCAGACGTTCAGGGATAATTATTTCATGGATTACTTTATCCTTCATTCCCTTTCTGACGAGCAGCGAGAAGTTTCCCTTAGCTACAAATTCAACTTCCTCAACTGAACCTTTATCTACCTTAACACGTCCTAGCACTTGACCTTTTTCTGCCACCGGCAGGCTCCGCCAATTAGCAAAACCATAATCAAGCAGCGTTCTGGCTTCGCTAAAGAGAGCTGGCCGACCGGGGGCGCCTAGGATGACCGCCAAAAAACGGGTACCTTCCCTGGTGGCGGTAGCTGAGACACAATTCCCTGCCTCTCGCGTAAACCCTGTTTTTAAGCCATCCCCGCCTTCATAGAATCGAATTATCTGATTAGAATTACTCAGGTAAACACCTTCGCTTTTTTTTATCTTACCTTGCAGAAACTGCTCGTCATACCAGATGCTTATCCATTCGTGAATTTTTGGGTAACGAAGCAGCTCTAAGGACATTAAGGCAATATCGAAGGCAGTAGTATAGTGGTTCTCGTCATGCAGTCCGTGGGGATTGGCGAAATTGGTATTTGCCATCCCTAACTCCCGAGCCTTTTCGTTCATCTGGGCTACAAAAACTTCAGCCGAACCGGCCAAAAACTCAGCCATAGCCAGCGAGGCGTCGTTAGCCGAGCCAGCGCCGATGCCAATCATCATTTCTTCAAAGCTGACTCGGTCGCCTGGGGCGAGAAAAAGTTGTGAACCGCCAAGCCCCGCCGCTTTTTCGCTTACAGGAATCAAGTCGTCCAGCTTAACTTTTCCCTCTGTCAACGCTTCCATTGCGAGTAACATCGTCATGACTTTAGTCACACTGGCAGGATATAGCTTCTCATGAATATTTTGCTCATAGAGGATTTTTCCGCTGCTTGTGTCCATCAAAAGTTGCGCCTTAGAGTTAAAGTTAAAATCCTGGGCAACAGCATGTGACGCTGCCGATAATACAATTAAAAAACTTAGCACGCTCAGAATTATTTTCTTTCGCATCATTTTTCCTCCTTCTTGAGGTAAAGTATCTCTACATATCTTCCGGCAACAAAAAAAAAATATACCGCCCGCAGGCGGCAACTTATTTTTTGTATTTTCAGTCATTACTCAACTCGTCCAAGAATGAGCGGACGGTTTTCTTGCGGGGCTTCTCCAATCAAATAGGCAGCAGCTAATTTTTCCTGGGCAATGGCAAGCCTATCTGCGGAGCTGGTAAAAAGTTCAGCCAAAATATCGCCCTTTTGCAGCGAATCACCAATTTTCTTGTGCAGATATATGCCGGCAGTCAAATCTAAGGAGTCATCTTTTCTTTCGCGGCCGGCGCCTAGGAGCACTGCGGCAAGGCCCACAGTTCTCGCATCAAGACCAGCCACCACTCCTTTTTGAGTACAACGAAGCACTGCTGTATATGCGGGAGAACCCAACATTTGCGGCTCTTCCATTATGGAGGGGTTTCCTCCTTGGGCTGCCACAAAGCGACGAAACATTGCTAAGGCGGAACCGTTTCGCAAAGAAGCGGCCAATTTTTCCCTGGCTTCAGGCAGTTCTTTTGCCAACCCGCAAGCTACCAACAGTTCTGCGCCAAGTTCAATCGTCAGCATCGTCAAATCATTTGGTCCTTCACCTTTTAACGCCGCGATAGCTTCCAGCACTTCCAGATGATTACCCACCGCAAACCCTAGCGGTTGGTCCATAGCGGTAATCAGCGCCACCGTTTTTCTGCCTAACGCATGGCCGATGGCAACCATTTCCTCCGCCAGCCTGCGTGCCAGCTGCTCATCGCGCATAAAAGCACCGCTGCCTGCTTTCACATCCAGAATAATGTACTGGGCTCCGGCTGCTATTTTTTTACTCATCACTGATGAAGCGATCAAAGGAATACTGTCCACAGTAGCCGTAACGTCGCGCAAAGCATAAAGCATACCGTCTGCCGGCGTCATTTCAGCTGACTGACCCGTGATCGCAAAACCCAGACTTCGCACCTGAGCTAAAAACTGGGAGCGGCTCAGCTCTGTACGGAAGCCTGGAATACAAGAAAGCTTATCAATCGTTCCGCCGGTGTGGCCAAGACCACGCCCCGACATTTTAGCCACAGTGACACCACTAGCTGCCAGCAGCGGCAGCAAAATCAGCGTTGTTTTATCGCCAACGCCGCCGGTGGAGTGCTTGTCGGCAACCGGGCTGTCAAGAAAGGAAAAATCCAAGGTTTCCCCGGAATTAACCATCGCCTCAGTTAAGGCAGCCGTTTCCCCGCTATCCATCCCTTGAAAATAGACAGCCATTAAAAAAGCGGCCGCCTGATAATCAGGAATAATGCCGTTCTGGTAATTTTTGATAAAAAAGCTTATTTCCTCCGGTGCCAGAATCTTCCCGTCCCGCTTTTTCTGGATAATAGCAAGTACGTTCACTGCTCAACCAACCCCAGTTCAGCTGTAAAGTTTGTCCCAACCTCCAGCTGCGGCAGCCCAAACAGCGCAGCTACTGTAGCGCCCAAGTCGGCAAACGTCTGACGGATTCCCAGATTTCGCGGGCGTACTTTTGAGCCGTAGACAAGTAACGGCACATATTCCCGCGTATGGTCGGTATGAGGGAATATTGGATCGCAGCCATGATCTGATACCAGAAAAAGAATATCGCTCTCCTGCAATTTAGCTAAAACACTATTAAGTAAAAGATCAAACTGTTCCAGAGCACGGGCATAACCGATCGCATCATTTCTGTGGCCATAAAGCATATCAAAGTCCACCAGATTGGCAAAAATCAACCCTTGCGGGAATCGGTCCATGGCTTCCAGAAGCTTTGCCATCCCTTCGTCATTGCTTTTGCTCTGGTAGGAAACAGTAACGCCGCGCCCTGCAAAGATATCGTCAATTTTTCCTATACCGACGACTGGGAAACCGTTAGCAGCCAAGATATCAAGGAGCGTCGGCCGTGGCGGGAGCAAAGAATAGTCTTTACGGTTTGAGGTGCGCCGGAAATCTCCCGGCCGACCTGTAAACGGACGGGCAATTACACGACCAACCGCATGCTCCTCACGCAGCAGGCTTCGTGCTGCCGCAGACCATTCATAAAGGAGCTCAAGTGGGACAATTTCTTCATGAGCCGCAATCTGAAACACGCTGTCAGCGGAGGTATAAATTATCGGATAGCCTGTCCTAAGATGCTCTTCTCCCAGCTGCTGAATAATTTCTGTGCCTGACGCTTTTACGTTGCCCAACACTTTGCGGCCGATAGCCGCTTCAAACGGCTCAATCACCTCCGGCGGAAACCCGTCCTCGAATAGCGGAAACGGTTTGTCCAAAACAATTCCTGTCATTTCCCAGTGCCCGGTGGTGGTATCTTTCCCTTTGGAAAGCTCGGCCATTTTCCCGTAAGCTGCAACAGGCTGGGCAGTGCATGGTACACCTGACACATCTGTCAGGCAGCCAAGCCCAAAAGATTCCAGTAAAGGAACACGCAAGCCTCCCACCGCTTTAGCTGTGTTAGACAATGTATTGCTGCCGGCATCACCATAAAATGAGGCGTCGGGGAGCTCCCCCACGCCTAAACCGTCAAGAACAATAATTAAAACTCTGCTATTCTTCATGTCTGCCTCCCAGCATCTTTAGGCACGCGGATGAGCTTTTTCATAGACATCGCGCAGTTTTCTTCTTGTCACTTGCGTGTAAATCTGCGTGGTAGAAATGTCTGCATGCCCCAACATCTCCTGGACAGAGCGCAAATCAGCACCATTCTCCAGCAGGTGTGTGGCAAACGAGTGACGCATAGTATGCGGCGTAATATCTTTGCTGATTCCGGCAGTGCGGGCATATTGCTTTAAAATTTTCCAAAAACCCTGCCGGGTCAACCTTTTCCCATGCTGATTGACAAACAGCGCTTCTTCACCTTTTTGACGCACAAGTTTCGGCCGTCCCTCTGTCAAATAACGATCCACATTGCGGGCAGCCACCGAACCAAGGGGAATAATCCTCTCCTTAGAACCCTTGCCCAGACAACGGATGAAGCCTGCTTCCAAATTTATATCGCCGGTGTCAAGGGAAATTAGTTCTGATACCCGGATGCCGGTAGCGTAAATCACTTCCAGCATAGCCTTATCCCTGACACCTGTGACATGCAGCTGATCGGGCTGTTCCAACAGTAAATCCATTTCCT
This sequence comes from Dethiobacter sp., assembly GCA_018333635.1. GTDB lineage: Bacteria > Bacillota > Dethiobacteria > Dethiobacterales > Dethiobacteraceae > GPS1B09. The sequence goes on from JAGXTL010000002.1 coordinate 23,009, forward strand.
GCAAGGAAAGCACCCGGGGCAGTTTCTTCGCTATTTTGGGAGACTCCAGGTCTGAGGCCGGGTTTTCAACGATCATTTTTTCCTGAAAAAGATAGTTATAGAACGAACGAATAGAAGACAGATTACGGGAAAGGGTGGTGGTGGCTTTACCGCTCTGCTTCAGGCTCAACAAATAACCGACAATATTGCCGCGTGAACTCTCTTCCATTGCAGTTATGCCGGATTGCTGCAAATAATTTAAGTATCCGGATAGATCGCGCCTATAAGACTCCAGTGTGTTTTTTGCCAAGCCTTTTTCAACAGAAACGTAGTAGATATAGTCCTTCAGCGTTCTATCCATACAAGCTCTCCTTTTTTTCATCTCCGGCAAACTTTTTACTTGATTCCACATCTAGTAAAAAAATCCTTTTATCCCAAGAAAATCATATCCCATTTTGATAGAATTCATGTAAGGGTGCTAATAATTTGAAGAGAACCCCTTTTTCCTCAAAGCAATTATCTACTCCCGCCAAAACTTTCAGTGCTGCTCCGCGGGGCTCAGCAAACTGCACAAACTGAGGGTTCAGCGCCAGTAAGAGATAATATTGCAGTAACGGCAAAATAAGCAGCATGGTTAAAATAAAAATCAGCAGACGGTAAATCCGCCGTCTTAACAACAAAATCATGACAAATCCCCCTTCACCATCAGAATATGGCAGAAGCCTAATTTTAGAACTTACCCGGCAAAATCGCCTGCCATCGTCAGCATTAAATACAGCTGGATAATGGGGTATATACTTGACCGAGAGCATGCGCCACGTCTGGATGGGTATAATGGCCGCTCACCAGGTTTGCTCCTGCTGCCAGTACGGGATTTTCAGCAAAAGCTTGTTTGTAACCCTTGTTGGCCAATTGCAGGAGATAGGGGAATGTAACATTGGTGAGCGCAAAAGTTGACGTACGGGGAACTGCGCCGGGCATATTAGGCACAGCGTAATGTAACACGCCGTGTTTTAGATAAGCAGGACTGCTGTGGGTAGTAATCCGGTCAATAGTTTCAATGATTCCGCCTTGGTCAATGGCCACGTCGATGATTACAGCGCCGGCTTTCATAGTTTTCACCATCTCTTCACTCACCAGCCGCGGTGCTTTCGCTCCGGGGATTAAGACTGCGCCCACCAGTAAATCAGCATGCTGAACTGCTTTGGCAATATTGTAACTGTTTGACATGGTAGTAATGACCCGACCGGCAAATAAATCATAAACCATCCTCATTCTTTGCACGTTCAGATCCAGCATTGTGACTTGAGCACCCATCCCTAATGCAATTCGGGCTGCGTTTTGACCTACTGTGCCGGCACCGATAATTACTACATCAGCGGGGGGAACCCCCGGCACACCACCAAGCAACACACCCCGTCCGCCGAATGTCTTTTCCAGCAGCCTGGCACCGACTTGAATAGACATTTTACCCGCAATCTCACTCATAGGCTCCAGCAAAGGCAAAGAGCAATCTGATTGTTGTATGGTTTCATACGCTACTGCCACCGCTTTTTTGTCAGCAAGCGCAGCTGCCAATGCCGGCACTGCAGCCAGATGCAGAAAAGTAAAAATTACTTGCTCTGCCCGCATCAGCCCATATTCTAAAGGTAGAGGCTCTTTTACTTTAACAATTAGCTCGGCTTCTCCCCAGACTGCCTGTCCGTCATCCAGCAACTCGGCGCCGGCCTGCTCATATGCCTGATCCAAGAAACCGGCACCGCTGCCAGCGTTCCTTTCAACTAAGACGCGATGACCTGCTGAAACGAGCGCCTGCACGCCCGCTGGTATTACAGACACGCGCATTTCATCCATTTTTATCTCTTTCGGTACACCGATAATCATTCTATCACCTTCTTTCCCATCATCTTCTGAGCAATTATAGCAACGATACTATTGCTTTCATAAATACTGGCGTAATCATGGCTTCCACCAAGCTGCCTACGGTAAATGCCAAAGCGACTAAAAACAGAGCTAACGTGTACTGGAAAAAATATGGACCCAGGGGAATTTGCTTTCTTGTCAGGCGGCGCCGTAACAGCATCAGTGAAAAAGAAAGAGACAAAACTCCAGCCATAACAGTAAACGGTACGAAAAGAAGATTTTGCGGCAGAACGGCTCCCACTGCAAACAAGATTCCCTGCATCGTATTTTGTTCTGCCATGAAACCCACAGTAAAGCCGATGGTAAATCCACGGTAAAGAATAGCGCCTAAAGCAAAGATAAAGCCAAAAAACACTACCCCGCACAGCCAGAGAAAGATGACGAATATGCCGTTCTGCGACACTGAACGCTGCAAAATCAACGACTGGCTCATAGGTTGCTGTTGTGCAAGATATTCAACAAAGCTGTAAAAATACTCATTTAGTTCCCTGCTCTGTCCTTCATCCAGCAGGCGGACGGAAAGCGCACCAGCCACCACTCCAACGGTAAAAAAGAGAATAACCAACAGGTACAAAAACCATTGTGACCTGATGTGTTCAGCAAGCAACTCCTGCAGCTTTTGCAGCACGCGCATCCTCCCCGTCCATTTTGGACAGTGTATGCTTCAGTGCTGCCGTTTATGTCCTATAGACCCAGGATATCTGCCGCCAAAAGCAAGGCAATTAAAATCAGCTGCGAAGATACTGTTTTTTCCATCTTGACTCCTCCGATGCATAATTTAAGCCGACTTGAATATATCTAAAATCAACAAGCTGGGACATGCTCCGCTAGTTCCACAATAAAGGAGGAAGATTGGTGCAAACTTTTAAACAAGGAAATCGTTTGATTTTCTGCGGAACCGTCCGGGAATTTCGTGTCTATCTTAGCTCACTTCCTGTAGGCATCACGTTGCGGGCTTTTATTCTCTCACAACTGCACTGACGCCGGCCAATAAAGCAGACAGGTGGCGGGCAGCAGCAGCCACAGCCAGAAAAAAAACGCTGTCATCCTCCAGCGAACGACCCATGGTTGAACAGAAATGCTTGTTTTCTGCCAAAATTTTAAGAGAAAGTTGGTCGTAGTAGAAAATTCTGTGCTTATCAGCTAAGCCCGACCTTTTCACCTGTGCCGCCAGAAACCGTTTTTCTGCCGCGGCCAGCAGCGGCAACGGCACATCGGCGCTAACCAGCGTCGCTGTACTTAGAGCGGTAAGCGTATGATGCGAGATTCCCCTGTGCCTTTCGCGGGCGTCGGCAAAACTGACTCGGCTCACCATCACCGCCTGACCCTTAAGAGAGAAAACACGATTTATATTGTCAGCCGTTTCCAAACCGCTAAAGCCATACTTAGTACCCGTACCTGCCGCTCCTGGCCCCATCGAGATAATTGCTACGTCGGCATGCAAGACATGGCGAGCGGCCAGTAAACCACTGTAGACATTGATCGCTTCCAAATCGCCGCCAAAGGAGTGTCCTGTGGTAATAGTGCCGCAGATTATTTCCTGCCGGCGCAATTCGCAGAGCGAACGGCTGAGAAAAGCCGGGAGGGCGCCGCCATCTGTCATCAGATAAGCTAGGCGTATACCTGGCTTTTCTTGTTTAAGCAAGAGAGCAAGCGGTGCCAACATACTATGTAATTCAGCCACAGCCACCGGCATGCCAGCAAGGGAAGCAGCCTGTGCCATAACCTGGTGATAGGGAGAATCTTCTTCCTCTATAGAAAGGACACGCAGTTGCATTGGCGTGTAGCGCAATTTCAAAATATGGCCGACACCGGAAAGAAACTGCTCCGGTTGCTTTAAGTTCAACAACACAAAGTGGTAACCGCCGCTTCCTAGAGCTAACTCCACTGCGGTAGTATTAACAATTACCCGGTCACCTACTAGCACTTTTCCTGTCAGTGAAACATAATTCAGCGCCTTACTCGTCTCCCCATCGATGGCAATGGAAAGTTCTTCGCAGTCGCTTCCCGCTGGAGCGACACTAAGCACGTCTGCCAAACGGCGGCTAAACATTTAAATTCTCCTTCTTCTCGCATAATTCTGCAAAAATATTGCTATTCCTTCTAAAGATGCTATTTATCTCCATTTTTTATGCCTAGATTGTCAAAAAAATGCAGTATAGGCGTGCTAACTATTATCCGGCTGAACGACACCCTTTCAGCCATAATGTTCAGCAGCAGCAAAAGAAGGAACAAGACAAGCTGAAACGTGAAAGGAGCTGTTAAGACTACCGTCAACCCCAGAGCGCCTCCCAACGCATTGGCTCCCGCATCGCCCAACATGCCTTTTTCAGCCAAATCTTTTGGCAGATACACAAGTGATGTTAGCAGGAAAGGAAATAACAACAAAATACCTGACTCAGAAGATGCTAAGCCGGCATAAAGGAGAGCAAGCAAGAAAAAACATTTCAATGAACGTCCGGGCCTTAGATCCAGGAGATTTAGCAGATTTGCAGCAAGAGCTACCATTAAAGCTCTCCAGAAGATAAGCAAAAAAAACCCTTGTAGCCCCGCCACAGCCAAGAGAGACAGAAAAAAACCGGCAACTGCTTTAAGAAGACCGGTGCTCACCTGCCCATAACTAAAAAATCGCTTGAGGTGCCCGCCGAAGCCTTTATCGCGGTCATTGCCCCAAATGTCGTCCACCAGACCAAGAACCCCAAGACCCACAGTCACTAACATCATCCGGATCAAAAATTCCGTTGAGATGAGACCAGCCCGGTTAGCCCAGGCAGCGGCCAACAGAAATACTAACGGGTATACTCCACCCATGCTTTGCGGGATAGAACGGCCCCGATAATTTACTTCCAGATGTCTCCCCCACCGCATCAGCTCAGCCCAAAACGGCAGTAAAAGCAGAGAGGCAACAAAAATGACAACAAGATACACTAAGATTGTCATAATTGTTTCTGCCGCCTATTTAGCCATAGCCGCAACAATGCTCTCGAAACATGGACAAACTGCTTCCCCCGGTGCCTGAATCCGTGCCAATTGCGTCCCGTTTCCCGATGAGTCATCAGCAGAGGAATTTCAGCGACAGTATAGCCGTGCCGCACACAATCTACCGTCAACCCCACCTCTACACCGAACCCATTCCGGGCAGATGCCGCCTTTTCCCAGACGCAGCGCCGTAGCACACGCTGTCCGGAGAGAGGCGACACCGGCAGATAGCCGGAAAGAGCATGAATTCCCCATGAAGCCAACCTCTTAACCAGCCCGATGCCGGCAGAGCGTCTGCCGGCGGGAAACCCTGCCACAGCCATGTCCGCCTCTCCCCGCAAGACCGGTTTTAATAGATAGGCAAACTCTGCGGCAGTTGCACCTAGGTCTGCGTCCACAAAACAAAAGATCTCGCCCTGGGCAAGCGCCGCCCCTGCCGCCAGCGCCTCTCCTTTGCCTCTGTTCTTCGTCAAAACCAAAACACGGTCTGCGCCTGCCTGAGCGGCCTCAGCAGCTGTTCTGTCCCGAGAGCCATCATCGACGACAATGATTTCAGAAATTTCGCTGACTGCCCGCAAAGCTTTTACTGTCTCTCCTATTCTCGTTTCCTCGTTGAGCGCCGGGATAATTGCGGAAATAGCCATCTGCCACCTCAAAAATTTGCCATCAACTGATCTGCCGATGGCTTAATTCCAAAGTTACCCGCACTGCCCCGGAGGACGGCTAACAGGGAAAAATGTCCAAAAACTGTATCAGCATTGTCTATGGTGGAAATGCCCGCAGCTTTTAATTGCTCAAAAAGTGAAGCCCTCACACTACTGCACTCCAATCCGACCACCGTAAAGCGTTCCCGGGGCAAGCCGGCAACTAATTCATTAACCAAGCGTTTGTCCGCAAACTCCTGCTCTCCCAACACCAAAATAACGGCGTCAGGGGTGCCTCTCTCCAGCCGTTCCAGCAAAATTCTCCCGTCTGCAATAAATGAAGCAAGAGATTTCTCCATTTCTGTCGTTAACAATTCATTTGCTGCAAGCGCTACCAAAGCTGTTCCCAGTCCTGAGGTTGCGGCATTTAATGCTTGACGCTCCTTAATGTGGATTACATTGCAGAGAATCGCGTCGGCATCCCTCAGCATCTCCAGCACGCCTGGTGGCATTTCCGCTCCATGCACAATAACTGAAAGTCTTTTGCCTGTAAGCGCGCCGTCAACCAAAATTGGGTATAATGCTTCCTGATACTTTTTCCACAGGGACAAATCATGGTTAACTATCTGCAGGCGGGACTCCATTGCTCGCTGCTCTTCCCGCAAACCCTTTTGCTCTTTGGTCATCTGCTCAATCAGCAGCCGCTGCTGTGTAATCAGCATCTCATCACTAAGAGATGTGCCAATTAAAATGCCTAAGCCGAGAGCCAAAAATACGGCAACTAAAGAAATGATATGGTCTTTAATCCGAAACATGGCGGACCTCCTTAATGCCCCATACCAAGCCGCATCATAATCAGGCGAAAAATATGGAGAATGATTGGGCTGGCCAGTGCCAAAACCAAAAATGGAATACCGGCGGCAAGCGCAAGTAAAGCAACGGAACGTCCGGAGATTCGCGCGCGATATAGCTGACTTACTCCTCGCGCATCTACCAGCCGGCTGCCGACTTTGAGCCTAACTAAAAATGTGCTGGCCATGCCTTTACGCCCTTTTTCCAGGAAGTCAATCATATTGGAATGAGTGCCTACAGCCGCAATCAGTTTTGCGCCTTTTTCATGAGCAAGCAACAAGGCTATATCTTCGCTGGTTCCGGCTGCTTTCACCATGACGGCAGTCAACCCCAGCATTTTTAGCCGCTCCATCCCGGGTGACTTGCCGTCTGAGTAAGCGTGGACAACCAGCTCCCGCGCCTTTTTCAGCGCCTGGTCACTTACGCTATCCATATCTCCTACTACCAAATCAGGAGTATATCCAAATTCTAGCAGTGCGTCTGCTCCTCCGTCCACAGCTAGCAACACAGGCTTAACTTCATCAATATAATGCTTGACAGCCTGGAGATCCTCCCGATAAAACTGCCCTCTTACCACCACCAGCACATGCCTGTCCATAAAACAGGTGACAATGTCGGGCAAATCCAACCTGCCTAAAATCAATTCTTTTTCCTTTAAAGCATACTCCAGCGTATTTTGCACAAAATCGTCCAACAATTGAGCCAGATTTTTCTCCGCGGCCAGCAGTTTATGTTTTATCAAGTCTTTGTCTACTACTCGTCCCCTGGCCAATAGTTCAGAGCCACGCCAGATACAGTTGCCTTGAATAGAAAGCAGATCACCTTCGTTTATCTTTTCAAAGAGTTCAGCTCCCGCCTGATCTAAATGAGCAATCCGAGCGTCTGCCAGCTTTGCCGGACCATTATTTGGGTAACGGCCGGAAATGGATGAATCAACGTTAATTACAGCCTTCACTCTTTGCTTGCACAACGCTTCAGCCGCAACTTCATCCAGATCAAGGTGATCAATAAGCGCGAAATCTCCGGGCTGAAGTCGTTTGGCCAACAATTTTGTTTTCTTTCCTTTTTTAACTTGACCATAAGCCTTTAAACTCATTGTCTTGCCCTTCCAAAAAAACTTTTGTCTTTAGTATGTAACTGAGATATAGAAAAAAACCGCATCTTGCGTAAAGACAGAGAGGAATTAAAAAAATAAGCCAAAAAGCGGAAAATTTCAGATAAATGTGCTGCATGTCATTTGCGCGCACTGTTTCTATTGGTATAATAATACCAGTTTCAAGTGGAAGGGTGAGAGATTTGCTGGATATCTCAATTGACAACCTGCGTAAAGCATTTTTCAACGCGGGCTATATCACAGATGAAGACGTGATTATTACTGTTTTTCTGTCCCTCAAGCTGAAAAAACCACTCTTAGTTGAAGGGGCTCCCGGTGTCGGCAAAACTGAACTTGCGAAAGTGCTCTCCCAAGTGCTTGACGCCGACTTGATTCGTCTGCAATGTTATGAGGGCCTTGACGAAAATAAAGCCCTTTACGAGTGGAACTATCAACGCCAGCTTTTGAAAATTCAAATTTCTAAAGAGACGGCTTGCAGCGAAGACTTGGAGCAGAACTTATTTTCCCTGGAATATCTTTTGGAGCGTCCGCTCTTAAAAGCCATTCAGGCTGATAAACAAGTGGTACTCTTAATCGATGAAGTTGACAAGACCGACGAAGAATTTGAAGCGTTTCTTTTTGAAGTGCTCTCTGATTTTCAAGTTTCAGTGCCTGAGCTTGGCACCATTACTGCTCGCCAAATTCCGGTGGTAATCCTGACCAGCAACAACGAACGGGAGCTCTCCGACGGGTTAAAACGTCGCTGTGCCTATTTATACCTGGACTATCCTACGGTAGAACGGGAAATTGCTATCATCCGTGCCAAAATTCCTGCTGTCGGAGAAAAACTGTCGCTCGAAGTAGCCAGAGCCGTATCGTTAATCCGTGACATTCAGGAGATCAAGAAAAAGCCTTCTATCGCGGAAACTCTAGACTGGGTGAGAGCGATTCTGGCATTAGATCAAGATCGCCTGAACCCTGCGGCCATTGAGCAGACCATGGCCTTGCTCCTCAAAACGAAAGCAGATCTAGTAATATTTGACAAAAATATTGGTTCCGGCCGACTGGTGGAATACGCACGGACGGAGAAGTGACGGTTATGGAAAACTACCTGGAAGTTAACCTGATCCGTTTTATTCACCTATTGCGCCACGCTGGAATTCGCATTGGTAGCGGCGAGGCTCTCGACGCGCTGAATGCCCTCTCTATGCTGGATCTCTCTGACAGGGAAGCGGTGCGGGCTGGGTTGAAAGCCACCTTAGTTAAACGTTCCGGGGAACAGCAACTCTTCGACAAAGCATTTGCTCTCTTCTTTGCCCCACCGGAGACTAAGGAAGAATATTATGCCAACTACCGGCAGGAGCAAAGACAACGACAACAAACACTGACTAAGGCCGCGGAAGAACTGACTTTCCAAGGCATGCCCCTCAGGCTGTCAGACAGTGAAAAAACGGTATTTTCCGGCATGCCGGAAAGAGACAAAGAAAAGCTGCTGGAATATATAAAAAAAACTGCTGAAGGGAAAAATGTAGAAAAGCATTTCCAGCCGATTCTGGAAAGTGTCGTCAAAGGTTCTTTAGCATACTGGCGCAAAAGCCTCCGCAATCAACTTGACCTTACCCCTTTACCCCAAACAGGAGATGAAGAATTAAATGCTCTATTAGAAAAAACAGAAAGCAACAGTGACGGTTATTCCTCCACTCTCCTTGAGGAGGACATGCAAAATATCGCCGAAAAAGATCTGCCCCGAGCAGAGGCCTTAATCCGCAAGCTGGCCAGACAAATGGTAACCCGCCTTGCCCGCCGCTACCGGCAGAGTAAAAAACGACAAAAATTAGATCTGCGAAAAACTATTAGGCACAATATCCGCTTTGGCGGCACACTGCTTAGGCTGCGCTACCGCAGCCGTCGCAGGCAAAAACCGCGGCTTGTCTTGCTCTGTGATGTGTCGGGGTCAATGGCTCGTTATGCCAGTTTTGTCCTCCAGTTTATTTACGGTATCAACGATGTAGTCGGCCAAATCGAAAGCTTTGTTTTTTCCGAGGACTTGGAGAGAGTAAGCGACTATTTTCAACACAGAGATGATTTTACACTTACAATGCTGGAAGTAATCAAACGTTCAAAGGAGTGGGGCCGCGGCACTAACCTAGGTGCTGCATTAAAAAGTCTGCGCCTAAAATACCCTGATCTTTTAACAGGACACAGTATTCTCTTGATTGTCAGCGACACAAAAACGATGGCGCTTGACGAAACAATGCAGGAATTGGCACAAATAAAAAGAATAGTAAAAGATGTTGTCTTATTAAACACTTTGCCTCACGGCGACTGGCAAAGCAGCAAGTCAGTCCGCTCGTTTCAAGGAGTGCTGCGCATGTACCCGTGCAATACGCTGTCTGACCTCGAAAAGGTTATACGGCAAAAAATAATTATCTACTGACAGGGAGGATTTCCAATGAAACAAATTGCTATCGCCGGTAAAGGAGGCGTTGGTAAAACTACTTTCACGGCACTAATGCTGCGCTATTTGCAAAAGAACAAACCGGGTACATCTATTTTGGCAGTTGATGCCGACCCGAATGCCAACTTGAACGAAGCGTTAGGGCTGAAAGTAGAAAATACCATGTCATGCCTGCTGGAAGATACCAAAAACCCAAAAGCCATTCCGAGCGGGATGACTAAAGAAATGTATATCGAGTTTAAGATGCAGGACGCACTGGTGGAAACAAGTAAAGCATATGACTTACTGGTAATGGGAAATCCTCAAGGCTCGGGATGTTACTGCTATCCCAATGATTTGCTGCGTAAACATCTGGAAAAACTGCGTACCAACTACGACTATGTGCTTGTTGACAATGAAGCGGGGTTGGAACACCTCAGCCGCAGGATTATCTCCAATGTAGACACACTGATTGTCGTCAGCGACGCGGCAGCCCGCAGCATCCGCTCCGCCACCCGAGTCTATGATATTGTAAAAAGTGTAAATTTGGACGTAAAAGAAATCTACCTGGTTGTTACCAAAGTGATGAGCAATGAAGTAGAAGACTTGCAGGAAGAAATTCAAAAGACTGGACTCACCTTAATCGGCACGGTGCCTCTAGATCCTATGGTCGCCCAGTTCGATGTCAAAGGCAAGGCTTTAATTGATTTGCCTGATGAATCTGCTGCTGTACAGGCGGTGGAAGCAATTCTCGGCAAGATCAAGCTTTAATATTTTAAGTCCCCTCTCCCTCCGGAAAAACACCCTTTGTCCCCTCTCCCTCTGGAAAAACCCCCTTTGTCCCCTCTCCCTCTGGGAGAGGGTTAGGGTGAGGGTTAGGATGAAGGCAAGGGTGAGGACAATCAAAAGATATTTCCTTAGCAAAAACAGCGGCTGGATTTTTATCCGCCGCTGTTTCTCTTTCCAAGCTAAGCAACTCTTAATGCGCTAATGCACACTTTTGCCGTATAAACGCATCCGATCGGCAACCAGGGCAATGAACTCCGAATTGGTAGGTTTGCCTCGCTCCGTATTGATTGTATAACCGAAAAACTTTTTACTTGTCTCAATGTTATTGCGTGACCAAGCTACCTCTATAGCATGACGGATGGCACGCTCTACGCGGGAACTGGTAGTATCGAATTTGTCTGCAATCCGAGGATATAGTATTTTTGTCACAGAACCGAGCAAATCTACCTCAGCCACCACCATCAGGATTGCTTCACGCAGATAATGGTAGCCTTTAATATGGGCAGGAATTCCTATTTCATGAATAATGCTTGTCACGTCAGCTTCCAAGCTTGTCCTTTTTGCCGGGCGCACCAACCCGTTCACACTGGGAACAGATATCTGTCCGTTTCCTAGCAGTCTGATTCTTTCCGCTAAAACATCCATATTGAACGGCTTTAATATGTAATAAGAGGCGCCCAGCTCAACAGCCTTCCGCGTTATATCTTCCTGCCCAAACGCAGTCAACATAATCACTTTAGGCCGGTTCTTCATCTGACTGACTTGCTCCAAAACACCCAGTCCATCAAGATGAGGCATAATTATATCCAAAAGCAGCACATCGGGAGGGTTCTTGGCGATTGAGTCCAACGCTTCCTTACCATTGTAGGCCTTCCCCACAACGTCAATATCAGGCTGCTGTTCCAGATACTCAATCAGTAAGTCGCAAAATTCTCTGTTATCATCAGCAATGAAAACCTTTAGCATCTGCTTCTCCTCCTAAAAATATGGTCTTTTAGTGAAAGGCTTTGTTGAGTCCACCTAAAATATTCGACATTTGGTTAAATATTCCTTTTACTAAAATTGACAAATTAAAAAAAACACGCCCTAGTAAAAGGCGTGTTTTTAAACATTCTCACCAATCGCCGTCAAGATGCCTGACTCCAACACCATCCATTCTATAAAAATCCCATAACCTCGGGTAGGATCGTTAACAAAAACGTGGGTTACTGCTCCTACTAGCCGATTGTCTTGGATTATCGGACTTCCGCTCATCCCCTGAACAATCCCGCCTGTCGCTTCCAAAAGACGTTCATCTGTTACGCGGATGATCATCCCTTTATCGCTTGGCTTTGTCTGGCGATATACTCTTTGAATTTCGATTGCAAAGCGCTCAATTTCGTCGCCCTCCAAAACGGTGAGAATTTCTGCCGGCCCCGTTTTGATTTGGGACATCAGACCCATTGGCAACGCATAACTGCTGCTGCCCGGCACAGAGCCTAACCGAGTGAGGCTTCCGAAAATCCCGAATGTACTATTCTTTCTAATATTCCCCAGCATTTCATCTGTTTCCTGAAAAATTCCCGTCTTTTCACCGGGAACTCCGCGCCTCGCTGCCTTTACATTAACTATATTTGCCTTTACAATTTTACCGTCCTTCACTTCTATGGGCTGATTGGTGTCAACGTCTGTAATTACATGACCTAATGCGCCATAAAGTTGTGTTTCCGGATCATAAAACGTTAAAGTACCTACCCCAGCAGCCGAGTCTCTGACATACAGCCCGATTCTTGGCCGCTTTGTTTCCTGACAAAGGATTGGCTTCACTGACTTTGTTAAGAACTGGTCGCCGCGCTTTATTTCAAAGACAAGCGTTCGCTGACCGGTGCCGCGACTTGCGATCAATTCTGCCACTTGATTTGCATCTTCCAACACAAAGCCGTCAATGGCTAAAATCAAATCGCCAATTTCTATGGTTGCCTCCTTTGCCGGGGAAAGGGAGCTTTCTTCGCCCTGAACAAGATGGTGACCGACTACCAGCACGCCGGCACTATGCAATTTAATGCCAATAGAATGGCCGCCAGGCACCAATTTTATCTCCGGTAAAACATTTACTGTAAGCTGGCGAAGTGGAATTAAGCCAAACAAACGAAATTCCAAGTTTACTGAACCGATCCCCTGCGCGCTAAATTGAATGGGTGACAACAGACTTAAACTGCTGGCTTCCGAAGAAATGGGATAACCGTTAAGGGAGAGCACGCCGTCCTTGTCACCTTTTACCTGCACGGTAAGGGGTGAAGAGATGTTAACATAATACTGTTCGCCCTTAAGAATCAATACGTCATTTTGTAAATTTACCCAGATTCTCCATGGAAATGCGGCGACTACAAGCAAGAGCATTCCAAGTATCGCCAAGGCCAGCTTCTGCCTGCGTTCTAGGTCTTTCACGCAATTATCACTCCTATCCTGCTTCAGTCGGAGAAACCACCTCCAAAAATTTTTCATTCAATCGTATTTTTAAGTTAACCTGAACTAGCTCTTTTATACTGGTTTAGTTAACATAACAAATTTGCATCATCTGGTTTTAATAACAAATAAAAATAAAAAGAAAAACCTCGCCATTTTGGCGAGGCCGGAATTTCAGCAAATTGTTGCGCCCTCATTTTTATTTTCTGTTTTACAATTCATCTCTCTACCGCGAAACATGACTCTCTTGCAGAAGCTGACGGGCATGAGCCAGAGCTGCCCCTTCCTCACCACCCAGCATCCGCACAAGCTCGCTTTCGCGTTCATCATTTTTAAGTTTGCGCAAGCGTGTTACCGTTCGGCCGAGAGCCACCTCTTTATAGATGATAAAATGATGGTCTGCGGCAGCGGCAATCAACGGCTGGTGGGTGACACAGATAACTTGCCGGTGACGTGCCAACTGTCGAAGCCGATTGGCTACTGCCCGCACAGTAAACCCGCCGATACCGGCGTCAATTTCATCAAAAATCAATGTGGGAACCGCATCTTGCTCTGCCAGTACACTCTTTATCGCCAGCATGACCCGCGATATTTCACCACCGGAGGCTGTTTTCGCCAAAGATCGTAAAGGCTCGCCCAAGTTGGCAGAAAACACAAATTCAAGAGCGTCGCAACCGTGCGCGGCACAATTCGTCAAGGGATGAAAAACTATCTCCAGTCTGGCTCCTTGCAAGGAAAGGACTTGCATGACCTCGTTGATTTTCTCCACCAATAGAACGGCAGCCTCTTGGCGCAAACATCTTAATTCAACTGCCTGTTTATTTAGAATTTCCTCTGTCGCACTAATTTCTCGTTCGATAGCGGTTCGTCTGTGGTTGCGCCCCTCGATTTCTTGAAACTCAAGAGAAATAGCAGCTGCCAGCTTTTCCACGTCGGCAATGGTTGGTCCGTATTTTTTCTTTATTTTTTTGTACGTCTCCAGACGCAAAATCACTTCCTGCAGCTCCGCTGTATCTAAGCAAATGCCATCATGGTAGCTGCGCAATTCGCGAGCGACCTCTGTCAGCTGGTTCGTTACCGAAAGCACATTCTCTAAGATTTCAGCTAATTTTTCATCCATGGCTGCAGCCGAAGCTAGTTCTTTTTCTGCCATCCCAAGGCGATCAACAATAGCGACAGCGTCGGCACCTTCATATAGCTCATCATATAGCTTGGCCGAAATTGCACTTAATTGCTGTGCATGACTGAGCCGTCGGAATAGGCGCTCAAGGCCCTCTTCTTCTCCAGCCGATAACCCTGCTGACTCGATCTCGGTTAATTGGAAGCGCAAAAAATCGATCTGCCTCTCAAGCGCCGCTTCGTCGCCGCCCAGTTTCTCCCGCTCACCAAGAAGAGATGTCAGCTTACAGTAATTCTCTCCTACTTCGTCACGCAAAGCAAGCAACCTGGGTCCGCCAAATCGGTCCAGTAATTCGCGCTGGGTATCAGACTCCAGCAAAGACTGTTGTTTATTTTGTCCATGCAAATCGACCAAGCGCCGTCCCAGTGCCGACATTGCCGCGAGCGGCAGCACGCGGCCATTCTGGCGGCAAATATTCGGACCACTCACCCTGATTTCTCGAGAGAGCGACAAATCTTCCGCCGTTTCGTTTTCAGCGTCGAGATAAGGCTGCGCGTGTGAAAAAACGGCCTGCATCGATGCCTCTTCTTCTCCCGCTCGAATAGCTTCCGCAGTGGCCCGTTCGCCTAGCAGCAGACTAATGGCACCCAGTAACATAGATTTGCCTGCACCCGTTTCACCGGTAATCACATTAAGTCCCTCGGCAGGGTAGAAAGAGAGATTATCAATCAGCGCCAAGTTTTGCACTTCCAGCAGTCGAAGCATTACTTTACATCCTTTCCGGCTCCCGATAGATCACCTTAGCCAACTTGCGGTGGAGAAGCGTATAAAAGTCAGTGCCATGCAGCTGAATAAGCGGCGTGGTCAACGGCGCTCTTGTCACCTGCACCTCATCATGGTCATGCAGCTTAAAACCCTCCTGTCCGTCAACGGTGATAATCACCTCTGCCTGCCGTGTCCAAGGTCGGATGGAAACCCGCTCGTTACTAGCCACAATTACAGTACGGTGATGAAGCAGATGAGGACAAATTGGCGTAATAATCATTACCTCAAGAGCCGGGTTGACAATGGGGCCACCGGCAGAAAGCGAATAACCGGTAGAACCCGTTGGCGTAGAGATGATAATTCCGTCGCTGGGGTAGGTCTCAAGGTGCTTGTCGTTAACATAGGTATCAAGATAAATAATCCGGGAAAACGGCCCTTTGGAAATAACCACATCATTAAGCGCAGTATATTCAGCTACCAGCCGACCATCTCTAAATACTCGTGCAGAGAGCATTAAACGATGCTGCACATTATATTTGCCATCCAGAAGCATCTGGAGGGCTATTTCCAGCATAGGCGGTTCGACTTCTGCCAGGAAACCCATCTGACCAAGGTTAACACCTAAGATAGGCAGGTTTGAACCGGAGAACTGACGTGCCACTCGTAGTATAGTGCCGTCACCCCCCAGCACAATTATAAAATCAGTCTTACCGACAAACTCCGGCAACGGCAGGTTATCGATAGCAGCCTGAGCTGGTAACTCTGCAGTTTGCGGAAGATAAACTCTGATGCTCCGTTCCTGGCAAAATGAAACAATTCGGCTTAGGATAGCTTCAGCTTCCTTCTTTTTCTTCCAATTAGGGACAATCCCGATTCCTTTCATGAATCATTCCTCCCGCTTAAATCCTAAAGCGCACCTGGCTGAGCGTTTCCTTCCGCAAATTGATTACTAGAATGCCGTCTGCCCGAAAAGCCAAAACATCGCGCAAGAGAGTGTTTCTGCCTAATTTTGACTGTAATCTAAGCTGTTTATTTTCTTGCTGCAACTGAACAATATAACGACGCCCTCCGCGGGAAACAATAAAATCACTTTTTAAGACAAAGGGATACGGTTGGTCGTCAACTTCCATGCGGACAGTTAATGTGGGCTTGATTTTCAGTATCTCATACCCTGCTTCTTCCAAAATGGCTCGTGCGCGCGGATTCGACTTTGCAGACTTTTGACCTGCAATCCTCCCTGAACGACGGCGACCTGCCCAGAAAAAAAAAGCTGCAATGAGCAAAAAGCCCAATATAAACCAGTCTTTATTTTCCATAAAAATCACCTGCCACAGAATATTATTCGTCAGTCGCAGGCCTGTTTCCTTTTTCAACCAGCCATTGATGAGCGGCAGCTACCAGTGCGGTGAAATCTGCAGGGACGGCCGGCCCACTGACGGTCAGATAAAAGAGATATTCTATATTTCCCTCCGGTCCCTTGATGGGGGAAAATGTCATGCCGCCCAACTGGTAGCCTTCCTTTACAGCGGCGGCAGCCACGTTTGCCAGCACTTCCTGATGGTCCTGCGGATCGCGCACAACCCCTTTTTTGCCCACTCTGCCTTTCCCCACTTCAAACTGCGGTTTCACCAATACTACCGCTTCCGGTACCTTTAACAGCTTCAACACCGGCAAGACATGTTTTAAAGAAATAAATGAAACATCTACAGTGGCAAACTCCACTTGAGCCGTAATCTGTTCGGGCAGCAAGCTACGAATATTAGTCCGTTCCAGAGAAATAACGCGCTTGTCCTGCCGCAGCCGCCAGTCAAGCTGTCCGTAGCCAACATCCACACAGTAAACTTTGAGCGCGCCGTGCTGCAATAAACAGTCCGTAAATCCTCCGGTTGAAGCGCCCACATCCAGGGCAACTCGTCCCGCTACATTAAGCTTAAAGTCACAGAGCGCCTTCTCAAGTTTAAGACCGCCGCGAGAAACGTAACGAGGCAGCTCTTTGACAGCAATACTCATCTCAGCCGATACCAGTGTACCCGCTTTATCTACTTTGCAGCCATCAACAAAAACAAGCCCTGCCATCAGCGCTGCGCGGGCTGCCGAGCGGCTAGGGAAGTAACCGCGTTCCGTCAGTATCACATCTATTCTCTTCCGCTCTGTACCCATGGCAAAGTCTTCTCCGTCTCCCTGGCCAATTCCAGACAGCTTAAAGCAATCTGCTGGGACGTCAAACCCAGCTTGCTAAGCAGTAACTCCCTGGCACCATGCTCCACAAAGCAGTCAGGAATACCAAGCCTTTTTACCGGAATAGCAGTTAACTTCTTTTGCTCCAAAAATTCCAGCAGCGCCGAACCAAATCCGCCTGCCAACACATGTTCTTCCACAGTAACTAAGCCGTAACGACTGTCTTGCACCGCAGCAAGAATCAATTCCTCATCCAACGGTTTAATAAAAACCGGATCGATAACGGTTACAGAAAGGCCCTTTTCCGCCAATTGAAGAGCGGCGGCCAAGGCTGCCTCGACAAGCGTTCCGACAGCTAGCACAGTTACGTCCCGCCCGGTGCGCAGCACTTCACCGCGCCCCCAGGGAAGAAGTTCGGCAGCCCCTGCCGGCACACCCCAAGCCTTGCCCCGGGGATAACGAATCGCCACTGGCCCTTGATGCGCAAGTCCGGTAAGCAGCGCGGCGCGAAGCATATTTCCGTCACGAGGGACGATAAAGGACATATTGGGCATCTGGCGCAAGTAAGCGATATCAAAGAGACCATGGTGCGTTTCTCCGTCTTCGCCAACAACTCCGGCGCGATCTAAGGCAAACAGCACCGGTAGGTTCTGAATGCAGACATCATGCAGAATCTGGTCATAGGCACGCTGCAAAAAGGTGGAATAAACAGCCACCACTGGTCGAAATTCTTTTATAGCTAATCCCGCCGCAAACGTTACGGCATGCTGTTCGGCAATTCCCACATCAAAAAAGCGGCGGGGGTATGCCTGGGCAAAACTATCAAGACCGGTTCCCGACGCCATGGCAGCAGTAATAGCCACAATTTTATCGTTTTCTTGCGCAGCTTGCCTTAGAGCCTCACTGAATATTTCTGTAAAAGACGGTACACCACCGCTATTCCCCGGATCAGGCGGAGCACTTAAATCAAAGGGCCCAACTCCATGGTAAAAGTCGGGTTTACATTCAGCGGAAATAAATCCTTTCCCTTTTTTTGTCAGCACATGGACTAAGACAGGCCCGTGAGTTTTCTTTGCGCCGCGCAAGACACCGAGCAAAGAGTCAATTTGATGTCCGTTAACAGGGCCAAGATAGGTAAACCCTAATTCCTCAAAGAACATTCCCGGCACAATCAGGGACTTGACGGCATCTTTGACTCGCTCCGCCGATTTAAGCACTTTCCCTCCAATATGCGGGATCCGTTTGACTATTTCTTCCACATCTTCCTTCAGTCGAAAATACTTCGGGTCTGTACGCAGCCGCCCCAGATATGCAGCTAAACCGCCCACATTCTGCGAAATTGACATCTCGTTATCATTTAATACCACAATCAGGTTTGTACCGGCATCACCCGCATTGTTTAACGCCTCAAACGCCATGCCGCCGCTCATCGAACCATCGCCAATGACAGCGATCACATGATTATTTTCCCCCCGCAAGTCACGGGCATGTGCCAGTCCCAGCGCTGCGGAAATAGAGGTCGAACTATGACCTGTCTCAAAGATGTCATGTTCGCTCTCTTTACGCTTGGGGAAACCACTCAATCCCTGGTACTGTCGCAGTGTATTAAAAAGATGGCGCCGGCCGGTAAGGATTTTATGCACATAACTCTGGTGCCCCACATCCCAAATCAGCTGGTCACGGGGGCTATCAAATACAGTGTGCAAAGCCAGCGTCAGTTCCACTACCCCAAGATTAGGAGCCAAATGACCGCCAGTCTGCGAGACATGCTCTAAGAGAAATGTCCTGATTTCACAAGCCAGCTCATTTAATTCACGCACATCCATTTTTTTTAGATCTTCCGGCCCATTAACCGAAGACAAACGAGCACCCAACTTATCAGCGCCTCACTTTCGCCGTGGCGGCAGACTACGTCCAAAAAATATCTTACCTGGCAAGATTGCTTCTATACGAGTTAAAATATAGGCAAACGTCAGGATTATTTCTGTGGAGCGCTCGATGGCCAGCGCCTTACCAAAGGACTTGCCCCCCACCGTTACGGCGGAAATAACCCCTGTGGCAATAATGCTGATAAGCGGATTTTCAGCAAAGATCCCGCTGGTGATAAGCCGCAACACCAATAAAGCGCCGATAACGCCGCTAATAACACCGGCGATATCTCCCACCACGTCGTTACAAAAATTGGCGAAGCGGTCAGCGTTGCGAATCAAATATAATGCCTCGCGCGCGCCGGCTACTTTTTTTGCAGCCTTTGCCAGCAAAGGCACTTCATCTGCGGCGGTAGCCGCAATCCCGATCATGTCGAATAAAATCCCGGTGAAGATGATCGCTAATAGTATAAGCACCGCCAAAAAGAAGGATGCAACGCTGCGAAACAAAAACTGCGCCACAATACTTATCAGGGTGGCAAGAATAAATGTCCCTGCTGTAATAGTTATACTCCAGCGCAAGTTCTCATTCCTTTTACGATTATTAACCATGGCACCTCATCGAAACCAAAGCTGGTTCCCATTTCTTCCTGATAAGTAGGGACAGATATTTTTCGTTGCAATAAAAAAAGAGCCTACCTAGTATTATAATGTATGTACCCGTAGGTGAGCAACCCGCCAAGTAAACGTTACGGCTTGAGGTCCAGCAGGCTTTCCCAATTAATCACCCAGACGTCGCCATCCGGGCAGTTTCCTTTTAAGATTA
>JAGXTL010000014.1 GCA_018333635.1 Dethiobacter sp.
GTGCCAACAGCTACAGCCAGATTCACCAGTACGCCTTAGCACAGCAAGATTGGCTAAAGACGTTTTTGAAGCTGCCCTCAGGCATTCCTAGTCAGGACACCTTCGAGCGCATCTTTGCGCTCCTCAAGCCAACTGCTTGGCAAGCGCGCTTTCTAGTGTCAAGGGCGTTTTATTTTTGGACAGATCGGGCGGTTTAGAAGTTGACACTTTTGGCGGGTAGTTTAGGGCGGCATAATCACCTCCATTCCTGAGCTAGGCAGTCGTGAGCCCTGCCTCACGCCGATGCTTGAGGCGATAGGACTCGCCACGGATATTGATGGTGGTGGCATGATGGAGCAACCTGTCGAGCAGCGCGACGGCCAAAACCGGATCGGGAAAAACGTCTCCCCACTGGCCATAGGACTTATTCGAGGTGATGATGGTGCTCTTGCGAGCCAAGTAGCGCTTGTTGATGAGTTCGAACAAGAAGGTAGCGTCCTCTTGAGAGAGCGGTAGAAAGCCAAGCTCGTCGAGGACAAAGAGCGTGGTGCGCAGGATAGTGGCTTGCAGCGTGTGCAGGCGGTTCTTCTCCCTGGCCAGCCTAATCTTGGTGATAAGGTCATGCAGAGTGAGGAAGTAGACCCGATGGCCGTGCTCCAAGGCTTTGAGCGCCAGACCGATAGCCAGGTGGGTCTTGCCGACACCGCAAGGACCCAACAACAGCACGTTCTCGCCGTTATGCAAGAACCGCAAGGTGGCCAGCTCTTCCAGGGTGCGCCTGGGGACTTGCGGCTGGGCGTCGAAGTCGTAATCCTCCAGGCGTTTTTGGCAGGGTAAGCCAGAGAGTTGCAGGTTGGCGCTGATACGCCGCTCGAAACGGTGCCTGAGTTCATGGCTGAAAAGCTCATCGAGCACCTCGACCGGTAGCCGCTCGTCTTGCTGGGCTCGCTCCAAAACACCGTCGAGTTCGACCAGAGCAGCGTGCAATTTCAAGCTCTCCAACTGCTCCTTGACCCGCTGGTAGCTCAGCGCGCCACTCATGGTCCCACCAAAAGCTGTTCGTAAAGCGCCAAGGGACGCACTTCCACCACCGGTGAGGGGATGCTCGGCTCAGGGGTAGGGAGAAGCTGCTGATAACGAGGACGTTTCGGGCTCTTGGGGCGCCCCCCTTTGGCAGCCTGGCGGATGGCTTTGCCGTGTTCCGGCAGCGTCGCCATGCGGGTGCCTTGAGGTGCGATCTGGTGCACCGCCAAAAGCTCACGGCCCAGGTAGACCTCGAAGCGCGAGCCGACTCGCTCACCGCCAGCACGGATGGTCACACTCTTGCCTACCGCCACCGGGGGCACCGAGTAGGCTACTCCCCGATAGCGCACATGGCAGTCGCTGGCCACCTGGCGCAGCTCGATGGGGCGGGTGTCATAGGCCGGGATGACAGCGGCCGCACGAAGCTGGGCCTGCTCCTGTTGATAGCGGTCGACCGGACGCTCTTTGGTGGTGCCATGAATACGCACATTGGCAACCGTATCCAACCAGACCTCGAGTTGACCGTTGAGGTCAGCCACATCGAGAAAAGTGCGACCGGTCAGGAACGATTCCTTGAGGTAGCCCACACCACGCTCGACCTTGCCTTTCACCCGCGGCCAATAAGGCGGGGCAGCTACCGGCAGGGTGCCGTAGTGCTGGCAGAAATCCAGGAACTGCCGGTTGAACCTCACTCCGCTACGGTCGTGATGCTCTACGGCCTGCTTGAGATTGTCGATCAGCAGTTCCCGAGGAATGCCTAGCCGCTCGAAGGCCTCTTTAAGGCAGGACAGGAACACCGGCTGTTTGGTGCTGGTGGTAAAGCGGGCAAATAGCATCCGGCTGTAACCCAGCACCAACACCAAGACATAAAGCTTCTTCCACCAGCCATCTTCCCATACCAGCCCGCACTCGCCCCAGTCGACCTGGGCCTGCCGGGCTGGCAAGGTCTCGAAGCGCTCAGTAACAGCGCGCACCTGTTCGCCCTTGACCTGACGAACAAAGTCCTTAAGGATCGTCATGCTCCCGCTGTAGCCTTGCGCTTTGATCTCGCGCAAGAGTGTGGTGGCTGGCAGGTCGAACGCGCCCAGACGCGCCTTGAGGTAAGGCTTATAGGGGTCCAGCTTCGAGGCGCGCAGTCTGCGCGGCTTCGCCTCAGCCCCTTCTCGCCTCAAGTGGTTGTAGACCGTTTGCCGGCTGACGCCAAAACGTTCTGATACGTGGCTTACCGGTTCCCCTTCGTTGACGTGATATCTAATCACCAGACTCAACTCCTGTGGTATCACCGCCTGAGGCCTCCTTTGACAGGTGTTCGTAGCTTTTTTAGCCTACTAAGGAGGCCTCCTCCCTTGCTAAGCTCGCTAACCGCTATCCATGTGCCGACAGTCTCAAAGTGTCAACTTCTTGCCGTCGTTTCTGTCCATTTTAAAACCGGCGGTGACA
>JAGXTL010000008.1 GCA_018333635.1 Dethiobacter sp.
CAGAAGATGTGCCGTGGATTTTCTACGTGCAGAGCGGCGCCCTATATGCCCGCTACTGGCAGGAGCCCCCGATTATGCTTGCCAGTGGCGTATCAAAAATAAGTACAATCAGAGGATGGCTGCCTGTGACGCGAGAGCACCACAACGACCAAGGGCTAATCGTCGGTTACATCAAAACAGACGGGTTCGTCTACTACCGGGCATACTGCCACCAGCCTGACGGCACAAGAATTTGGGAGGTCGAGCGCAGGGTTCCAGGGTTTTTGGCCACTGCTACAGATATTGCGCTCTTTCGGACAAATGACTTTAGAGTTGGTTTTCTGGCGACGGTAAACGCTTCAATGCAATGGAGCCTAACTACGAGAAATTACGCTGGCATGAGCATCTTCCCCGATTTGGTGACAGCAGCGATAAACAATCTATCTTTTGAAGTCATCCCGATACAAAATCGTAATGCTTACAAAAGTGAACAGCTTACAGTAGCGCTAAGCAATATGGGGCTGCTTGTCTGCCGTCCGATTACCCCAACCGTATTGTCAATCTCAAACCAGTTAAATGATTGGCGGATTCTCATAAAATTCAGCCACGCGCTCTCGCAGAATTTGGCGGGTAGCACTTTGAGGAATAGCTTTACAGTAAGAGATGCTTTAGGCGTCTCTTTTGCGATTCTTTCGACCTCGGCCGGCGCTGACCAGACAGAGCTCTACCTCAACATGATAAACTTCGGTGCGGCGAAAAACGATCTAGTCGTAACATTTGCAAGCGGCGCGGCTGATGGAATACCCAGCGCTTTAACAAGCAACAACGACGGCTGTGAGTTTAATGTGCCTTCTTTCTCCGTGTCGTTCACAGCGTTGATTGAGCCGCCAAGAGGCTTTGCAAGGGATCATTTGGCGACCGGGTTAACACAGATGAGCTTTAGCGTTCTGCAAGTGTTTTACCGGAATGCGTTTACAGCTGAGCATCTAACGGCAAGCATCAGCCATCTATCATTTGCAGTTACCAGAGTCGGCGGCAACCCGCTCTAAGGAGGAAAAGAGCATGAAAGTAGAAACGGCTATCACGCTGCACAACCGCTTTGATGTTGAAGTCAGGGATGCCCTAAGCGGTGAACTCAAACAACAAGCAAAGGCATATAATATCGTGCTAGACCAGATGTGGACACGGTTATGTGCCGGCAATGCATATTTTGTCAATATCCATTTTGGTACAGGCACAGGCGCGCTTTTACCTAGCAGAACATCGTTATTTACCCACCTTGGCACTAGAGCGGCAACTGATGACACGCTTGTGCGCGCCTTCCCGAATTCGTCGTGGCGGCGCAGGATTGTGCTTAACCCGGAGGAATTTGTCGGCGCGAGCCTCTCTGAGGTGGGTGTGGCTTTTGGTACGGGAACGACAAACCTTGTGACTCATGCACTGCTTGAAGATGCGTCCGGCAATCCGATTACAATTCTTAAGACAAACCTTGATGTTGTCACGATTTTTGCGACTATTTTTGTTACATTTAGTGCGCCTGCTGATGTTGTCTATATCAATATGCCAAATGGCAACGGCCTTGTGAATTATTTGATTGGCGGCGCTGCTGCACCTAGCGGCGTGTTTTCGCTTGGCGAGGCGGTCGGCGCAGGCTCCACACAAATGACAGGACTCGGCTCACAGCCGGCGCTTGGAAGCACTGCTGCCGCCACGTGGACGGCAGATAACGCAAACAGAAGGCGAACCACCGGAATTATGCGCTTTGGCACAACTGTTGGCAACGGACACGCCGCCGAGTATATTTTTAGCAACGTGTTTAGGGCTAGGCTGCCTTTGGCAAACGTCTTTGCCGGGCAGTCCTATGTTAATGTGCCGGTGGGCAACGGTGACGGTGTGACGCGGGATTTTGTCTTGCCTTCAAGAAATATACGGCAGGAGTCAATAGCTGTAAAGCTAAATGATCTCTCCACGGCGGCCTTCACGCGGACGCTGATAGGCACCGGAGGCAATTATTGTTTTAACATGCCTTCGCCGCCGTCGCACAATAGCGGTGTAGCGCTCTCTGCTGATGGCACACTCTTTGCTCTCACAATGGCATTCAACCCTGTTGTTTTGACACATGATCGCGTCGGCCTAGTATGGGTCAGACGTCCTGATCCTGCGATACTTCCTGCGGGGGACGGGCGCAGCGTAGCTCTTTCTGCTGATGGCAGGGTGCTAGCTGTTGGACATTTTAGTTTGCCTCGCATCTCGACCTACGACTGGAATGGCACAGCCTGGATCAGGCGGCCAGACCCTGCAGTATTGCCTGCGGGCGAGTGTTGGGGACTGGCGCTCTCATCAGATGGCAGAGTGCTTGCTGTGGCGCATGAATTTTCACCATTTATGTCTATCTATGATTGGACCGGCACTCTTTGGGCAAGACGCCCTAACCCGGCCACACTTCCAGCCGGTCCCGGCAACGCCGCTGCCCTTTCTGCCGATGGCAGGGTGTTTGCTGTGGCGCATAATACCACGCCGTTTATATCGACATATGATTGGGGCGGCTCTGCTTGGATTAGACGCCCTAATCCTGCAATACTTCCTACCGGTCATGGCAGAGGCGCAGCACTTTCTGTTGATGGGTCAGTGCTAGCTGTCGGGCATGACACTTCGCCTTTCCTTTCAACTTACGACTGGAACGGCACAGCTTGGCTCAGGCGCCCGAACCCTGCAGCATTGCCACCCTGGGGGGCGAGTGTTGCCCTTTCTAGCGACGGGTCAGTGCTTGCTGCAGCAGCGACTATGTTGCTATATGACTGGGTCGGTTCCGCTTGGCTTATGCGACCTGCTCCTGTGGTTTCTCCATATACTGGCGGAAGTTTTGTTGCGCTTTCTGCTGATGGGTCAACGGCTGCTGTGTCCTCGGGTTGGAGTGCTACTGACATCAGAATTTATGACACCGCTGCAAGAACTACCAATATTCGGTTCGACACAGCACCGCCAGCAGGAGCAAGTATTACAGCAGATTACATCGTTGACGGGGTGCATAAGACAGACCAGTTTGTTATCGATGTGGGATTTAGCATCCAGTACGGAACTCCGGCTTAAAGGAGGCAGCAGATGGAGCTGATATTTGAACATACTGCTAATTTAGGCCAAGGCGCAGAGCCTGCCGCAGTTCATCTTGACGACAACAGTGTGTACCTCTTTGACGTTGCCGGAGGGCGCCTGCGGGCAAGGCAGTGGAAACCGGGAGCCGGTGATGTGGATTGGAGCGCGCCGGAATTTGGCGAAGGCTTCATAGGGACAGCAGATAAAAATATGTCGCTTTTGCGGATTAAAAGCGTGCCGCGTGTGGGGATATTCGGTGCATGGCATCAGGGCGAAGTTTTAAAGGACGATGTGGTCTTATCGCCCGAGCGGCAGCG
>JAGXTL010000124.1 GCA_018333635.1 Dethiobacter sp.
CACAAAATCCCCTTTCCCCCACAAAATCCCCTTTCCCCCACAAAATCCCCTTTCCCCCACAAAATCCCCTCTCCCTCTGGGAGAGGGTTAGGGTGAGGGCCGGGTGAGGGCCAAAAGTTCCCCTCTCCCTTTGGGAGAGGGCCGGGTGAGGGCCAAAAGTTCCCCTCTCCCTTTGGGAGAGGGTTAGGGTGAGGGAGAGGGACTAAATTAGGCATCTTTCTTCGACGCAATGGGAGATGTCGCAGGGCACTTCCCTTTCGGGCGGGTTTGAAACCCGCCCCTATCCGGTAGGTACTCAGGGTAAGCAGACCCGCCCTTGCCAATGGATGAAACGCGGTGCTCAGGAAATTTTAGTGTTGCAATCTTGCTTGGTGGCCCTTATAATAAAAACAACTGAATACCACAAACTAAGGTACAGTGTTGTACCGGGCAGTGACGCCCTGACAGAGCCAGTTCTCTGCGTGGAGGCGTCTTTTATTTTTTGCTGGGCGGGGGGTTGATTCAGCAACAAAACATGAATAAGCGGGTGACGCTGAAGCAGATTGCCGAGGCGATTATCACAGTAAACGAGTCTAAACCGAATAAGGGGTAAGGGCAATGGCGCCTCAGGGGAAACAATGTTTTCTTCCTGGGTGCTTTTTTGGTTTTACGGTAAACTACAAATTACAAAGGAGTTGTTTGAGAATGGGGACTACCAGACAGGAAGTAATGGCTATGGCTAAAGAGGCAAACGTTAAATTTATCCGCCTCCAGTTTACAGACATTATCGGTGTGTTAAAAAATGTGGCCATTCCGGTGGAGCAACTGGGAAAAGCGCTGGACGGGGAGCTGATGTTCGACGGTTCTTCGATTGAGGGGTTTGTACGGATTGAGGAATCTGATCAATACCTCAAACCTGACCTCAATACATTTTCTGTGTTTCCTTGGCGTCCCCGTGACGGTAGTGTGGCACGGCTGATTTGCGATGTGTACACGCCGGAGGGAGAGCCGTTTGTTGGTTGCCCGCGGAGTACGCTGAAGCGGGTGCTGGAAGAAGCGGAAGCAATGGGCTATACGCTTAATGTGGGGCCGGAAGCTGAATTTTTCCTCTTTCACACTGACGAATCCGGCCGTCCCACCACCATCACCCACGACAGAGGAGGCTATTTTGACCTCTCGCCGGTGGACCTTGGCGAAAATGCCCGTCGTGATATGGTGATGACGCTGCAGGAAATGGGGTTTGAAATCGAGGCGAGCCATCATGAAGTGGCGGAGGGACAGCATGAGATTGACTTCAAATATGACGAGGCGCTGGCCACAGCAGACAAACTTGTTACGTTTAAATTTGTGGTACGCAATGTCGCCCAACGTCACGGCTTGCACGCCACTTTTATGCCAAAGCCCATCTTCGGGATTAACGGCTCCGGGATGCATACTCACCAGTCTCTCTTTGTCAACGGCGAAAACATCTTTTTCGATGCGAACGGAGAGCGCCAGCTCAGCAAAGAAGCCTATTACTACATTGGCGGTATTCTTAAACACGCTTCGGCATTTACCGCTGTGACTAATCCCACCGTCAACTCGTACAAACGCCTGGTTCCCGGTTACGAGGCACCGGTTTACCTGGCCTGGTCCGAGAGAAACCGTTCTCCGCTTATTCGGATCCCCGCCCGCCGCGGCGTGGGGACCAGGGTGGAAGTACGCTCGCCGGATCCTTCGTGCAACCCCTACCTCGCTTTGGCTGTGATGCTGAAAGCCGGACTGGACGGCATCAGGAACAAAATCGACGCCCCCGCGCCCGTTGACAGGAACATCTATCAGCTCACAGAACAGGAACGTTCAGAAATGGGTATCGCCAGCCTTCCCGGTTCCCTTAAGGAGGCGCTGGATAATCTGGAAAGCAACAAGGTTATGCAGGAGGCATTGGGGGCCCACATCACCGAGCGCTTCATGACAGCAAAAAGACGCGAGTACCAGGAATATGCCATGACGGTTCACAACTGGGAACTGGAGAACTATCTGGCTAAATTTTAGTCTTATAATTTAGCTCTGTGAAGTGGTAATTCGTCAACAACGTCAGTCTAAGCGGGGGGATAGCCTTGAAGTTTACAAAGATGCACGGTTTGGGTAATGACTTTATTGTCATTGAAGACTTAGCGCTAAGCCTGAGAAAAACAGACCGGCTGGCGAGGCGGCTATGTCACAGAAATTATGGCATCGGTGCTGATGGCCTGGTGCTTCTGCAGCCGTCCGAGAGGGCGCTCTGCCGGATGCGTATTATCAATTCTGACGGCTCGGAGGCAGAAATGTGCGGTAATGCTCTGCGTTGTGTCGGAAAGTATCTTTATGAAAAAGGAATGACGCAAAAGACTGTCTTCCCCTTGGAGGTGCAAAGCGGCATAAAAACAATCAGCTTGCTGACGGCAGGTCATACCGTAAGCGCCGTGCAGGTGGATATGGGGGAGCCTGTCCTGGAAAGCCGCTTGATTCCCGTTTGCGGTGAGAACCGCAGGGTCATCGGAGAGCAAATTTCGGCTGCCGGATGTGATTTTTTAATGACAGCCGTTTCCATGGGGAATCCGCACTGCGTGATCTTTCGCACTGATCTGACGGCGCTGCCGCTAGATGTCTGGGGGCCGGCTCTGGAAGAGCATGAGCTATTTCCTAAAAAGAGCAATGTGCATTTCGTAGAGGTGCTATCCCCGCGGGAGGCCCGCCTTCTGGTCTGGGAAAGGGGCGCGGGTCCGACGTTGGCCTGCGGTTCAGGCGCCTGCGCCGTCCTGGTGGCGGGAGTGTTGAACGGGAAACTAGAGCGACAGGCGACGGTGCACCTGCCGGGTGGTACGCTTTTTGTGGAGTGGCGCGGGGATAATCATGTGTATATGACCGGTCCCGCGCAGGAAGTTTTTCGCGGTGAGTTAAGCGGCGTCAATGATTATCAGGAAGACAACAGAGAGCAGGGAGAGTGATGGATATGGGTATAAATATACAGCCGGCAGACAGGATCAATAAGCTGCCTCGCTATCTTTTTGCTGAGATTGACAAAAAAATTCGCGCGGCCCAGGACAAGGGTGTAGATGTGATCAAGCTGGGGATTGGCGATCCGGATCAACCTACGCCGCCATATATTGTCAGGCGGGCTGCACAAGAAATAGAGAAACCGCGCTGCCATAATTATCCTCCGGACGAGGGCCTGACTGAATTTAAGGAAGCTGTCGCTTTTTATTATAAAGAAAGGCATAATGTGGAGCTGGACCCGGAGCGAGAAGTATGCGTGCTCCTGGGATCCAAGGAAGGAATTGCGCATATCAGTGCCTGTTTTGTTAACAACGGCGACATCAATCTGGTACCCGACCCCGGCTATCCTGTTTACGGAATCGGCACTATGTTTGCCGGCGGGGAAATACACCGTATGCCGCTCCTAGCGGGAAATAACTATCTGCCCGAGCTGCAGGCGATACCTCCCGCCGTTGCCGATAAAGCAAAGCTGATGTTTTTGAATTACCCCAACAACCCTACAGGAGCGGAAGCGCCCTTGGCCTTTTTTAATGAGGCGGTTGAATTTGCCAAAAAACACAATATTATTGTCTGTCATGATCAGGCTTACAGCGAAATAAATTATGACGGGTATCTGCCGCCCTCCTTTCTGGAGGTAAAGGGGGCAAAAGAAGCTGGTATTGAATTCGGCTCACTGTCCAAGACGTTTAATATGACGGGCTGGCGTATCGGTTATGCCGTAGGCCGTGCCGAAGTGGTGGAAGTCTTGTCGCGATATAAAACCAACATTGACTCGGGAACCTTTAAAGCCATTCAGTATACGGGCGCAGAAGCCTTCACCCACCCGGACAAAGAGATGTTCCGGCAAGAGATGAGTGCCATGTACCGGGAGCGGCGTGATCTCGCCGTCAGTGCGCTTAGTCAGATGGGTTTTCAGGTCCGTGTCCCCAAAGCAACCTTCTATATTTGGGTGCCGGTACCGGCAAGGTTCGCCGGCTCAATGGAGTTTGTGAGTTATGTGCTGGAGGAAACGGGTGTGGTGCTCACACCTGGAAGGGGTTTTGGCGAATATGGTGAGGGCTACTTCCGCATTGCCCTGACGGTGGAGACAAAACGGTTGCGTGAAGCCATGGCTCGCCTGAGAAAAGCTTTGTCAGCTTAGCTGCAACGAAATAACGACACGCAACGACAATAAGTATTGCATTCTGTATCCGGGAAAGGGTGACCTGGCAGTGTTAAGGGAAGGTGATTTTCGCATCCCGTCCGGCTGTGCCATCAGCGGCATTGTTCACCGTAAGGGAAGGGCTATGTCCGGTGAGAGCATTATTCGTTCCATAGCCTTGATGCATGACCGCTCCAACGGGTTGGGCGGCGGCTTTGCCGCGTACGGCATATATCCGGAATTCAGGGACTGCTTCGCGCTGCATTTGTTTTTTGATGGTCAGGGAGCGAGAAAAGATACGGAAGAATATTTCAGCAGATATTTTGTTACGGAAATGAGCGGGCCCATACCCACAAGAAAGAATGCGTTCATTAAAAACGCGCCGCTGATCTGGCGGTATTTTGTCCGGCCGAAGCCTGAGTTTTTGTCTGCCGGTGAAAAAAGCGCCAATGATTTCATGGTGGAGCGCGTCATGGAGATAAACGGCATGGCTGGCGGTGCCCATGTTTTTTCCAGCGGCAAAAACATGGGGGCTTTCAAAGGGGTGGGCTATGCGGAAGATATCGGGGATTTTTACAGATTGGATGAATACAGGGGGCACATTTGGACGGCCCACGGGCGTTTCCCCACCAACACGCCCGGGTGGTGGGGCGGGGCGCACCCTTTTACGCTTCTGGACTGGTCTGTGGTCCATAACGGAGAGATCTCCTCATATGACGCCAACCGGCGTTTTCTGGAAATGTATGATTATCAGTGCACATTACAGACTGATACGGAAGTTATTGCCTATATATTTGATCTGCTGGTGCGCAGGCACGGGCTGTCGGTGGATATAGCTGCGGCGGTGGTCGCTCCTCCTTTTTGGAGTGAAATTGACCGCATGCCGCCGGACAAAAAAGAAATGTACCGTGCGGCACGCATTGTCTATTCAAGCTTATTGATCAACGGGCCTTTCAGTATTATTCTTGGCTCCTCCCGCGGTATTCTGGCTTTAAACGACAGGATCAAGCTGCGCCCCCTTACGGCGGCGGAAAAAGGAGATTTTCTTTATGTAGCCAGTGAGGAATCGGCTATCAGAGAAATATGTCCGCAGCCGGACCGTGTCTGGATGCCCCGCGGCGGCGAACTCGTCTGGGGTCTGTTGGCCGGCAGCGCACTTGCGGACAGCGGCGCTTGTCCGGAAGAAATTAACGGGACGGCCTGATTCCTGTGCCGTTTGCAAAGAGGAGGAAGCTGTATGGGCTTTGGAAAAAGGGCGCTCTATGCCATAGAAAGAGATAGTGAAAGCTGTACTCACTGCAGGATATGTGTTCGCCAGTGCGCCAACGGAGTTTACAGGCTAAACCCCAATACAGCCAAAGTGACCAGCGATGAGGCTGCCTGCGTGAATTGCAGGCGCTGTGTTGAGTTTTGTCCTGCGGGAGCTTTGGCCATCCGGCCGGCATTGGCGGAAACAATCAGTAACTCTTTTTGGACCAGGCAGGATCTGCGCGCTATCCAGTCGCAGGCTGATAGCGGCGGGATTTTGCTGGTGGGGATGGGCGGCGGCAGCAGCATTCCCTCTTACTTTGATCGCATGCTGCTCAACGCTTCCCAGGTCACAAATCCGTCAATTGATCCCCTGCGGGAGCCTATGGAATTACGTACTTTCCTGGGACGAAAGCCGGTGCGGCTGGAGCTTGATGAAAAGGGCAGGCCTTTAGGTCTGCCGCCGCAGCTGGAATTGGAGCTGCCTGTGCTTTTTTCCGCCATGTCCTTTGGCTCAGTTTCTCTCAATACCGTAAAAGCACTGGCCGCGGCTGCGCAAAGCGAACAGACCTGCTATAACACCGGAGAAGGCGGCCTGCACAGAGATTTGTATCCATTCGGCAAAAATACCATTTGCCAGGTAGCTTCCGGACGCTTCGGCGTGGATATTGATTACCTAAATGCCGGTGCAGCCATTGAAATTAAAATTGGGCAGGGGGCAAAACCGGGCATCGGCGGCCATCTGCCCGGTGAAAAGGTTGGGGATGACGTTTCGGAAACCAGGATGATTCCCTTGGGCTCAGACGCCATCTCTCCGGCACCGCATCATGATATCTATTCCATCGAAGACCTGAGGCAGCTGGTGTTCTCTCTGAAAGAAGCCACGGTCTACGCTAAACCTATCATTGTTAAGATTGCGGCCGTTCATAATGTGGCAGCTATTGCCTCTGGAATTGCCCGGGCCGGGGCGGATATAATCGCTATTGACGGTTGCAGGGGCGGGACGGGAGCCGCGCCGCTGCGTACGCGGGAGCACGTGGGAATTCCTATTGAGCTGGCCTTGGCCGCAGTGGACAGTCGGCTCAGGGCGGAAGGAATACGCGGGGAAGTTTCACTGGTGGCCGGCGGAGGGATCCGCCACAGCGCCGATGTCGTAAAAGCTATAGCCCTGGGTGCCGACGCCGTATATATAGCCACATCGGCCCTCATCGCCCTGGGTTGTCG
The DNA here is from genome assembly GCA_018333635.1 of Dethiobacter sp. Taxonomy (GTDB): domain Bacteria; phylum Bacillota; class Dethiobacteria; order Dethiobacterales; family Dethiobacteraceae; genus GPS1B09. The sequence goes on from JAGXTL010000124.1 coordinate 6,611, forward strand.
TCTTTGTCAGAAATGTTACACCGGTCGCTGCGGCTGGGGCATAGCCACTCAGGTCCCTGAGCTGGTACAGCGCCTGGATGCGGAAGAGGGAGCCCGCCGTGCCGCTAATTTACTGAGAGCCTGGAAACACGAGATAAAGGAAATGCTGGGAGGGATGGGTATTAATGCGCTGGAAAGCCTGCGCGGCAACCGCCTTATGCTTCGCGGCGTTGGTATGAGCGATAATGAACTGAGGGTTTTGGGGATTCGGGCAGCTGGCGAATAGACTGCTGAAAAGGGGGTTCTGCTTAATGTTTACCATCAACGCGCGGGGAGTGTATTACAAAGAGCTGAATCAGATGGTTCGCCAGGCTTTAAGTGACGGAGCCGGCGAAATTCTGATTAAAAACGTAAACGGGCAGTGCTATATTGCCGATGCTCTTCGCGGCTCAGTCCGCTTTACTCTGGAGGGTACCCCCGGGAATAACCTGGCCGCTTATATGGACGGTCCTGAAGTCATCATCCGGGGCAACGCTCAGGATGCGGTGGCCAACACCATGAATAGCGGCACTATTGTTATTCACGGAGACGCGGGAGATACTTTAGGCTATGCCATGCGGGGCGGCGAAATATTTGTCCGGGGGAACGCTGGTTACCGTGCCGGTATTCATCTGAAGGAATACGGAAGTAAAATTCCTCTCATAGTGGTAGGCGGGAAAACGGGTGATTTCCTCGGTGAATATATGGCTGGCGGAATCATAGCGGTGCTTGGTGAACCGGACGGTTTGAATTCTGTGGGCCGCTGGTGCGGCACGGGGATGCACGGGGGAGTAATGTACATCCGGGGAGAGGTGCCGGATTATCACCTAGGCAACGAAGTCCGGATATGCAAACCCGACGCCGGGGACGAAGCAATCCTGAGCGGTATTCTCAGTAGATTCAGGCGGCACTTTAAACTGTCTGTCGCGACGTATGACCTGCAGAGTTTTATAAAACTTGTACCAAAAAGCAACAGACCATACGGCAATGTATATGTTGATTTTTAGAAATATTTTCACGAGATCACGATAGGAAATATAACTGACACAATCAGGCTGTCCGGAGGCTGTCCGAAAGTGCTTGACGGTTTAAGCGACCGTAAGATATAATAACTTTGTAAGTTTGCAAGGTTATCGGTCGGCGATTACTAAATCGTGGAGGCGATGCGTGTGAGTGTTACAGCCCAGGAAGTCTTTGGTCTGGCCAAGGCCTATGAAAGCTGCGATATTAGAACAGACGAGGAAGTGGCTATGCAGGCTAAAGACGGCTGCGAGGTTGCGCTGGAGTACTTGATTAATAAGTACCGCAACTTTGTTAAAGCCAAAGCGAGGTCTTATTTCCTCATCGGCGCTGACAGAGAGGATATCATTCAAGAGGGAATGATAGGGCTGTACAAGGCTATCCGCGATTTTAAAGAGGACAAACTTTCTTCATTCAGAGCGTTTGCCGAGTTATGCATTACCCGCCAGATTATTACCGCTATTAAGACGGCGACCCGTCAAAAACATATCCCGCTGAACTCCTATGTTTCGCTTAATAAGCCGATTTATGATGAGGACTCTGACAGGACACTGCTGGACATTCTCTCCGGAGCTAAAATCACTGACCCGGAAGAATTGATGATCAACCGAGAAGAGTATAATAATATTGAAGTAAAAATGGGAGAAATCCTTAGTGACCTAGAGTGGAAGGTTCTGATGTATTACCTGGAAGGCAAATCTTATCAGGAAATCGCCGTAGAGTTAAAGCGGCATGTTAAGTCTATCGACAATGCTCTGCAACGTGTCAAACGCAAATTAGAAAAATATCTGGAAGTACGCGAAAGCTAAAATACGGAGAGCCTCGGCTCTCCGTTTGCGTTATAGCATAGGAAATTATATCAACTGCGGCAATGCCGAGGGGCTTAATGTGAGGGGCTACTATCTGTGTTGACACGCTAATTCAAGTATTGTATCCTACTTTTGACAGCAAATAAACTAAAAAAGAGGCCGCAACGCCCATGAATAAAGGAGTTTGCGGCCTTCATGTTTTTCATAAATATGTAGGGGATTAATCATTTTTTGCTGTTGGCCAAAATATTTTTTATCTCGCTTAGCCGAAGGCGTTTTCGCGTAAAGTCGATGCCAAAATTGCTACCGATCGCATCGGAAATTTCGCTTCTGTAATCAAACATGTAGAGATTGTCCTGCTCATGGGAGCAGGCAATTTTGTTTAAACACTCAATGATTTTTTCCGCCGAATAGCAACGATTCAACTTTTTCTGAATCAGCCGGATGATGACCAGAGCAATAAAACATGTGAGAAAGTGGGCACCGATGCGGTCTTCGCGGGAGACGTATACCGGACGCGTCTCAAGCGTAGCCTTTGTAACCTTGAAGGTTTCTTCAATTTCCCACAGCCCGCGGTATGTATCAATGATCTCAATATCAGACATTTCCAGTTCACTGGTGACGATGGCATAATAGCCATCGTACATTTCTTCCTGGGCGAGTTTGTCGGAATCAAAAAGCGGCCGCTGTTTGCCTTCCAGAATCTCGCCGGTTTCTTTATCAAACTCCAGGTTTTTTACATACTTGGCTGCTCCGTAGCTGATGGCCCTGTTGTACTTTTGCGGATCCGCCACAAGAGCCAGAGCTTTTTTCACTACCTCACCCCGTTCCGCTTTAGCCTTGTCCGCGTACTTCTTTGCCCAAAATACCACTTGCTTTTC
>JAGXTL010000015.1 GCA_018333635.1 Dethiobacter sp.
ATTTCTACAGAGGTATGCAACCACCCCGCCCTTGCGGGCACCCCTCCACGGGAGGGGAATTTTTGAAGAGAGAGGGGATTTGTTAGCAAAGGGAAATTGATTGTTAATTCCCCTCCCTTGGAGGGGTAGTGCGAAGCGCCGGGGTGGTCATTCCAAAGCGGGACAGCTTTTTAGCATCTCCATTACACCATCTAGATTGTTTAAGATGTCCTTCGCTTGGATGTGAATGACAATCAGACCCAGTCCGGACAGAAAAGAATCGCGCAGTGCGTCGTATTCAACTTTATCATTATGGGTGCTGCCGTCAATTTCTAAAACAACGTTACGATTTGTGCAAAAAAAGTCCACAATAAAATCACCAATAACTTTCTGTCTGTCAAAATCAAAGCCCCTGAACTTACGGTTTTTCAATTGATTCCAGAGTAGAACCTCAGAGAGATTTCCAGCTTTACGCAGCTCTTGTGCCCTGTAACGCAGTTTGGGATTATAGGGCAAAGATAAATAAGCTTTGGAATTACGACCACCCCGCCCTGACGGGCACCCCTCCAAAGGAGGGGAATTGATTGAGGATTTATCATATTCCACTTACTGCCCCTCCAATTCCTCTTTCAATTTCCTCAACTCTCCGTTAAGTATAACTTGTATGTTGGACTGCATTTCACGGCAGACTTAGTTCTCTACTGCTTAAATTTATTCCAGATGCCAACTGCAAATCCTTTTTTTAACACGAAAAAACGACATAGCCGCTATAAACGACTATGCCGAAATTTTCAGAGATTATAAATCCCTATTTGACCGCCCCAAACGAGGCTTTTTTTTGCTTTAATCTGAGTTGTCTGCTTACATTGGGGGCATTTGCGGCATGTTTGGAGTTTTGTTCTCATCCGGCTTATCGGTTACCACAGCTTCGGTGGTTAAGAACATGGCGGAAATGCTGGCAGCGTTTTGCAGCGCGGTACGCGTCACTTTCGCAGGGTCTACAATTCCGGCCTCAATCATATTCACATATACACCGGTTGCAGCGTTATAACCTACTCCGGCAGTTTCCGTCTTTACACGTTCCACGATAACGGAACCTTCCAATCCGGCGTTAATGGCAATCTGACGAACCGGCTCTTCCAAGGCGCGGCGGATAATTCTTACACCAGTTGCCTCATCACCTTCTGCCTGAATCTTATCCAAAGCAGCTAGTGCATTAATATAAGCGGTGCCTCCGCCGGAAACAATGCCTTCTTCGACAGCAGCGCGGGTAGCGGAAAGAGCATCCTCGATGCGCAGCTTCTTCTCTTTCATTTCCACTTCGGTAGCCGCGCCCACTTCAATGACGGCAACACCGCCCGCCAGCTTAGCCAAGCGTTCCTGCAGCTTCTCTTTGTCAAACTCGGAAGTTGTTTCTTCAATCTGCACACGGATTTGGTTAATGCGCTTTTTAATTTCAGCTGCTTCGCCTGTTCCGCCCACAATGACGGTATCTTCTTTATTGACAATCACCTGACGGGCACGGCCGAGCATGGTAATTTCAATATTTTTCATGTCCAGCCCTAAATCTTCAGAAATTACCTGACCGCCGGTAAGAATGGCAAGGTCTTGCAGCATGGCTTTGCGACGGTCGCCGAAACCGGGTGCTTTAACAGCCACGCAATTAAAGGTGCCGCGCAGTTTGTTAACCACAAGCGTAGCCAGTGCTTCCCCTTCGACGTCTTCTGCCACCAACAGCAGTGGACGGCCGGACTGAACAACTTTTTCCAAGATCGGGAGAATATCATGAATATTGCCGATTTTGCGGTCTGTCATCATTATAAAGGGCTCATCAAGAACGGCCTGCATTTTTTCCGCATCTGTAACCATGTAGGGTGAAATGTAACCACGGTCAAACTGCATCCCTTCCACCACATTCAGGTCGGTGGTAAATCCTTTGGACTCCTCAACGGTAATGACGCCATCCTTGCCAACTTTTTCCATGGCCTCGGCAATGAGACGACCGATTTCTTCGTCTGTTGCTGAAATGGACGCTACCTGGGCGATGGCTTCTTTTGTCTCCACAGGTTTAGACTGAGATTTGATTTCATCGACGGCAACTTTCACCGCTTTTTCAATCCCGCGCTTAATAGCCATCGGATTGGCACCGGCGGTGACATTTCTAATCCCTTCGCGGATAATGGCTTGCGCAAGCAGTGTGGCAGTAGTAGTTCCGTCACCGGCCACATCCTGAGTCTTGGTAGCCACTTCTTTAACCAGCTGAGCACCCATGTTTTCAAATGGGTCTTCCAGCTCGATTTCACGGGCAATAGTCACGCCGTCATTAGTAATCAGCGGACTGCCAAATTTTTTATCGAGCACGACATTGCGGCCTTTAGGACCAAGAGTTACTTTTACGGTATCTGCCAATTGGTTAACGCCTTTTTCCAAGGCGCGGCGAGCTTCTTCGCGAAACATAATCTGTTTTGCCATAGGTCTCTCTACCTCCTGTTTGATTAGACTTTAAGTACGGTTAGATCAATTTAGCAAGAATGTCTTCCTGACGCATAATCAGGTATTCTTTGCCTTCCAGCTTAACTTCGGTGCCGGCATATTTGGAGAAAAGAATGCGATCGCCTACTTTTACATCCATTTCTACGCGGGTACCGTTTTCCAAAATACGGCCGTTTCCGGCTGCCATAACTTCGCCTTCTTGCGGCTTCTCTTTAGCCTTGTCAGGCAAAACAATGCCGCTGGCAGTTTGTTTTTCAGCCTCCAACACTTTAATCACAACACGGTCTGATAATGGTTTAATGTTCATGGATTGACCTCCTTTTTAAAATTGATCTTTTCCTTTTAGCACTCACCTCTTGCGAGTGCTAATTGCCACATCAACAACTATATACGAAAACAGAAAATGATGCAACTATGATGCCGGGAATTATTTTGCAAATAATTACATTTATCCTTAATTAACTCAATATATCGCTTTTTTCCTTCTTCTCTCTAATTTTTCCTTTTCAACAGAAAATAGTATGCTCCCCTGACAAGATCTTATGCATCATTATTACGCAAATTTGCACACTCGCCGCTCTGTCCGCAAAGCACATCAAGCGCATGAGGGATGGCAGGCAGGACTACGCCCAGGTTTTCCCGTACTGCCCGGGGACTGCCTGGTAAGTTTACAATTAAAGTTCCGTTCCTAATTCCGCAGACGGCGCGGGAAAGCATGGCATGCGGTGTTTTTTGCAAGCCGAAGGCTCTCATTGCTTCCGCCATACCGGGAACCTGTTTTTCTATCACAGCCAAAGTGGCATCAGGCGTGTTGTCTCGCGGACTTAACCCTGTTCCGCCTGTAGTCAGCACCAGGTGAAGCTGAGGCTCATCAGTGTACGACAACAATTTGTCACGCAAGACAGTAAACTCATCCGGCACCACCTCATAAATGGCCACCCTGCCACCGGCGGCTTCCACCATTTCTCTAATCACAAGTCCGCTTTCATCCTGGCGTTCACCTCTGGCGCCTTTATCACTGGCAGTTAAAATAGCTACTCGAAATGACTGCATCATCAATCACTCTCCTTGCCAGACAATTTCGCCTGTTATTTCAGTGTGATAGCCTCCAAGTTCTTTTACTGCCTGCTTAAATTGTGCAGAGCGGATCAGCTCCAGCAGTTTTTGCATGTTGTAATCAGTATAAAATTTGACGGGTATAGCTAAATCATAGCGTTCTTTGGCGAGCGGGATAAAATCAAGCCCCAGTGCCTGCGCCGCTGCAAAAACGCCAAGAGCAACATCGGCTGAACCGGCTGAAACTGCCGCCGCTACCGCCAAGTGAGTATATTCTTCTCGGTGATAGCCGTTGATAGCTTCCGGAAGAATGCCGTCTTTTCTCATGAGAGCGTCTAATAGCATCCTCGTCCCGGCTCCGCGCTGACGATTAACAAAAGTTACATCACCTCTAGCCAAATCGGCAATCCGGCTGATTCCCCGCGGATTGCCTGGCCTGACCATTAAGCCCTGCTCCCGTTCCACAAGCGTTACAAGTACCAGCGGAACATCAGGGAGAAACTGCTGCAAAAAAGGAATATTATACTGGCCCGTTTCTTCATGCAACAAATGGATGCCTGCCAAATGCGCCTCGCCGCGCCGCAAAGACATCATGCCTCCAGTGCTGCCTACATGGGCAGACGACAAGGAAAACCCCGGATGGTGCCGACTCAGCAGGTCGCCCAAGATATCCAATGTTAAATCATGACTGCCGCTGCAGACTATCGTTTGCTCGATATTTTGCAGCGGACGCAGAAGTTCCACAGCCACCGTCTCACCGGCCACAAGCCCTTCCTTTTGTTGAGGGATACGAACAAACCCATCGGCTTTCACCAAGGAGGTTACTACGCCGGCTCCTCTTGCCAGGGGGATAGCCACATACCGCTCCTCCACACAACCTACTTTGACACGAATCCACTCCTCCGCAGACAATGGGGAAGTGACCTGTCGGGAAAGGGAGGCCTGGAGCAGGAGCCTTTTTGGTTCTTGCTGACCCTGGAGAGCATAGAGCAGGGGTTTGAGAAAAAGCTCTAGCGAGACTACCGCCGAAACCGGATAGCCCGGCACGCCTATTACCGGCTTGCCTGCCACAACGGCTAAGATAACCGGCTTGCCCGGGCGAACAGCCACCCCATGGATTAGCACTTCTCCAAGCTGCGCCAACACGTCGGCAGTATAATCCCAACGCCCAGCGGAAGAACCCGCATTAACCAGCACCACATCACTTAGCATAGACGCGTTGAACACAGCCTCTTTTAGCAGCTCAAAATCATCGCGCACAATCTCATGTTTAATAGCCTCACCCCCCCATTCTGCCACTAAGGCAGAGAAGATGACGGAATTATATTCGATGATCTGGCCTGGATTAGGTTTTGTGCCGGCAGCAATTAACTCGCTCCCGGTGGGGATAATAGTCACTTTGGGCTTCTGCCGTACTGCTACGCCTGTTTGCCCTCCGGCCAGCAGTGCGCCCGCGTCCACAGCGCCCAGGCGGTGACCGGACGGCAGCAACATTTCCGTGGCCACAATATCTTCGCCAATAGGGCGGACATGCTGCCAGGGAGCGACCGCCGCCACAATTTCAATTACTTCACCTTGCTCGAAAATGTCCTCCGCCATAATTACCGCGTCACAGCCGGCGGGGAGCGCATTGCCTGTATCCACCGGAAAAGCCTCTCTCCCCAGATGCAACCGCCTTGGAAAAGACTCGCTCGCTCCCTCCGTATCCGCCGCCCGCACAGCCACTCCGTCCATTGCCGCAGCATGGAAATGGGGCGAAGACATTTTAGCAAAGACGGCTTTCGCCGTCACTCTCCCCACTGCTGCCGCAACCGGTAGCATCTCTTCTCCTGTCAGGCCCCACTGGCGCTCAAGGAAAAGCTTCCTAGCGTCAGCGACAGGCGTATTATGTAAATAGCGTCTCCGTTTTTCTAACAAAGAAGTTCACCTCAGCAATCAGATTAACAATACTTCCACCGACTCGCCGGCTTCCACCCCTTCACGATTTTGCGGAATGCGGAGCAAAGCATTTCCCCGCACCACGGTAGAAATCAGGTTCGCCTGCCCCAAAATAGGACGCGCCCAAAGCTCGTCGCCTTCGGCATACAACCAGGCACGAATATAATCCTCCCGGCCGCTGGCAGACGACAGATTCCGTTCTACTTTAGCACGCAGCAGTGGCAGCAGTGTGATTGCCCCCTGCATTTGCCTTAGCAAAGGACGCACAAAAAGTAAAAATCCAACCATGGCAGACGTAGGATTGCCCGATAAGCCAAAATAAGGCTTTCCGTTAACCACACCAAAAATGAGCGGCTTCCCCGGACGCATCGAAACGCCATGGAAAAGCACCCCCGGTTTCCCCAGTTCATCAATGCATGCTGCCGTATAATCACGCGCCCCGGCGGAACTGCCTCCGGAAAGGATAATACAATCATAAGCAGCAGTTCTCTGCAAAGCAGCCCTCAAAGCGTCTTTACTGTCCGGAATAATGCCGTGACGGTCTGCAACCGCCCCACAGCTTTCTACCCAGGAAGAAAGCATGAATGAATTAATGTCACGAATTTGACCAGCTTTTGGCACCGCATCCGGCATTACCAGTTCGTCCCCGGTTGAAATAATAGCCACCCGCGGTCTCTTAGCCACTGTGACCAACGTCTGTCCAAGCGCTGCCAAGACGCCGATATCCTGAGGCCTGAGCACATGTCCCGGAAATAAGATACCCTCACCGGCGCGGAGATCTTCACCCCTGACAATGATATTCTCGCCTGGTGCCACAGCCCTGTTTAGCGCCATGATATTGCCACCGAGCATTTCCGTATGCTCAACCATTACCACCGCATCACTCTCTGTCGGCAGCATCCCGCCGGTGGAAATGCGCAGTGCCTCTCCGGGTGCAAGCGCTGTTTCCGGCTCCCGGCCCATTAAAATTTCTCCTCTTACATCGAAAAGCGCCGGCATAGCTTCCGACGCCCCGTAAGTATCCTGTGCTATGACTGCAAAACCGTCCATGGTTGAACGGGCAAACGACGGCAAATCTTCCTCTGCCGCTACAGGTTGAGCCAACGTGCGCCCCGTCGCGGCCGCAAGCAAAACGGGCTCTTGCTCTGTCCTAGCTTGCACAGCAGCCAAAATTTTTTCTTTCGCCTCAGCCACACTTAGCACTGTCAGCATTTCGTTCTCCTAGAAGCAGCCTAGTTGGCAGCCTGTTATTTTTATCTTTTCTTCCTCACAGATCTGACCGATCTGCCAAAGCTTAACGCCGTGTGCCGCTGCCAGCCGGTATGCTTTCTCACAATAAAGTTTGCCGTCTTGCAGATTTTCCCGAATAATAGCGGCCAAAACTTCCCTTTCCATTTCGCACTCACCTCGCTGTTATCTTACCACAGGGCATGCTAAAATAACAGTGCAATTCCTTTTTCAGGAACAAAACAGGCAAAGCACGCCTCATTAAACGGCGTGCTTAAGCAATTTGTTAAATTATTAAGCCACAATTAAGCCACAATTTGGCTGCAGCGCGGGCAGATTGTGGGATGCTCTCTGTTTTCGCCCACCCCGGGATGAATCAGCCAGCAACGCCCGCATTTTCCACCGCTTGCTAGGCTAACCTTGAGTGCAAGCCCTTTTTCAGTCTGCAGAACACCCAGCGCGTTTGCCGGCTCATACAGTTTGCAAGCAGAAACCAAGAACAGTTCCGGCAAGCGCTCCCTAAACGGCGCAAGCGCTTCGTATGCCGCTTCATCAGGGTAAAGTTCAAGGGCTGCGCCAAGCGATGCGCCAATTAACTTCTCTTTACGCGCTTCCTCCAGCTGACCTGTCACAACTTCCCTGTACTCCAGCAGCTTCTGCCAGCGAGCAGCCAGCAGATTATCTTTGTACTGCTCGGATACTTTAGGCCAATCCGCCAACTGCACCGACTCCTCCCTCTTGCCCGGGAGATATTCCCACACTTCTTCTGCCGAAAAAGTGAGCACCGGCGCGATCAGCTTAACAAGAACCAGCAGAATTTCGTGCATTGCCGTCTGTGCGGAGCGGCGGGCCAAAGAAGCAGGCGGCGAAGTATATAACCTGTCTTTCAAAACATCCAGATAAAAGTTAGACATTTCCAGCACGCAGAAATTGTGGATCGTATGGAATACCACGTGCAGGTCGAACTCAGCATAAGCCCGGCTGACTTTCTCCACTAACAGCTGCAGACGATGCAGAGCATAACGATCAAGCTCATCCAGCTCGCTGTAAGGTGTTTTGTCTGTTTCCGGATTAAAATCATAACAGTTCCCTAAAAGATAACGGATGGTATTGCGAATTTTACGATAAACTTCCACCAGTTGTTTCAAAATATCATGGGAGACCCGCACATCGCTCTTGAAGTCCGAAGAAGAAACCCAGAGCCGCAAGATATCGGCTCCATACTGCTTAATAATCTGTTCGGGGGCAATAACATTACCCAAAGACTTGGACATTTTTTTGCCTTCACCATCGACCACCCACCCGTGGGTCAGTGTGGCTTTGTAGGGCGCGCGACCACGGGTAGCCACAGAGGTAAGCAGCGAAGACTGGAACCAGCCGCGATACTGGTCCGACCCTTCCAGATACAGGTCGGCCGGAGACCTCAGCTCCGGGTGAGTTTCCAACACGGCAGCATGGGTGGAACCGGAATCAAACCAGACGTCCATAATATCAGTTTCCTTGCGAAATTCAGCGTGACTGCAGCCGGGACATAATGTTCCCTGCGGCAGGATTTCTGACGCATCACGAATAAACCAAGCGTCTGAGCCCTCTTTGCCAAACAACTCTGCCACTGCCCGCACAGTGTCTTCATTGATAAGTTCCTGGTTGCAGGCGGTGCAGTAAAAGATGGGGATAGGCACACCCCAGACACGCTGGCGTGAAATGCACCAATCATGGCGATCCACAATCATATTGTTAATCCGTTCCTGCCCCCAGGCCGGGATCCACTGCACCTCTTTGATGGCAGCCAGCGCCGCTTGGCGAAATCCTTCCACCGAGGCAAACCACTGTTCAGTAGCCCGAAAGAGTACCGGCTCTTTGCAGCGCCAGCAATGGGGATAAGGATGCTTAATAAAGGAAAGCTGCAACAGAGCGCCTGCGTCTTTTAACGCTTGCGTAACCTGTTTATTGCCTTCCTGATAATGCAGTCCCGCAAAAGGGCCGGCATCTCCGGTGAAGCAGCCGGCATGGTCCAAGGGAGCGAGAATATCCAACCCATACTTGAGGCCGACCTCGTAATCATCCTGACCATGACCCGGGGCTGTATGTACACAGCCGGTGCCGGCCTCAAGCGTCACATGCCTGCCTAGCACCACCGGCGACATCCGCTCATAAAGCGGGTGCCGGCAAAGAATCCCTTCTAAATCCGCTCCTTTGAATTTGCCTGACACCTTGTAGCCCGTAATCTGCAGAGTCTCAATCACGCTGCCGAGCAGCTCCTCCGCTAATATCAAGTCGCCGTGCTCGGGCGTACTTACGCGAAGATAGCTATACTCAGGGTGAAGACAAATAGCCAGATTGGCAGGAATCGTCCAAGGGGTTGTTGTCCAAATCACAAAATAGACGTCTGCCGCCTGCTCCAGCTTTCCTTTAGCATCCGCCACTTGGAAACGGACGAAGATAGAGGGCGACCTGTGCTCATTATATTCGATTTCTGCTTCCGCCAACGCAGTTTCACACTGCGGACACCAGTGAACCGGTTTTAAGCCTTTGTAGATATAGCCTTTTTGTGCCATTTCGCCAAAGACCATGATCTGTCTGGCCTCAAATTCCGGTTTTAACGTCACATAAGGGTTGTCCCAGTCTCCCCGCACCCCAAGCCGCTTGAACTGCTCTCTCTGCACATCAAGAAAGCGCAGCGCAAAATCGCGGCAATGGCGGCGAAACTCCACCGGAGTAACTTCGCTGCGCTTGATTTTGCCCGCCTTTACCACCTGATGCTCAATAGGCAGGCCGTGCGTGTCCCAGCCGGGAACATAGGGCGCATCAAAACCAAGCATACTTCTGTGTTTAACAATAATATCTTTCAGAACTTTATTCATGGCCGTTCCCATGTGAATATCTCCGTTGGCATACGGCGGCCCGTCATGCAAAATGTATTTAGGCTGCCCTTGTCTCTTTTCCTGCACTTTTCGATAGATGTCTAGTGCTTGCCATTTCGCCAAAAGATCCGGCTCACGCTGAGGCAACCCGGCCCGCATCGGAAATTCTGTTTGCGGCAAATTTAGCGTCCCGGCATAATCTTTTTCCACCATTTTGTCCCTCCGTCAATTGCATGGTGCATCTCTAAAAAAACACCCGTCCTATCGTGAGGACGAGCTTTTTGATCTGCGGCCGCTTCCTTAGATAACGGCTTCATTATAAACAAAAAAGCCGCCTGATGTCAAGTTTGGGACAAAAACCCTGTCCCCTTGTCCCACTAAGCGCCGCGCTTTACTGCATCACGATCCTGCGCCAAATTAAGCGTATACCAATCCTCCATTTCCAGAGCAGCCAACTGTGCCTCCACCAAGGAACGGAAACGCATTTTGTAAATCTGCGCTTGCTTATATACCTCTTCATGCTCTGAAAGGATTTTACTCGCCTTATAACGAGCCTCATCCATTGTACGAGCCGCATCTTTTTCAGCCTCGCGCCGAATTAGTTCAGCTTCCCTTGAAGCGTTCCGCTTCACTTCCTCCGCTGCCTCCTGAGCAACGACGATAGCATTATGAAGCGTCTCCTCTAGCTTATGGTAATGACCTAGCTTGTCCTTTAGCTGCGAGAGCTGCTCTTTCGTAGTAATATTTTCTTTAATCAATGTCTCATAATCTTTAGATAATTGATCCAGAAATTCATCGACCTCCCTGGGAGAGTATCCTCTCATTTGGCGGCTGAATTCTTTATTCTGAATATCAATCGGCGTTAACGGCACACTATCCACCTCCGCATAATTTTCCAGCATTCCCAGTGTTTCGCCTAAGGCTGCCTAAAATCCTGCCCTTCATGCCCTTTTTTTCAGCAAAAGCTGAATCCGCCCTTTTTTGCTTTCGCCAAGAACTTCCGCCACCTCCAACCGTCCACGCCCGGCCAAAGAGATCACATCCCCGGCTTTAACAGAGGCACTGGCGCTGGTTACCGACTGCCAATTCAGCTTAACTTGGTTGGCACGAATTGCCGGTGTCAGTTTACTGCGCGACATTGCAAATCCGGCGCTGGCTACAGCATCCAGGCGCAGGCTGGCTACAGTAGTTTTAATTTCCTTAAACAGAAGTGGTGGCGGAGCAAGTTGTTTCAGCGTTATTTCCCTGATAGCAATACTATATTTACCTACTTCCTGCCAGTTTGAAAGCAAAAAAGGCAAAATTTCAGGGTGAACGATAATTTGTGCTTTTCTTTGCTCCAAAACGAGGATATCGCCGATTTTTTCCCGACGAAGCCCAAGTCCTAAAATAGCACCAAGAAAATCGCGGTGGCCAAGCTGCTCCCCCCGCAAGCCCGCGTCAACCTCCAAGGCAGCAAGAGCTACGTCCGCCGTACCCGCTTGGCGCTCAGCCGGATAAAGCAGCAGGCGGCAGCGTTCCGCCTCGGAATAACCGCCCCAGGTGACCGATTTAAACTCCGGAAATGAATACAAAACCCGGTCTGCCGTCCGTTGCTGGTGAGGGTCAAAAAAATCGCTGATTTGCCACTGTCCGTTCCTTTCCAGTTGCTCGATGCGATCCAGAATAATCCCCGCCGTAATTCGCTCAAGATCTTGCGCAAAGCGCTGCAATATTTTTTCTCGCTCCATAGTGCCTCCGTAGCTAAAAAATCAACAAAATAAATCTAATTTTCAATCCTAATCTTCTCCGATAGCTGACATCCCACGTCCGCTTAATTCTTTGCGGATTTCGGCGTTTACTTCCACTTGGGCAGGAGCAAAAACAAAAATCTGCTGACTCACCTTCTGCATATTACCATCCAGGGCAAAAGTGGCGCCGGCAATAAAATCAATGACCCGTTTAGCCTCGTTCTTATCTGTCTCTTCCAGATTCACAAGGACCGGTTTCCTGTTTTTAATATGCTCGACAATCTGTTGCGCTTCTTGGAACTCCACCGGCTTAATAATCACAAGGCGCATATTCTTGGTACTATGTAAATTCAGTACCGCTCCTTTGCGGGCGGGAGGGCGAACAAATTCCGCCTCCTCAATAATTTCCTCTTCTTCAGTCACTTCCATCAAACCCAGAAACGACAGCACTTTTTCCCAGATTTTTGCCACCTTCATTCCTCCTGACTATATTTTTCTCTGTCAAACAGCAAGCTGCCCACCCGGATCAGATTGGCGCCTTCTTCAATTGCCGCTTCAAAATCATTAGACATTCCCATAGATAATAGCTTCATTGCTCCGCCGGGCATTCGGCATTTGCTGAACAAGCGGAACATTTCCCGGAAATAGGGGCGGGCTTCCTCCGGATCTGCCGTGTATGGCGGGATTGCCATCAGGCCTTCCACCCGCACTCGCGGCAAATCAGTCGCAGCCAAGAGAAAGTCGTCAAGCTCTACGGGAGAGATTCCCCCCTTTTGCCCTTCGCCAGCCAGATTGACTTGAATCAGCACACTAACCTGCACGTTCTGCGCTTGCGCCTCTTGCTGCAATGCCTCTGCCAAGCGCCAGCGGTCCAGAGAATGAATCAGCTTAAACCGGCCCACGACATCCTTTACCTTGTTAGTTTGCAGGCGTCCGATAAAATGCCACTCGACGGCTGGAAATACTTCTATTTTCGGCCGCGCCTCGTGTACGCGATTTTCTCCGAAATCTGTCAAACCCAGAGCTATCGCCTCAGCAATGATTCCAGTCGCGACCGTTTTCGTTACTGCCACCATGCCCACGCCGTCACGACGGCTGTGCTGCGCCGCGCGAGCCATGCGCATCCGGACATCATTTAGCCGTACCGCTAAACTGCTCATAGGCGCTGTCCTTCCCTGACTAGAGACGGATTTTTTATCACCGTTCTTCCGCTCCTTACACCCTCTATCACCACATTCTCCCCCACCTCGCCCAACACCTTGACAGGAAGATAGCTCACTACCGACTTTTCAAGAATGTAGACACCTCTTTCAGCTCCCCGCGAAACCAGCGCTGATGATGGCAGGACAAAACCAGTGATTCTGCTCACCACAATTTCCGCATCACTAAGCCGCTCGACAAAGGAGCCTTCCACATCCTCACTTAGCGCAAACGCCAAACGGACAGTATCTTCATCTTCCTTCAACACCTCCCATGAAGCCGACACTTCTTCTTCCGGAGAGAAAGCGAACCGCAAGCGGTTTCTTTGCGGCGTCAGCAGTGCAAAATCATCTCTGGACAAGTCTACGACATAATACCAGCTAAAATTGTTTACCATCTTGAAAAAAATCGAACCCTGCTTTACTTCAGCACCCTCCGGCACGGCCTGGATTTTTTTTGCCAGCTTACGAACTTCTGCCGCATCAATCCTCTCCAAGTCGCCGGGTTGCAGCGCGCCTTCAAGTCCGTCAAGCACAGGAATCATTACGCCTGACATTGGCGCAGCAACATTTTGCACACCGCCATCGCCGGTATAAATCTTGGCCACACTAGCTCCTGCCGCCAACCGCGCTCCGGCGACAGCTACCCAGCGGACAGTGCCGCTAACCGGCGCCGCCACCACACGTTCGTCCCGTACAATTACCCCGCTAACTGAAACAAGCTGCTCCAACACACTTTCCTCACTGACGACG
Organism: Dethiobacter sp.; assembly: GCA_018333635.1. Lineage (GTDB taxonomy): Bacteria > Bacillota > Dethiobacteria > Dethiobacterales > Dethiobacteraceae > GPS1B09. The sequence continues at coordinate 13,240 of JAGXTL010000015.1, forward strand.
GTTTTGAGCAGCAAACCGGCCAGTCTGCTTCCGGCAAGAAAATAGGCTGCCTGCAATGCAAATATTGTCACCGCCAGCATTAAAATTCCACGGAGAAACTTTTCCCTCATGCCTTTTTTCTTCCCTCTGCCGGGAACTACGTGAAATCTTTTTTTTCTTTTCATGTTACCGCCTTCCTGCTTGGCGTCAAAGCAAGAATTCCGGCCATCCGCCCTGTTCTGCCGCCGGCTGAGCGGTAGGAAAAAAAATACTGCTGATGGCAGCTTGTACAATAGCGGCTGCTAATAATATTCTTTGCCCTAATACCGGCTTCCTGCAACAGCCGCAGATGATACCCCGGCAAGTCAAAATAGAGTCCGTCCTTGCCGGGCAAAAGCACATCCCGGCTCAGGTGGCCAGCCGCTTCACGTGCCACATTATCGCCGACTTGATAACAACATGGCCCGATTGAGGGCGATAGCGCCACACGGATGTTTTGGCGCCGGCAACCAAGTCGGCCCATAGCCTCCACCATGGCTGACGCCATGCCGGCCACTGCGCCTCGCCAGCCGGCATGTGCCAGCCCGATGCAACGCCTGTGCGGATCGAAGAAATAAAGAATGGTACAATCAGCCGCATATGCCAGCAAAACCACATTCGGTTCGAGACAGATTAGGCCGTCTGTATCCGGCAGCGCAGTTTCCGTAAACTCGCAGGCGGAAAGACCGTTTCCTGCCGTAACCAGCTCGATGTTAATGCCATGGGTCTGCTGCCCCGAAACCACTTGATGGGCTTGATATCCCAAAGCTTTTGCCAGCACATCCCGGTTTTTTCTTACAGCCGCCGGTTCGTCCCCCACATGGGCACCAAGATTTAATGTATCGTATGGTGCCGCGCTTACACCTCCATGGCGAAGGGTAAAGGCATGCAGGACTTCGCCGTCAGTCAGATTTTCAAAAGTCAGATAGTTGATATCTCCGGTTGTTCTAATTTCTTCCTTAGCCATACATCTGCTCCTGCCCGCGAAAGTGCAACGGCGAGAGAACCGGTGCACCGGTCTGCATTGCAGCGGGCAAATCAATAATCCGTTGGTTCCGCGAACCACGGTATGTGAGCGAAATATCACGCTCAGCCAAGAGAAACGGCCCGTCAATCAACAGGTCTCCCGCAGCAAGCAATGCTGCCGTGGCATTATCGGATAATGCCTTTTCCTTTAATTGTTCATAGGTATATCCGGAATAAATTAATAAATGGCATCCGGCTTTCTTTAGAATTTCCGCGAGTATAACTAACGGCTCTGCCTGGGCAAACGGTTCGCCACCGGAGAAGGTCACGCCCCGCACCCTACGGTCAGCAGCAATTTCTGCCGCCAGCTTAGTGACAGCCAGCCAGCTTCCCCCTGCAGAATCCTGTGTCTGCGGATTGTGGCAACCGGGACAAAAATGCGGGCAGCCCTGAAGGAAAACTGCCGTTCTTATCCCCGGTCCGTCAACCACACTATAATGTTTGAGACCTGCAAGTTTTAGTTTCATGCCCGCCCTCCTTGCTCAGAGCTTATCATTGCCACGCAATAAGTATAGGTTTCTAACTGCAGTGCGTCTTTCTGTCGCGCAATTCCGCCTGCTTGGCGCTATTAAAACGATCATCTGTGGAAAGATAACCGGTAATCCGCCGAATCCGGCGCACCTCGCTGCCACCGCATCCGGGACAGCAGCTGGAGACAATCCCGCTATATCCGCAGCTGCGGCACTCATCGATGGGATAATTGATTCCGCCATAACCGATGTCGGAAACAGCCATTTGGGAAATAATTTCCTCAACCGCTTCTACGTTTTCCCCGGGCGGCGCATCCAACTCCACGTAAGAAATATGCCCGGCGTTACAGTATTTATGATATTCTCCTTCTAAAGAAAGCTTATCAAAAAGAGACATACAGTAGTTCACAGGGATATGAAATGAGTTTGAATAATACTCTTTATCTGTTACTTTGGGAATCAAGCCGTAAAGATCACGATCCATTTTAACAAAGCGCCCGGAGAGACCCTCTGCCGGCGTAGCCACCAGCGTAAAGTTTAAGTCAAATTCTTCGGAAAACTGCTCCAGCCGTTTACTCATATGGGAAATAATTTTTAAGCCTAACTCCTGAGCCTCCCGATCCTCCCCGTGATGCTTGCCGATTAAAGCCTGCAATGTCTCCGCCAGCCCGATAAAGCCGACTGCCAGCGTGCCATGCTTAATCACCTCTTTAATGGAGTCGTCCAACCCCAGCTTATCCGAATCCATATACAATTTTTGGCCCATTAAAAACGGCAGATCTCGTACACGCAGATTACCCAGGATTTCAAAACGGTGCAACAGTTGACGGGCTCCCACACGCAGCAAACGATCAAGTTCCACAAAAAACAGATTCACATCCCGTGCCTGCAGTGCAAGACGCGGCAAATTCAGAGAAACGGGAGCAATATTTCCCCGGCCGGCAGACCGTTCTTCGCCATGGCGGTTGCCGATCACCCGCGTACGACAACCCATATATGCTACTTCTTCCCCGTATTTCAAATTAAAGGTTGTATCCATAAAACTAAAGGTTGGATTCAAGCGTTTAGCGGCCACTCTTTGTGCCAATTTGAACAAATCAAAGTTCGGGTCACTGGGCTCCATATTCACACCTTTTTTCGTCCTAAAGACCAGGTTGGGAAAGATAGGGCTCTCTCCGTTGCCCAAACCGCGGTCAAAGGCCCGCAGAATAGAACGGGTTATCGCTCTGCCCACCTCCGACGTGTCAGTCCCTACATTAAGTGAGGAAAAAGGGACCTGTGCGCCTGCGCGGGAGTTATGAACAAAGATACCTTCCGCTGTCAGAAAATTTTCGTTATCACTTACCGAAATATCGTAGACAAACTCCTCGTGCGGTGCTTCCTGAAGTTCGCTGACCTGCATCGGCCATAACCTAAGAACCCTGTTGAGCACTTCTAAAAGAGAAACCATCTTGTCGTTTTGTGCCAGAATCATGCGTGCCCAAGCCATAACAAGGGCAGGACTCTGGCAACTGTTGTCAATCCTGCTGCCGCTCTCGTTACAGACTGTTTTAGGCAAAAAGAAACGCGACAGCATTTCTTCATAAGGATAAAACACGGGCAAATATTTGCTGAAACGGGGCAACTGCCGGCTGTTAAGCTTTTTAAGCAAATGATATTTTTCTGTTGACTGGATCTGCGGCAGCATATCCGCCAGACTGTCAAACCAGAATTGTTCGCGAGCTATTTGCCCGATGCTTTCTTTCTCATGATCCTCCAGAATACGGCCGATCAAGTCTTTTGCTATACTTTCCAGATATTGCGGTTTAATTCTGTAGTTATACGCATTTCCACAGAACACACCATATACATCTTTAATCATCTGGCGTAAAAACTCGTAATCATATGGTGTTTGCTCGCCTTTGACACCGATCGCTTCAGACAGTTTGCCGCCTTTTCCTCCGCTTAGCGCCAGATTGCCAAGATAATATCCACCAGCAGATACCATATACCGCTGATGCGCTGTTGCAAAATTACTCTGTGGCAACATATCACGTAGAGATACCGGAACACCAAGCTTCATATACAGCAGCTGGATACCGTCCCGCAATTCTCTCGAAACGGTACCGGCAACAACCCTGTTAGCGCCAACCGTCCCGTCTCCGGAAAGGTATCCGTCCAAAAATGCTCTGACATACGCCTCACCGGCAAAAAACAACTCACCCGGCACACGCTTATTTACTGCCCCCCGCCCGCATTTATCAGCCAAAAAAGCTGCAAAGCGCTGTCCGACATTACAAGCCAGATCACGAGTTTTTCCCTTTGCCACACGAAGCCGTACGGAAAATCCCGGATGAATTTCTCTAAGCAGACTTAAAGCCTCTGTTTCCAGTTCACTGTTGAAAAGGGCAAGGTAGAGAGTTGAAGCATCCACTGAGCCTTCTGCCGCATATAGCCCCATCACTTTAGCCAATGCCGGCGTAAGCGCCAAGCTGTCCAGCTCATATTTGACTGACGCCGGGTATTTTGTCAGGTCAAAAACAATTTTGTCTTTCACTAACTGCAACTCCCTGGGAACCAGCGCACGGCGCAGACGGGAAGGAACCGCAGTTTCAATCTTTCCGCTGTCCCCGATTGTCATCACAGAATGATTATCTGTCACAGCAACTTTCTGTCCGGACTTCAGCTTCACATGGAATATCTTATTAAAGTTCTTATGCCTGATACTGGCGGTAATATCCTTTATTTCCGTGGCACCTGTCCTGTAATTCACGCTCAACGCCTGATAACGGCCTTCCTCAAACGTCCTGTGGAACTCTTCCATGGAGCGTGTTGAAAACTCGCCGACCTGTTTGTCCAAAATCCAGATTCGCTCGTTACCACTCAGTGAATGCATCGTGTTAAGATTATATACCAAACCCTCCATTGCCTGGAAGACTTCTTCCTCAGACGGCACAGCCGCCATAGTCTTGACAACTTCCGCCATCGAACGGTCAAAATGGGGAAAGCTCTGGCCGCCGAACATATCATTCTGATTGCTCTGCAAAATAATGGCAGCCTGAGCAGCAGCAGACGCCACTCTCTTGGGCGGCCGGACAAAACCGTAACCGGTGTTAAACCCTTCAGTTAACAACTTTGTTAAGTCCACCTGCAAGCAGTTGAGCGTCTTGCCGTAATAATCAAGGTCATGAATATGAAGCGCCCCGCTCGTATGGGCATTGGCAAACTCTTCAGGCAAAAGGTTGGTCAGATAATATCTCTTACTGGCGGCGCTGGCAATTTGCAGCATTTTGGCGGAAGGTGAATTAGACACATTAGCGTTTTCCCGGTTTGTTTCCACTAAAATTTCCTTGACCGTATCCATTAAATCCGATTTACCTTCACGAATGCGGCTCCGACGGTCACGATAAAGTATGTATGCTTTTGCCGTCCGGGCATGTCCATTTTCTATGAGAACTTTTTCCACAGTATCCTGAACATCTTCAACGGCGGGAATAATCCCATTATAGCCCAATTTCGTAAGTTCAACCACAACCTGCTTAGTCAGGCTCTCAGCGATTTTACGGTTTTCGCCACCCACAGCCCTGGCAGCCTTCAAAATGGCTTCTGTAATTTTTTCAGCATTAAATGGAACAACACGGCCGTCACGCTTCTTGATTTCCACAAACATCCTCTTATGTCCCTCCGCTCTCGGTCACTATTTACTTAGCTTTCTTTTTTTGGCATATTCTTTAGAGCTTCTCTAAAATCATTAATATCTTTAAACTTATGGTAGACAGAAGCAAAACGCACATAAGCGACTTCATCTATCTCGCGAAGCTTAGCCAACACCCGTTGTCCGATTTCATCTGAGGCCACTTCGTGATGGAAACTGTTACGCAATTCACGCTCGACTTCATCGACCAGATCCTCAAACACACTGAGCGGAATCTTCCGGTTGCCTCCGGCATAAATCAGGCCGTTTAAAATTTTGCCGCGCTCAAAAATTTGCCTGCTGCCATCCCGCTTTGCCACAATAATCGGAGACTCCTCCAACTTTTCATAGGTGGTAAAACGTTTTTCACAAGCTGTACACTCACGCCGGCGGCGGACGGCACCGCCCTCATCGGTAGACCGAGAATCAATCACCCGGCTCTCAACACACCCACAGAAAGGGCATCTCATCTGGCTCTGGCCTCCTTTACCCAAGCACTATATCTAGTGCTGGTACAATTATACAACACCAGATGTTGTATGTCAAAAGCAAATTTAGCGGTTACGATACCCTGTCTCCTTGATTTCGACAAGGATAGTATCAACACCGATTTTTACAATATTCTCCCAGGGAATCAGATAATCGCGTCCGCTGCTAAAGAAGCTGAAAAAGCGGTTTGAACTTGGCACAATAATTGCGACAATTCGGCCATTGTCCAGGTCAAGATCTAAATCGCAAATCACCCCCAACCTTCTGCCATCAGCGATATTGACCACATCCCGGTTCCTCATCTCCGAAATTTTTATCATCAAACACCACTCCTGTTTTTTGATTTCTATCAGTATATGATTGCCATCCGGCTTTAAACAGTCCAATTAGCAACTGGCCCTTCACTTTGTTGAGCCATGCTTCTCGCCTATACCCTCACGCTAATTATACCTTCACTAAACCCTTGCAGATATTGTATACTTTCACAGAATGCGGAAGCGAGCGTTAAGTGTCAGCAGCGTTTAGCGAACGGGAATTCGCAGCGTTAAGACATGCCAATGGTTCACATGCAGTAAGCCCAAAGGTTTTGGCATGTTAGCGAGAGTGACCGTTCGCAGCTGCGAGAACGTGCGAGCGGAGCAGCTGAGAAAGACTGCATTACCCGGAATACTTCGCTGTCTCATCCCGTGGTAAGTGTGTCTCTCGATCAGCCCCCCGGGAGAGGGTTAGTGGCAGGTTAACAATAAAAAATAAAGCGCAAAAAACCTGCCGACATTAACTGATCGACAGGCAAGCAAACAAGCAAGAGCCTCTTCTTTAACGATTTTTGCCTTACGGCATCATATCGGTAACCGGAGCGAAGCGCCTGTAAAAAAGCTGCCCGTCCACTTCCCGTATTTCAGAAACCCTAATCAAGTTGGACTGGTTAAACGCCTGAAGCGGTTCGGCGGAGGGAAACAGAAACACTGCCAGGAGGACAAAGAACATAAGTAGACTCAAACTTCTTTTGCCTATACTCTTTGTACGCACTTTCTCCACCTCCTTTACTGTACATGCTTACTCAAATGTCCGAGTGCTGCTTTTTCCAGGCGTGAAACTTGCGCTTGAGAAATCCCGATTTCATCAGCCACTTCCATCTGTGTCTTGCCGCGATAAAATCTTAATGTCAAGATTAATTTTTCCCGTTCATTTAACTTCTGCAGCGCTTCTTTAATTGCTAATATTTCCAGCCACTTTTCATCTTGGCTTTTATCATCCGCAATCTGATCCATCACAAAAATCGGATCACCGCCATCTTGATAAATGGGCTCAAAGAGAGAAACCGGCTCTTGGATTGCATCTAACGCAAAAACAACATCTTCCCGCTTCAAATCTAACTCTTTGGCAATTTCATTGATATTTGGCTCTCTCCCGAAACGGTTCGCCAAAATATCCCTAATTTGCAAAACTTTGTAGGCTATATCCCGTAATGACCGTGAAACACGGATTGGATTATTGTCCCTCAGGTAGCGCCGAATTTCACCGATAATCATCGGCACCGCATAAGTAGAAAACTTGACATTTTGACTTAAATCAAAATTATCTATTGCCTTAATCAGGCCAATGCAGCCAACCTGAAACAAATCGTCCACATATTCGCCACGGTTGTTAAAGCGCTGAATCACGCTCAGCACGAGACGCAGATTTCCGTTGACCAGCTTCTCGCGGGCCGACTCATCACCTTGGCGAAAGAGAGTGAAAAGACGGCGCATTTCATCACTTTTTAGCACAGGTAATTTTGCTGTATTGACACCGCATATTTCCACCTTATTAATCAAACTGTTCCCCTCCCAGTTTAAAATTGCCTGGAATAAAAATACCCGCCTTTATAAATGCAGTATTTCCTGAGAGGATCTTTTTATGCAGTAGCGCAGTCCACGCAACTCATCTTCCCACTACTCCATCTTCTTAATTTCTTTCTTTAAACGCTTAATTATGCGCTTTTCAAGCCGTGAAATATACGATTGAGAAATTCCCAGCAAGCCGGCCACTTCTTTTTGCGTCCTTTCCTGCTGACCTAGAAGGCCGAATCGCAATTCCATAATTCGCTTTTCACGTCTGTTTAATTTTTCAATGGCACTGTAGAGCAAGGTGCGTTCTACTTCTGCCTCTATGCCTTTCAAAACCAAATCATTTTCGGTACCCAACACGTCGGAGAGCAGCAGCTCATTACCATCCCAGTCCACATTTAGCGGCTCATCAAACGAAACTTCGGATTTTATTTTATTATTCCGTCGCAGGAACATTAAAATCTCATTTTCAATGCATTTTGAAGCATAAGTGGCGAGTTTAATGTTTTTGTATGGATCAAAAGTGTTCACAGCCTTAATCAAACCGATTGTCCCGATGGAAACCAAATCATCCACATGGATACCGGTATTCTCAAACTTTCTGGCAATATAGACCACGAGGCGCAGGTTACGTTCGATCAGCACTGTTTTGACTGCAAAGTCACCGCTTTTTAGTTTTTCAACCAAAAATACTTCTTCATCTTGGGACAAGGGCGGCGGCAATATCTCCGAACTGCCAACATAATAGACTTCCGGGAGAAATTCCAACCCCAGACGCCGCATGAGACGCAGAACGAGCAGCCTCAGTTTCAACCGCCAGTGGACTAAGCATTTCAATGGCCTACACCTCCCATAAAATCCATAATTGCCGGATTAAGCAAGACTTCCGCCTCATTGTCCAAAGACAGCGCCTTAGCCGAAATAGCGAAAACGATACATCCACACTCCTTCCTCACTCCCGTCCCCTCCAGAACCACCAGATCAGGTCGGAAAGTAACAAGCACGCCGGCGTTCTCCAAGGAGCGAAAAGGGGTCACGCCGTAGCGAACAGCTTCGGCACCGCTTAACTCTGCCAGCGCACTCACCGGGTCTGCCGCCCGCCGATAGGCTTGCCGCAAGACTGCCGGCAGCAGAACTTCCACAGCTTTGTAGCTTGCCACACACAGCGGCCGCCCTGAAAGCGGGTCACGCAAATGGTTTCCTGTGTCTAGCAATCCCGCGGCTTCAGCGCTTTTTTCCCCGCACTTAATGGTCACACGAAAGCGGAGGTTTTTACTTCTGCGCTGCCGCTCACTAAAATGCCAAACCCCCGCCAGAAGCAGTAATGATACCAAGACACCACCGAAGAGCAGCCCAGGACGCGGCGCTGTCAAATAGAACACGCCTCCCCGTACCATAGCCGGCGCGTCACCAAAAAAATATAGCGCAAAGACAGTTCCTGCCAGAAAGAAAGAGGATAGAAAAAAGGCAACGCACAAACGAAAACCTTCCAGCAAACGTTTCGGCCTAAAAGTAAAAACAATAATCAGGATAGACGCCACGATTTTTCCCGCCCAAGTATAGGCGAAGTCGGCGGACGGCAAAAAAATAATCAGGCTATAGAGCGCCGCAAAAAATCCGCCGGCCATTAGCCGTCCGCCCTGCAGCCTGCGCCCGGTCAGCCGCGCCGCAAGATAGAGCAATACTGTATTCATCAGAAAATTTAATGCAAGCAAATCCTCCAGATACATCTTTTCACCGCCCAAAAGCTGGACAAACCGTTAATGTATATGCAAATTCTCTTCCCTCTATGTCTGATTATAAAGCAGCTTCCCATAATAATTTGTCATAAACTGGTGTCGAACTCAAAAACATTAGCCCTCACCCTAACCCTCTCCCAGAGGGAGAGGGGATAGTAAGTTATAGGGATGCACTGCCAAAAGAAAAAACAAAAGCCAGGGAGACATTGTCTGTCCCTAGCCTTTATCTTCTCACAATTTATCTGCCGGAGTTCAACTTAAAAATTGTCTTCTCCGCCAACTACGAAATAATTGGCGCATTGTCTGAAAAATTCGCCTTATGATAATTACGGCTGCAACCGACTCAGCGCTTGCGGCGCAGGAATGCAGGAATATCAATATCATCGGAGGAAAAAGATCTCTGGGTTAACTCTTCAATAATTTGTTTGCGTTCTGATGCGCGGTGGTCAAAGCCGGTGGCAATTACGGTGATGCGCACTTCATCATCCAGGCTTTCGTCGATAACGGCACCGAAGATAATGTTAGCATCCGGGTCGGCTGCTTCAGCCACAATATCGGCTGCCTCATTAACTTCAAAAAGGCTTAAATTCACGCCTCCCGTAATGTTTAAGAGAACGCCGCGGGCGCCGTCAATTGAGGTTTCCAGCAATGGGCTGGCAATAGCTTTTTTTGCTGCTTCCACAGTTCTGTTGTCTCCGGTACCGACCCCGATCCCCATGAGAGCAGCGCCTGTTTCTTTCATAATCGTTTTCACATCGGCAAAATCCAAGTTAATCAGGCCGGGAACGGCAATCAGATCAGAGATACCCTGCACCCCCTGGCGGAGAACATCGTCAGCTATGCGGAATGCTTCTAAGATTGGCGTCCGCTTATCGACTACTTGCAGCAACCTATCATTAGGAATGGTAATCAATGTATCAACTTTTTCTTTGAGCAGGCCGATCCCTCTTTCCGCAGCTGCAGCCCGCCTCCGTCCCTCAAAAGTAAAGGGCTTAGTCACCACTCCGACTGTCAGCGCCCCTAGCTCCCGAGCCACTTCCGCGATGATTGGAGCAGCACCCGTTCCGGTGCCGCCGCCCATCCCAGCCGTAACAAACACCATGTCGGCACCCTTAAGCGCCTGCTTAATCTCTTCTCTGCTTTCCTCGGCAGCCTGTGCACCGATTTCTGGATTTGCCCCTGCTCCAAGCCCCTTTGTTAACTTCTCACCGATTTGCAATTTGCACTCTGAATTAGCTAAATATAACGCTTGCGCGTCCGTGTTTACCGAAATAAATTCCACGCCGCGCAGTCCGGCGGCGATCATGCGATTAACAGCATTGCTGCCGCCCCCGCCCACACCTATAACTTTTATCTGGGCAAATTGTTCCATTTCAAGATCAAATTCAATCAACGCAAAGCATCCCCTTCCCCGCAGACAAATTAATCAAACATTTCAATGAACCAAGCTTTAACTCTCTGCAAAAAACCCGGCAAAGCCTTACGCCCTCCCCGCTGGTCTCGTGCCACAAACATATGCGCATGCTGCACATAGTGGATGATTCCTACCGCTGTGGAATAAATCGGACTTTTCACCCCCACATAACCAGGCTGAGCGACACGGACAGGAGCCCTGAACACCTCTTCACTCAGCTCCGCAATACCGCGCGTCAACGAGACTCCGCCTGTCAGCACAACTCCCGCCGGCAAGGGCTCTCGGTAACCCATCTTGTCCAGTTCCTTCGCTGCCATGTGCATAATTTCCACTAGGCGTGGCTCAATAATCATTCCCAGCTCCCGGATGGTCACTTTGCGCACATCTTTTCCGGACAGTTGAGGTAATTCCGTTGTGGCATTCTCCGGCACCAGGCCAGCCAGAGCTACTCCGTGTTCCAGTTTAAGCTTTTCCGCCATCTGGATTGTGGTGCGCAGGCCGACTGCAATATCATTAGTTATGTAGTCACCCCCCACAGGGATTACAGCAATATTTTTGATATGCCCATTTTGAAAGACTGCCACTTCCGTGGTGCCTCCCCCAATATCAATTAATACCGAACCCAGTTCCTTCTCATCGCGCGAAAGGGCAATCTCCGCGTTGGCCAAAGAACTGAGCACCATACCGTCAATCTCTAGCTCGGCCCGCTCCACACAGCGCACCAGATTACGAATGGATGTGACCATACCCGTAATAATCATAGCGTCTACTTCCAAACGTACGCCGACCATCCCCACCGGGTCACGGATTCCGTCATAACCATCGACAATATATTCCCGCGGCAAGACATCAATAATTTCACGGTCCGGCGGAAGGGCTATTACCCGTGCAGCCTGTAAAACGCGTTCCACATCATCTTCACTGATTTCTTTATCTGCGCCTGAAACGGCTACCACGCCGCGGTTGTTAACAAGCCCTACCTGGGAGCCCACAATACCTAAAAAAACGGAAGGTATCGCCGTGCCTACCATTCGTTCGGCATCTTCCACAGCGCGCTTAATTGATGTCACAGTCTTATCCAAATCGACAATGACACCTTTTTTCAGTCCTTCCGACGGGCTTGTCCCAACACCGATTATATTGATGGAACCGTCACCATTTATCTCGCCGATAATGGCTCGGACATGTGAGGTTCCGATATCCATTCCGCAGACCAGATTCCGTTTAACCACAATAGCATCCCCTCGCCCCTCTTGTTCACTGTTTTCTTATTCCACAAGACTGTTCTTTTCCCTTTTTTTAGATTAATTGTTTTTTGCGTGTAACTGCTCAAGCCATCGTATGACGCTAACTGCTTAGAAATCGTCAGATGCTAGGCGCGACGAGGACCGGAACGGAGGCGTACCGGGCGTACGTCGGAGTGAGGGCCGCAGGAGCAACAACGCAGATGGCGGTTTCTAAGCAGTTTTATTTATCGGTGAGTAATTACTTTTGTGTTTTTTCTTCTGCCAAAGTATTAAAAGCGGGAGCCTCCGGAACCCGCAAATCTATGTATCCCTCGCCCTGCCGCCCCTGCAGCTGACCCATAATCTGCACAAGCAAAGCCACTTTTTCGCTGTGTCCGCCCTCTCCCAACCAAACTGTGAATCCATCCATAGTAATCAGCACTAATTTATCAGGCGCGGCAAAATTCAGCTCGGAGACATTTACTCCTGCCGCGCTCAGAGCATCAAGCGCCTGCACCACTTCCTGCAACTGAGGGCCGTTTAGCAGCATTTCACCTACCGACAGCTCCAGCGGGGCCAACCCTGTCAGCATGGGGATATTATAGTTATGTGGATTTTGCGTTGTGGCGAGCACCATGCCGTCACTGCCCATTTCTAATAAATATCCATTATATGGGACGAGGACCAGCGCCCTCTTTTCCTTAATATCCACCCTTAACCTATTTGGTAGCTCGCGAGTCACCCGCGCGCTTTCTATTCTGGGAATCGTTTTGAGCTTTGCCGCCTGCTGCGCCTTATTCAATCGCCAAATATTATCTCCCTCAGCCACTGTAAGCGCCAGGCGTATTTCTTTTTCCGGAGTGTATGTGTTACCGTAAACGGCGATTGCGCTAATACTGAAAAAGTCGGAACCGATAAAGCTGAGGATTGTCCACAGAACAACAAAAAAAAGCAAAGCTGCCAATAAGCGCCGCTTAAACTGCCGCGCTTTTTCCGGCGGAAGCGAAGATTTCTTTCTGACTTGAACCGGCCTTGCCCAGTGCTTCTTGTCCATCTAGTTCTTCCTCCAAACAATAAGCGGCAAGGTTGACGTCTGCAGATTACAGCCCGCCAACCCTCCTAATGTCTGCTCCGATCTTATTTAGATCGCCCTCAAGATTTTCATAACCACGCTTGATATGTTCCAGCCCTTCCACGATTGTTTCGCCCTCGGCCGATAGTCCTGCCACCACCAGGGCGGCGCCGGCCCGCAGATCAGAAGCGGCAACAGTCGCGCCTGTCAATTTTTTCACGCCATTAACAATGGCGGTGCGGTTATCGGTAGCGACAATAATACTGGCACCCATGCGATTCAACTCGCCCACATGCTTAAAGCGCGACTCAAAGACGCTTTCTACAATAATGCTGCTCCCTCTGGCCCGCGTCAAAAGCGCCATCATTTGCGCCTGCAAGTCGGTGGGAAAGCCTGGATAGGGCAGAGTCCGGACAAATTCAACCGCCTCGGGTCGAGCCGCCCCTAGTATCCGCAGACGATCATTTTCTTCCCTGATTTGCACACCTGCCTCCCGCAGCTTTGCTGTTACCGCCTCCAGATGAGCAGGAATCAGTTTTTCCAGAATAACATCTCCGCCGCTGGCTGCCACTGCCATCATCAGCGTGCCTGCCACAATTCTATCCGGAATGACGCTATATTCCACGCTGGCTAATTGCGAGACTCCTTCCACCCTGATTTGGTCAGTCCCCGCCCCCTTTACTCTGGCACCCATCTTGTTTAAGAAGTTTTGCAAATCAACAATTTCCGGTTCTTTTGCGGCATTGGCAATTGTCGTCAGACCATGAGCATAGACGGCTGCCAACATAATATTTTCCGTTGCACCCACGCTGGGATAGTCAAGATGAATATCTGCACCCGTCAGGCGCACGCTGCTGCCGTGCAGATAGCCCTGCTGCTGCTCGCGAAACTGAACGCCTAATGCGGTAAGACCCTTTAAGTGCAAACCGATGGGACGATGGCCGATAGCACAGCCGCCGGGACGAGAAATACAGACCTCGCCGAAACGGCCGAGCAGCGCTCCCATAAGAAAAACGGTGGAACGCATTTCTCTCATCAGCTTTTCATCAATCAGGTAACTGTGCACATTACTCGTGGAGACAGCCATGTTACTGCCGCTCCAGGTGACACTCACCCCGAGACTGCGCAGAATTTCCACCATTTTAGCCACATCGCGAATCCGCGGCACATTAGTAAGAATTATTTCTTCACTTTTCTTATTTAATAGAACGGCGGCAAGGATCGGCAGAATGGAGTTTTTTGCTCCACCTACTCTCACAACGCCCTCTAACCGTTTGCCACCGCGAATTATATATTTCTCCATTTTTTTCACCTTCCTGCTTAATAACCAAGCAAGCGAATCTCCAGTTCCAGATTTACGCCAAACTGTTTTGCCACTTCTTCCCTGGCCATTTCCAGCAGAAACCAGACATCGGCGGCGCTGGCATTACCGCAGTTAACAATAAAATTGGCGTGCAGCTCAGAGATCATAGCTCCACCAACTCGCCGCCCCTTTAAACCGGCGGCTTCAATCAGACGCCCGGCGGAATCATGCGGCGGGTTTTTAAAAATACTGCCGGCATTAGGTTGGAGCGGTTGGTGTTCCCGGCGGAAACGAAGGTGCTGACCGCATTTTTTTAGCTCTACTTCCCTTTTCCCCTGCGAAAGTCGCAGTTTGACCCGGCAGACTACAGAACCGGATGTAATGTTGCTTTTGCGGTAAGACAAGCCTAGATCCCCCGCAGCAAGACTATGTAGGCTCAGCTTTTCATCGAGAATCAGCGCTTCAGTCAGCACATCGCTGATGGCAGAACCATGTGCGCCCGCATTCATTACTAAAGCGCCGCCCACCGTACCGGGTATGCCGGCGGCAAAATCAAGTCCTGCCAAGCCGCGCTGGCTGCTTTCACTAGCCAGCCGGGCCAGCGGCACTGCCGCCCCTGACTCCACACAGCAGTCTCCGTAGACAAACTGCTTAAACTCACCGGCCAGCCGCACCACCGCACCGCGGTACCCCGCATCGCTGACCAACAAATTTGTGCCGCTGCCAAGCAGATAAAGCGGTATCTCCTCCTGCCGCAGAGTTGACAGCACAGTCACCAATTCCGTCATTGTCAGCGGTTCTACGAATAAATCTGCAGGTCCGCCGATTTTAAACGAGGTATGACGGGACAATACTTCGTCAGTTCGGACTATCCCGCTTACCTGAGCCGCAATTTTTTCCGCTGTCTTTCTCATCCATGCCTCCATGCGCCGTACCGGTAGCGTAATTTATAATATGCAAAGGCGGCTGTAGTGTGTTTTTATTCTTTCAACTTGCGTATTATCTCGGCCATTCGTTCAGCGGCGTCCGGCACACCAAGCACCCGACTTGCCGCAGCCATCTCCTTTAAGCGTTTTTCATCGGCAAGCAGCTCTATCAACAGCTC
This sequence comes from Dethiobacter sp., assembly GCA_018333635.1. Taxonomy (GTDB): domain Bacteria; phylum Bacillota; class Dethiobacteria; order Dethiobacterales; family Dethiobacteraceae; genus GPS1B09. The sequence continues at coordinate 28,604 of JAGXTL010000015.1, forward strand.
AGCCAAAGTCTGACCGCTTAAATGGCTCTCTTTCAGCAAGACGGCTGCGCCCCTCTCCGCAAGAAACTCGGCATTATGTTCCTGGTGATTATTCGTTACATTGGGAGACGGCACCAATACCGCCGGCACACCTAATGCGGTAATTTCTGCCAAAGTGGTGGCACCGGCTCGACAGATTAACAAGTCGGTTTTTCTCAGCAGTTCCGGCAAGTCAGGATGATATGGCAAAATATGCAGACGATTTGGGAAACGGATGGTCAGCGGAGCAAGTTTTGCTGCAAGCTCAGCGAAGTAACGCTTCCCCGTAATATAGACTGCCTGAGCGTCACCGGCAGCCAACACCTGCACCACTGCCTCAGAGAAAGCCTGGTTAAGCTTAGCCGCTCCGTGGCTGCCACCCACACATAAAAATACAGGTCTCTGCGGCCGCAGGAGCACATCATTTGCCCCTTTTCCGCTGGCAGAAGCTGCCTCTGAGGCCCGCGGATTCCCGGTAAACACCATCCGTGCCGTCCGCGGAAAATATTCTTCCGTGCCGGGAAAGCTCAGACAAACTCGTCCGGCAATACGGGAGAGCAAAATATTTGTCAGCCCGGGAATGGAATTTTGTTCATGTATAACTGTAGGTATCCGCAACAAAAAAGCTGCCAGCACTACCGGGCCGGCGACATAACCCCCTGTGCCCACCACCAGATCCGGCTTAAACAGCCTGATTAACCGCCCTGCGGCAAACACTGCCGCAGCTGCCAAAAACACTGCTCGTCCCGTTTGCAGAGAGAAGCGCCTCTTCATACCCACCACCGGAATTGTTTCCAGCCTAAAGCCGGCTGCCGGAATCAGCTCCTTTTCCATGCCGTGCTCCGTCCCCACAAACAAGACTTCTGCCCGCTCTGTGTCGACCAGATGGCGCGCCAGAGCTAAAGCCGGATAAATATGGCCGCCGGTGCCGCCACCGGCAAACAATATACGCACGGCAAATCAACCCCTTTACCTGGAGTATTTAGAAATATTCAGTAAAATACCGATACTGCTTAAAGTAAAGAACAGCGAAGAACCGCCTGCGCTGATTAACGGCAGATTTATGCCGGTAACCGGGATAGAGCCTGTAACTACACCAATATTGATCAGCGCCTGCACGCCAATCATGGCCGTAATCCCCGTAGCAAGCAGGCTGCCGAAAGAGTCGGGAGCCATGAGCGCCACTTTAAACCCGCGCCACAACAAGAGCAAGTATAGCAGCAGCACGCTGCTCGTGCCGATAAAGCCCAATTCCTCGCCGATTACCGCAAAAATAAAATCACTATGCGGTTCAGGCAGGAAAAAGAGTTTCTGCCGCCCCCGTCCAAGCCCCACTCCAAACAGACCGCCTGGACCTAAGGCATAAAGCGATTGAATAATCTGGTATCCGGTATTAAGAGGATCAGCCCAGGGATCGAGAAACGACATCATGCGGCGCAAGCGGTAAGGCTCACTGACCATTAAATACAACGAAGCCGGCAGCGACAGGGCGGCAATTAAGCCTAATTGGTACAAAGGTATGCCCGCGGCAAAAATAATGATCATGATTGTGGCAGCCATGGCCAACGCCGTCCCCAAGTCAGGCTGCAGCAAAATCAAGATAAAAAACAAGCCCAGTACCGCCAGCACAGGGAAAGGCCCTTCCAGGAATTTGTTCATCCGAATATCTTTTCGTGACAGATAAGCGGCAGCAAACAATAATAGCGCCACTCTGGCAAGATCGGATGGCTGCCCCGTCAGGCCGCCGACACCAATCCAGCGTCGTGCCGCGTTGATTTCCACGCCGACTCCGGGAATAAAAACTGCCAGGAGCAGAAAAAGACTTGCCAAAAGCGCCACGTTTACCCAGCGCTTCAGTTTCCTGTAATCATAATTGCTAAAAAAGAACATTCCCGCCAAACCCAGCAAAGCCCAGATCGCCTGGCGGCGCAAATGGAAAAAAGAATCCCCCCGCCCTGCTTCCGCAATCCAGAGACTGGAGCTGAAGACCATGACGATACCGAAAGACACAAGGGTCAAGGTTGTGAATAGAATTATAAAATCAGCTTCTTTTGTTTTGATGTTCCGGCTGATCCTCCCGGCCATCTCTTATCCCCCCAGCTCCCTGACTGCCTTTTTAAACCGCTCTCCCCGTTCTTCAAAACTGCTAAACATATCCCAGGAAGCACAGGCGGGCGACAAGAGCACAGCCTCACCCGGCTTTGCTTGCCGATAAGCGATGCCTACCGCCTCTTCCAAAGAAGCGGCTGAAGAATAAGCGGCAAAACCTGCCTCATCAAAGGCGGCAGTTAAGCGCTTTGCCACCTGCCCAATCACTACAACATGAGAAACATATTCCTTCACCGCTGCGGCAAATACAGCAAAATCAGCGCCTTTATCATATCCGCCCGCAATAAGCACTTTCTTCCCCGGCAGTGCGCTTAAGGCCTTCATAGCGGCATCAGTATTTGTTCCTTTGGAATCATTGACGAAATGAACGCCGTTTACACACCCCAGATATTCTAAACGATGAGGAACGCCGGGGAAGCGACGCAAGACAGCCGCAATAACCTCCGCCCCGACCCCGCCAAGCCAAGCCAGCAACGAAGCTGCCAAAGCATTCTCTTGATTATGTGTCCCCGGTATACATATCTCCTCCTGATGGCAAAGAACTGCTTCCCGCTCGCCGTCCCGTAACACCAGGAAACCGTCACGCAAAAACGCGCCGCGCGCCACTTCCTGTCGGCGACTAAAGAAATAAACCTGGGAAATAGTCTGCTCTCTTAAAGCAAAAGCCTCAGGGTCATCAGCATTTAAAACTAAGATATCCGCCGGTCCTTGATTAGCGAAAATTCTTGTTTTCGCTTCCCTGTAAGCCGCCATACTGCAGTGACGGTCAAGATGGTCAGGCGAAATATTTAAGATGGCTGCTAACTGCGGACGGAAAGCGTCGGTCCCTTCCAGTTGGAAGCTGCTCAATTCCGCCACCACAACCTCAGGCTGCTCTCCGGCTAAGACTACTGCCGAGAGCGGAAAGCCGATATTGCCGGCTACAGCCGTCTTTTTCCCGGCAGCTCTGTACATTTCCCCGGTCAATGCGGTAGTCGTTGTTTTTCCGTTGGTGCCGGTAATTGCAACAAGCAAACATGCCAGTTTCCGGTATGCCAGTTCCACTTCTGCGATCACCGCAATACCCAGCTCCCTGGCCCTGATAAGCGGCGGCAGGTTATCAGGTATCCCCGGACTTTTTACCACCAAGACCACATCTTCATTAACAATCTCTGCTGGATGACCTCCGCCGACAATACTTAACGCGTCATTAGGCAGCAACGTCTCCAGTTCCCGCCTTAACTCGGCAAACGGCCGGCAATCATTGACTGTCACCAAAGCGCCCTGCTGCAACAGCAGCTTGGCGCTGGCTGCGCCGCTTCTGGCGGCACCTATAACCACCGTCTGTTTTCCTTCCAGTTTCAGCAACACTTATCTTCCTCTCCTACAACGCTCCCAACTCCAACAAACCTACTACGGCAAACATAAAGCCTAACGCCCAAAAACCTGTGACGACCCGCCACTCACCATGTCCGCCCAGTTCATAATGATGGTGGAGAGGGCTCATCCGGAAAACCCTTTTACCGGTCAACTTAAAAAAGATTACCTGAATAATCACAGATAGAGTTTCCAGCACAAACACTCCGCCGATAATGACAAGATAAAGTTCTGATTTAGTCAGCACAGCCATGGAAGCCAACGCACCGCCTAGTGCCAGAGAACCGACATCCCCCATGAAAACACGCGCAGGATGCAGATTATAAATCAAAAAAGCGAACACTCCGCCGATCATCGCTGCGCCAAATTGAGCAAGGGCAAGCGACTCCTGGGCCTCGGCCAAAATCGTGTAAGCTAGAAATGCCAAAATAGCAGTACCTGCTGCCAGCCCGTCAATGCCATCCGTCAAATTGACGGCATTAGTCGTGCCGAGGAAAAACAAGACAAGAAAGAAAAAATAACCCATTTCTCCCAGATCAACAGCGGCTGCAGTAAAAGGAATCTCCAGCGCCGTGCTCCCTCCCAGCCCACGCCAGGCAATGAAAAACAACACCACCAGCAAAAGCTGGCCGAGCAGTTTGCTGCGCGCTTTAAGCCCCAATGACTGTTTGCGCACCACTTTCAGATAATCATCAAAAAAACCCACCATTCCGTTACCAAGTGTCATCAGCACAGCTAAGTAGAGCGGCATAGTTTGCGGTGCGAAAATCATTACGGGCGGCAAAAAAGATAACAGAAAAATTACGCCGCCCATGGTGGGAGTCCCTGCTTTTTTAAAGTGTTTGCGCGGTCCATCCTCCCTGATCTGTTGTCCCAGATCTAATTGTCGAAAGAGACGAATAAACAGCGGGGCCAGAACAATCCCCGCCAAAAAAGCCCCTAAAGCTGTCTGTGTTAAAACTTGGTTCATCTTTCCCCCTCCAACAACTCCACCAAAACATCTTCCATTCGCATGCCACGAGACCCCTTCAGCAACACCCAGTCCCCGGAACCGGCTAGTTGAACAATCAGATTTGCGGCAGCGCTGTGAGATTCGGGTCGAAACACCCGCCCGGCCGGATAGCCGGCGGCTATGGCAGCATCGGCAATCATTTGCGCGCGTCCGCCCAAGACAATTAAGGCATCCAAGGCGTGAGCAGCCACTATATTGCCAATTTTTCTGTGTCCTTCCTCCTCCAGACAGCCTAGCTCCAACATGTCGCCCAGCACCGCGACTTTTTTTACGGCGTCTCCCGCCTGCTCCAGCAAAACGTCTATGGCTGCCGCCATCGATGTAGGGCTGGCGTTATAGGCATCATTTAGTATATTGATCCCCGCCGGGGTCACTACCTTCTCCAAGCGCATCTCACTTGAAGATACGTGAGCTAACCCGGCAGTAAATTCTTCATCTTTCAACCCCAGCAATCTGCCTACTGCTAACGCCGCCATTAAATTGCTGATATTATGACGTCCGGGAAGGGGAGAAAACAGTGTCAGCGGCGCATACCCGACCTGTTCAATCTTTGCACCCATCCTCCCGTTAACTATGCCTGAAGCAACGCAGCGCACGGTGGCAGCCGCGGAAAAACCAAACGTAATCACCTGAGCGCCGACTTGCTCTAAATATGGCGCAAGCAACGGTTCGTCAGCGTTTGCTACTACCGTCCCACTGAGCGGAACGTGGGGAAAAAGTTCACATTTTGCCTTGGCGATTCCCTGACGGCTGCCCACCGTTGCCAAATGTGCTTCACCTATATTGGTAATTACCGCAATGCTCGGCCGAGCAAGTCGTGCCAGCAGGTCAATTTCTCCAAATCCGCTCATGCCCATTTCCAGCACGGCCGCCTGGTGGCTAAAATCAAGCCGTGAGAGCATCAGTGGCAACCCAAGATGATTGTTTAAATTTCCCTGCGTTTTTAATACATTCAATCTGACAGAGAGAGCTGCCGCTATCAGTTCTTTGGTAGTAGTTTTTCCCACTGAGCCTGTAACAGCTACCACCGGCAGCACAAACTTTTGCCGGTATACTGCTGCCAACTGCTGCAGTGCCAAAAGCGGGCTGGACACTGCGATGACCGTCATCCCCTCCGGATAAGAAACAGTTCTTCCCAAAGATGAAAAACAGCCAATAGCACCCTTCTGAGCTGCTTGCGCGATAAATTCATGTCCATCCGCCCTGCTTCCGGCAAGCGGCACAAAAAAATCAGCCGCCAAAATAACCCGCGAATCAATACTTAGCCTGTTTACTCTTTTCTCTGGCAATACGGGGACAAGCAGCTTGCCGTCAACTGCCGCGCAAATCTCCCTTAGTGTCATCTCCATAGCTTTCTCCCCGCCTTTGAATCAGTTCCCTGGCAACCTGCCGATCGTCAAAGGAAATAGTTTTATCAGCAAATATCTGGGTTGTTTCATGTCCTTTGCCGGCAATCACCACAATATCGTCTGCCTGTGCAAGTTCCAGCGCCCGCGCGATGGCATTCTTCCTGTCGGGCTGAATTTCAAAACCGCCCGCGCCTATGGTTCGCTGCAGCCCCGGCAGTATTTCGGCGATAATTGCTTGCGGTTCTTCCGTCCGCGGATTGTCCGAGGTAACTACGCAATAGTCGCTGTATCTACCAGCCTCTTCACCCATCAACGGCCGCTTTGTGCGGTCACGATCACCGCCGCAGCCAAAGACAGTCAACACCCTGGCAGGCGCAAATTCCCGCACAGCCCGCAAAACATTTGCCAAACCATCAGGCGTATGGGCGTAATCGACAATCACGGTATAATCCTGACCTGCATCAACCAACTCAAAGCGGCCGGGGATTCCGCTCACACCCTCCAATACGCTTATAATCTGTTCAAGAGGCAAGCCCTCCAGATAGCCTGCTGCTATCGCCGCCAAGGCATTGTAAACAGAAAACAGGCCGGTCATTTTCAGCCTAACTGATGCGGAACCTCCCGGCGTATCCACCGTGAAGCTGACGCCTTCCCGCAAGACCTGGACTGCGGACGCACGAATATGACAGCGGGGAGAGAGGCCGTAAAGCAGCACTTCCGCCGGGGTCTGGTCCGCAAAATGTGCCCAGTGCGCATCATCTCCGTTAACTACAGCCCGGCGTGAGCGACTTTCCTTCAACGGAAATGAGCCCAGCGAGGAAAAAAGCTTGATCTTGCTTCCTAAATAATGTTCGAAAGTCTGGTGAAAGTCTAGATGATCTTCTGTCACATTTGTCAAGACCACCGTATCAAAATCACAGCCAATCGTTCTTTGTAAAGCCAACGCATGAGAAGAAACCTCCATCGTGGCGTGGGTCACACCTGCTGAGCGCATCCTGCGCAACAGCGCTTGCAACTCATTTGCTTCCGGTGTAGTAGCCAAGGAAGGATATTCTACACCGCCAATATGATAGCGTACCGTGCCAATCAGACCGGTGACGGCCCCACTACTTGCCAGCAGCGCATCAATTAAATGTGTAACCGTTGTTTTTCCGTTTGTACCTGTCACACCGGTCAGCACCAATTCTCGCGAGGGATAGTCATAAAAATGAGCCGCGAGGAGTGCTAACGCCATTCTTATTTCCGGCACCCTGACTAACGTGACGGACGTCTCCACTTCAGGCAGATCGGTAACTACCGCCACGGCACCCGCAGCTTCCGCCTCCGCCATATAACGCTTACCGTGCGAACGGGCACCGGGCAGGCAAAAAAACAAATCTCCCGGCTTGACTTGGCCGGAATGATAAGCAAGCCCGTTCACTGCTATCTCAACGGGCCCCCGTACCTCTTTATGAAGTAGAACCTTGACGAGTTCGGCAAGAGTTTTCATGCTCCTAGTATTCCCCCCTCACTGCCGCAATCATGCCTCTGAAATCAATAGTTTTACAGCAACGCAAGGCGCCCCGGCGACGCCTATCTCTCCTCTTCCCTTTCGCCGGGAGTAACAAATTTTACATTAATGATGGTATCTTTCGGTACCAGTGATTGCGGCTCCGGATCCTGGCTCACTGCCATGCCGGACCCGCTACCGTTCATCCTTAAACCAAGCCAGCCCAATATTTCTCCAGCCTCACGCATCGTTTTCCCAGTCAGAGCAGGCACAAGCACTTCGCTTTGTGTCCCCGCTCCGCCAAGATGAATCAATATTTGCGTATGCAGCGGCACTTTTGCCCCTGCCTTAGGCGTCTGATTCAAGATTTCCCCGCCGCTGCCAATAAAACGTATCCGCAGTCCGGCTGTATCCAGAAGCGCGCTGGCCTCATCCACCGTCAAGCCTACTAAGTCAGGCACGTTCACCATTTTGGGCGGCACATTTTCCGTATTGCCTGCCGGCGGAATATCTAAATATGCCAAAATGCGCTCCATCATTTGCTTAAACATCGGCGCCGCCACAAGAGAGCCCCACTGCACCCCGACCTGCGGCGCATCGACAGCAATGTAAATCAATACTTGCGGATCTTCGGCAGGGGCAAAACCGATAAAAGAAAGAATATATTCCCCGGCAATATAACGGCCGTCAGCGCCTATCTTCTGTGCTGTCCCAGTCTTTCCTGCCAGCCGGTAGCCTTCTATAAAGGCGTTAATCCCGCTGCCCTCAGTAACGACCAGCTCCATAATCCTAGTTACTTCCCGGGCAGTTTCGCCGGAAACAACACGCCGCACCACTTGAGGTTCATTCTTGCGAACTATGGCTCCTTGGCTGTCTCGAATCTCCCTGACTACGTAAGGCCGCATCAGATAACCGCCATTAGCCATAGCCGCCACTGCCATCACCTGCTGCAGCGGCGTAACAGAAATACCCTGCCCGAAGGTTGTGGTCGCTGCCTCCACCGGCCCTAATTGTTCCGGTGTAAACAAAATGCCCACACCTTCACCGATGGCGTCAATGCCCGAACGCTGACCGAAACCAAAAGCCTCTATATACTGTAAAAGCTTCGGCGCAGTAATCCGCTGGCCTAAGGTGATAAAACCGGGATTACAGGAACCTAAGACGACTTCGGTAAAATCAATCGCTCCATGTCCGCCCCGGCTCCTGGTCCAGCAACCGATTATTCTGCCGGCCACCACCGTTGATCCCGCACAATAAAAGCCCTCATTAGCACGGAATTGGCCTTCTTCAATGGCAGCCGCCAGCGTTACCAGTTTAAAAGTGGACCCCGGCTCAAAAGTGTCGGTGATGGGCGAGAGCCGCCAATTCTTCTCCGGGTAATCAGCAAAATTATTCGGATTAAAACTCGGGGTGCCGGCGATAGCTAAAACCTCGCCGCTTCGAGGATCTAAGGCAATCACATTGATTCCCTTAGGCTGCAGTTCCAGCATCGTTCGTTCCATTTCCTGCTCGACAATAAACTGGATATTGCGATCAATAGTTAAAAAGAGATCGTTGCCATCGAGCGGCGGTGTATAATTCTGCACACCCTGCGGGATTTGGCGACCCAATCCGTCGCTTTCAAAAGTTATCAACCCGTCCCGGCCTCTTAGTTCCTGCTCATACTTATATTCCAGCCCGCTTCTCCCGTCATCAAGCCCCATAAAACCAATCAGCTGGGAGGCCAGATTATTGTGCGGGTAGTAGCGCTTAGGTTCCAAAGTAAAACGGATACCGGCAAGCTCCAGCTTGCGTATTTCCAAAGCAGCTTCCTCGCTTATTTTGCGCCGCAGGTAAACGCCTCCTGTTCTTCTGCTCAACCGCTCAAGCAAAACGGCCTCATCAAGAGCCAGGATTGGAGCCAATAAACGCGCCGCTTCTTCTTTATCTGTGATTTGCGCCGGATAAGCCAGCACAGATACCGAGCTGGCACTACCCGCCAAAAGCCTCCCGCTTCGGTCGAAAATATCACCGCGTGGCGCAATCACCCGTTCTCTGCGCATGAGCTGATCCCAGGCCTTCGCCCGCAAATCTCCCGCAATCACGACCTGAATCCAAAACAAGCGCAACGTCAGCGCAAAAACCGCCAGAACGGCACAACCGAAAAGAAAGATTAGTCTTCTGCGCACAGTCGTGCTTGCTACTGTGTTTCGTTTCAAAAGCTAACCCTCCCGAATCATCACGCAGTTCTTTAAATTTGCACGCGTAACTGTTAATTTCCTGTGGCTACTGCCGTCAGAATAACCATCTGTTCCTGCCCGGGATACTTCAGCCCCATTTCAAGCGCCACCTTTTCCAAGCGCTCAGGCGACTGCAGAGACGCCATTTCTAATTTTAAATGTTTACCTTCATCCTGTAAAGCGTGCAATTCCTCCATACTGCGACCGATGCGATGATTCATCTCGACTAGATATGTAAAATGCGCGACTAAGGCAAGTGCTGTCAGCGCAAAGGCCAGCATGAAACTAATCATTTTAACTTTCTGCTCCGCCAGCCGGAGAGAATGCTGCCGCCTCGCCGCCACTGCCCTCTGAACATTTTGCCTTCCAGGCGAAAATGATTGCGCTGCCCTCTTTTTTGCTACTAACAATTCTATTCACCCTCGCTCTCTTCTAGAACTTTCCTCGCCGCGCGCAGCTTTGCGCTGCGGGCGCGAGGATTTTTTAGCAACTCTTCCTCCGTGGCTTGCACAGGCTTCCCTGTCAAGATTGTTACCAATGCTTCCTTATTGCACACACATTGCGGCAAGCCGGGCGGACAGTGGCAATCTGTTGCGGCATACTGCAAGATTTTCTTGACGATTCTGTCTTCCAGGGAGTGAAAAGTAATCACTGCCAGGCGACCTCCATAACGCAGGCAGGATATGCCCTCATGGACGCCTTTCTCCAGCAGGGCCAGCTCGTCATTCACCGCGATGCGCAGCGCCTGAAATGTGCGGCGTGCCGGATGCGGACCGCGGCGCCTGGCCTTAGCCGGAATTGCCGCTTTAATTACTTCCACCAGTTCGCCTGTTGTTTCAATGGGGCCCTTGCTTTTGCGCCTTGCCACAATAAATGCGGCAATTCTGCTGGCCCAGAGCTCCTCGCCGAAATCACGCAGTATTCTCGTGAGTTCTCTTTCGTCCAGCCGATTAAGCAAATCGGCTGCCGTCAGAGCAGCCTCCTGATTCATGCGCATATCAAGCGGCGCGTTTGCGTGGAAGGAAAATCCCCGCTCATCCTCGTCGAGTTGGTTACTTGAAACACCGATATCCAGCAGGATTCCATCCACCATCTTCAGCTGCAGTGATTTTAAAATCTTGCTAATGTTAGCAAAATTATCATGAACAAAAGTTACATTATTTCGCCAAGGCGCTAAGCTTTTTTTTGCAGCTGCCAGCGCGTTTTGATCTTGGTCAATGGCGATTAGGCGTCCGCTGTCGCCAATCTTTTCTAAAATCGCCCGACTATGCCCTCCGCCACCCACAGTGCCATCCACAAAAACCTCACCCGGCTGCGGGTTCAAAAGCTCAAGCGTCTGCCTTAACAGCACCGGCTCATGGGAAAACAGCAATTCACCCACATCCTTACATCGCGTTATTCCTTCTGGTATCGCCATCTATAGCGCAAGGTCAATTATTTTTTCAGCAATATCTTCATAGGACAGCCCAGTCTGTTCACTGTACTCGTCCCACACTTCCTGGCTCCAGATTTCCACTCGGTTGGAGACACCGATAACCATCACATCTTTAATCAGTTTTGCATGCTCCCGCAAATTATTGGGAATCAAAATCCGCCCTTGTTTGTCCAGTTCACAGTTCACCGCACCCGAAAAGAAGAAGCGCATAAAAGCACGGGCATCAGCCCTGGTAAAAGGCAAAGCCTTTAATTTCTCTGTCAAAAGATGCCACTCTCGCAAGGGATAGACAAAAAGGCAGCTTTCCAGCCCACGGGTAACAATAAAGCTCTCCCCCAAATCCTCACGGAATTTGACAGGCATAATCAGGCGGCCTTTGCTGTCAACCGCGTGCTGATGCTCTCCCATGAACACAGAAACTCACCCCTTTCCGGGCAATCCCCCACTTTTCCCCACTTTGAACCACATTTTGTTCAATTCAACACTATTTCTGAGATTCCTTCTTCATTTTTAAAGTTGCTGCTAAAAATTTCAAAAAATGCACATCTATCACTTGAAACCCTCTATTATTCCCTCTCGCCAAAATTTAACATTCTCTTAACCTTAACTCCGTTTGTATTTAACAAAAGTTTGTTAAGCTTGTTTTATAAATCTTCCGAGGAGGCAAAAAAGTAAATGATGAAAAGAAAGAAATCTTTTTCGAGGGCTTTCACGCTTCTAATCTGTCTTGCTATCCTGGTCTCCCTCTTGCCGACTGCAGCCTTTGCGCAGACGAGAAGGCCCATCTCCATCGAGTTTGACGGGCGTGGCATCACGGGTGACGTCTCACCCATCATCGTCGGAGGCCGCACACTTGTGCCGATGCGGGTTATTTTCGAAACACTGGGCGCCGATGTAAACTGGAACGAAACAACCAGAACCGTTTCCGGCCGCAAAGCCGGCAGAGTTATCAACCTTGTCATCGGCAACAGAACGGCAACAATCGATGGGCGTTCTGTCGCTCTCGAGCAGCCGGCCCAAATAAATAACGGCCGCACGCTTGTACCGCTCCGCTTCGTCGGCGAAGCGCTTGGCGCCCAAGTAGAATGGGACAGCGCGAGAGCCATCGTGCGAATTTCCAGCACAGACGCATCACGCCGGCGCACCCCGGTTGCCGAGGCGCTACGCCTGACGACTGGCGGCGCCACTTTCCCCTTCCCCCTCTATACTCGCCTGGTAACCGAATATCGGCGCATCACCGAGCCGGCCGTAACTATTGATTACGCTTCAGTAGGCTCGGGCGCCGGCATCAGAGGCATCCTGGCCAGAACGTTTGACTTTGCCGGTACCGATGCGCAACTGACAGATGAACAGATGGCCCAAGTAGCGCCAAACCAGATTCTGCACATCCCCACCGTGATGGGGGCAGTCGCCGTAACTTATAACGTCAGCGGTGTCGGCAACGGCTTACGCCTCACCCCCGACGTGCTTGCTGATATCTACCTTGGCGTCATTACCAGATGGAACGACGCTCGCATCACTGCCCTGAACCCCGGAGTACGACTGCCCGACCAGCGCATCACCGTAGTTCGCCGCTCCGATTCCAGCGGCACCACTTTCATCTTTACCGACTACCTGTCAAGTATCAGCGAACGCTGGCAAAGAGAAGTGGGCAGAGCTACCGCCGTACGTTGGCCCGGCACAACTGTAGGCGCACACGGCAACGCGGGGGTAGCCGCTCAAGTGAGCCAGCTCCCCGGTGCCATCGGCTACGTGGAGCTCTCTACAGCCATTCAGAGCAGACTGAATATGGTGCAATTACGCAACAGAGCCGGTAATTTTGTGACCCCCACAGTGGATGGCACTTCCGCCGCCGCCGCCGGCCTAGTCCAACAAATGCCCAGAGATATGCGGATGTCGTTAGTCAACTCACCCGGTGCCGAAGCCTACCCCATAGTTGGCCTGACCTGGATTTTAGTCTACCGCGACCAGGCAGACGCGGCCAAGGCGCGCGCCATCGTCGATTTTCTCCGCTGGGCTGTGGTTGAACGGAACTTAGAACCGTTTGCTGCCGACCTATACTATGCACCGCTGCCAGAAGGCGTTATTACCAGAGTGCGGGAGCAATTAGAGACGATTAACCACAACGGTCAACCCATCTTACGCTAGTATTCTCACAAAGTGAAGCTACTATAGGCAGAGAGGCGCACTTGCGTGCGCCCCTCTGCCTTTCCTAAAAAAATCCACAGAGGAGATTTGCTGATGGCAGCAACTAAACAAACTACCCGCCCGCAAAATGGAGAGGGCGTTTTCCCTTATCTTACGGCAGCAGCCGCTGCCCTTATTTTATTACTAACCGGCAGTATCCTGCTCGTTGTCCTGTGGGGAGCCTGGCCGGCTTGGCAGGCCTTTGGTCCTGCTTTTCTTGCCACGTCCGTCTGGGACCCGGTACAAAATCTCTATGGCGCTATTCCGGCAGTTTTTGGCACTCTTGTTACATCTTTAATCGCCTTGGCTCTCGCCGGACCACTTGGCATCGGAACGGCGATTTTTTTAAGTGAGCTGGCACCGCCATGGCTCAAGAAACCGGCATCCTTTACAGTCGAGCTGCTGGCGGCCGTCCCCAGCGTCGTCTTTGGCCTTTGGGGCCTCTTTGTCTTGGCTCCTTGGTTTAGAGTGGGTCCGGGCCAATTTTTAGAGACCAATCTCGGTTTTCTGCCTCTTTTCCAGGGACCGTCCCTGGGGATTGGCGTCTTAACAGCCGGTTTGGTCTTAGCGATGATGATCCTGCCCACCATTACAGCTATTTCCAGAGAAGTGATCCGGGCGGTCCCGCAGGAACTGCGGGAAGCGATGTTTGCTTTGGGCTCCACCCGCTGGGAGATGATTGCCAAAGTAGTCCTGCCAACCGGCAAAGTCGGCATAACAGGCGCTCTCTTGCTTGGCCTTGGGCGCTCCTTTGGCGAAGCCATAGCAGTAACCATGGTCATCGGCAATGCCAACCTCATCCCCTCCTCCCTGCTCGCGCCGGCGCAAACCATCGCCTCCCTCATCGTCAATGAATTTCCGGAAGCTTTTGACTTGCAACTATCCGCCCTGCTCCTGCTTGGCTTGCTCCTTTTTATCATTACTCTGGCCGTCAACATGATAGCTGTCTGGCTTGTCCAGCGGACGACTCAGGGGATACCAAGCTCTCAGGAAAAACGCCCTGTTAAAAGGCGGACCCTAAGGAGGTTTTTCAGTAATGGCCAGTAAAAAATTGCGTAAAGCAACCGGCTATCTACTGGAATTTGCCTGTCTGCTTTCTGCTTTGCTAGTAATGCTGACACTCTGCTTAATTTTATACTACATCTTTCGCCGCGGCATCGCAGCCGTAAACATCCCTTTTCTAACCAGTCTGCCCACGCCGGTAGGTGAACCGGGCGGAGGTATCGGCAATGCCTTAATTGGCAGTGCCATCATGGTAGGCATAGGCTCGTTGCTGGCCATACCTTTTGGCATCTTGGCCGCCATTTACCTCGACCAAAACCCGAAAAGCAAGCTTGCTGCGGCAACCCGCTTTGCCAACAGAGTATTAACCGGCATCCCCTCCCTGATCATCGGCCTCTTTGTCTTTACAGTACTGGTGCTGCGCACGGGAAACTATTCCGCCCTGGCGGGGGGCATTGCTCTGGCGGTGATGATGATCCCCATTATTACCCTTTCAGCCGAAGAAATGTTACGTCTGGTGCCAAACAGTTGGCGGGAAGCTTCGCTGGCACTTGGCGCCAGCAAAAAACAGACCGTCCTGATGCTCGTTCTGCCGGCCGCCACGGGTGGATTAGTTGTAGGAATCATGCTCGCTGTTGCACTGGCGGCAGGTCAAACGGCGCCGGTGCTGCTTACCGCACTCACCAGCCGCTTTTGGCTGGAAAATTTACAACAGCCGGCTGCCTCACTGCCGGTGCTGATTTACACTTACGCCTCCTCCCCCTTTCCCGACTGGCAGGAGCAGGCCTGGGGTGCTGCCTTGGTACTGGTGACAACTATTCTAGCTTTAAATGTTGCTGCTCAACTTTTTATTGCCGTCAGAAACAGGAGGCTTTAAAATGACGCAAAGTATCGCTGTGCAAGACTTATCAGTCTGGTTTGGCAGGCACCAGGTCCTCAAAAATGTCTCTCTTTACGCCAAACCTAAGGAAGTAACCGCCTTAATTGGTCCCTCGGGCTGCGGTAAAACCACCCTGCTCCGTTGCATCAACCGTTTGCATGATTTATACTCTAACGCGACAATTCACGGAAAAATCATGGTGGGCACAGAAAATATTCTTGGTGTCAATATTGACCCGGTAGAGCTTCGCCGGCGTGTGGGCATGATTTTCCAGAAGCCCAACCCCTTCCCCCACCTCTCTATTTTTGAGAACGTGGCTGCCGGTCTGCGCCTGCACGGTCTAGCCTGCGGCCGGGCGGCAGCAGAACGGGTGGAAGCCTGCCTGCGCAAAGCCGCGCTTTGGGAAGAAGTCAAAGACAGTCTTGACCGTCCCGGCATTATGCTCTCCGGAGGCCAACAACAACGACTCTGCATTGCCCGCGCCTTAGCGATAGAACCGGCCGTATTTCTTATGGATGAACCTTGTGCCTCCTTGGATCCGGTCAGCACGATGCGTATCGAAGAACTGATTAAGGAACTTAGGGAAGATTATACCGTTATTATTGTCACCCACAACATGCAACAGGCCGCCCGCATCTCCCAACAGACAGCCTTTGTTTTAAACGGTGAACTGGTGGAAGCAGGCCCCACCGCTGAGATGTTTATTGCCGCTAAAGACGACCGCACGGAAGCTTACCTGACCGGTCAAATGGGCTAAAAAAAAATAGGGACAGGGGGACAGGTGATTTGTCCCACTCGTCCACGCGACCACCCCGCCCTTGCGACCACCCCGCCCTTGCGGGCACCCCTCCAGGGGAGGGGAATTTTTGTAGCAGAAAACTATATTGTTTCCAATGTAATGGGAGTGTCATTTCCCTAAAGCCATTCTTCAATCATGCGGCGCAGCGTTGCTTCAGCGGCAGGCCCCAAGCGAACATCACGAATCGTTCCGTTTTTGTCAAGAATTAACGTTTTAGGAATACCTGTGACTGCGTACATTCTGGCCACCGTCAAATCAGCATCTTTGAGCGCAGGAAAGGTATAGCCGTTATCAGTCAGATATTTCAACGCATCTTGCGGTCTGTCATTAACATTGATTGCCAGCATGGTAAATCCCCGGGTTTGTAAATCTTCGTAGATCCGCTGCAACGCGGGCATCTTTTCGCGACAGGGAGGACAGGCTGCAGACCAGAAATTAAGCAGGACAACCTTGCCACGCAAATCACTCAGACTAACCGGGTTCCCCTCAAAGTCATTAAGCGTAAATTCGGGGGCCGGCTGCCCAAGCAACGACCCCTCTTGGGAACGGAACTGCCGTAACGCCAAAATTGTCACTGCCAACACCATAATCATCATCAGCATCGGTGCATATTTTTTCACTCCGTCATCCCCTCTCAGTAAAGAAGTATTGCCAGTCTAGCTGTAAGGCCAAAAAACACGAATACGCCAAATACCACCAAAACAAGGCCGAATGTTTTCTGCAAATAAGGCAAATAAACCGAGAACCGCTCAACCCAGCGCCCTACCTGTTCCACCAGCAAAGCCGCCAGCAGAAATGGCAACGCCATCCCCAAAGAGAAAGCAATTAACAGGCTGATGCCGCCGTCGGTGGCCGCAACATAAACTAAGATCGCGCCTAATATCGGCCCGATACAGGGGGTCCACCCTGCCGCAAACGCCACGCCCATCAGCATGGCTGTGCCTGGGCCAGCTCTGCCCGGCAGATAATTGATGCGCCGCTCCCGCTGAAGAAAAGCCGGCGACAAAATACCTGCCAAATGCAGGCCAAAAAGCATAAGCAAAACGCCCGCCGCCCGCTGCAACAGTACCTGCTGCGCAGCAAAAAAACCGGCGAACCAACTTGTCAGCAGGCCAAGCAAAATAAAAACGAAACTGAAGCCCACAGTAAAATTAAGGCTGTTAATAAAGGCCTTATTTTTTTGCGGTCTGCCCGTTTCATCAGCCATCGAACCCGCTAAAAATCCTAGATATATCGGTAAAAGGGGCAGCAAACACGGCGAAAAAAAAGAAATAACCCCAGATAAAAAGGCTACCACAACAGTTATAGTCGACTGTTCCATCATATACCTCCCCAGGGTATTTCCTTGCTCTTCTATTATCGCCGCATCTTTCCCTTTTGTCAAGGCAGTCCTGGTTTATTATTTACATTCACCTAATGTCTAAAAGCGTTCAGCCATTAAGCGCACAGCAATTGAGAAGTAAATGAGCAGACCTGTGGCATCCTTAATGCTTGTGACAAGCGGGCCGGAAGCATAGGCAGGGTCAACGCCCATGCGGCTAAAGACAAGCGGTATCAGCGTGCCGATGGTCGCAGCAAGAGTTACAGTAGAAAACATCGCGATACCAACTACCGCACCAAGAATAGGGTCAGCCTGCCACATCCCGGCCGCGAGCGATACAGTTGTGCCGCAGATTAACCCCATGATTAAGGCCACCCTAATTTCCCGAAAAAAATAACCCCACATTTCGGATGTTTCAATTTCTCCTGTTGCCACCCCGCGCACAAACACTGTAGATGACTGAGTAGCCACATTTCCACCCATATCCATAATTACAGGAATAAAAAAGACTAAAGCAGCCACCGCCATCAAAGCTTCTTCATATGCTTGAATCACACTGCCGACAAATAACCCGCCAACAAGCGTAATCAGCAGCCAAGGAAGCCTGCGCCTTAGGATACTTGAAACAGAGGCTCCTACCAGGTCCACGCTCTCCAGTTCCGCAACGCCGACACGCCGGTAAATATCCTCGGTAGCTTCTTCCTCCAGAACATCCAGGATATCATCAACAGTTACAATCCCCAGTAAGCGCTGACCATCATCTACTACCGGCACAGCCAGCAAATCATACTTTGAAACAAGCCGCGCCACTTCCTCCTGGTCGAGATCCACGGCCACATGAACCACATTTTTTCTCATAATCTCGGATAGACGGGTGCCGTCCGGCGAAACAATCAGCTCCCGCAACGACAGCACACCAATCAATCGCGCTGCTTCATCCACCACATAAACATAGTAGACAGTCTCCGCCTCAGGGGCAATTTCCCGTAAGCGGCGAATCGTTTCTTCCACAGTCATATTTTCAGGAAAGGAAATATATTCGGTAGCCATAATCCCGCCGGCACTATCTTTGCGGTATTTCAACAGGCCGCGAATCTCTTCCGCGTCTTCCTCAATCAAAGTAAGCAGTTCTTTAGCTTCTTCTTCAGGCAGTTCAGCCAAAAGGTCGGCAGCATCATCGGTAGACATCTCTTTTAAAATGGCGGACGCGCGCTTGCGGGAGAGCAGCTGGAAGAGGTCTACCTGCTCAATGTCTTCCATCTCCTGAATGACCATCGCCGCTTCTTCGTCACTTAAAAGTTCAAACAGATCAGCCTTTTGCTCGTCTGATAAATCTTCGACAATTTCGGCAAAATCACTCGGGTGCAAATTTTGAAAGAATTCCTGCAAATTGGTGTCCCGCTCTTTAATCATTATCAGGATTTTCTGCAGCGATTTCTGCAGCGACATACTGCTCACCTCATTCCCTCTGCTCAAACAATATACTTGCTCAGCATCTTCATAGCCTCATCAATAAAATCAGCATCCCGTTCCGCAATCGCTTTCTCAAGGCAATGACGGAAATGAGTCTGAAACACTAAGGAGCCGACACTGCCGACGGCTGCCTTCACTGCCGCAATCTGTACCAGCACATCGGCACAGGACTGTTCATCTTCAATCATCTTGCGGATTCCTTTAACCTGTCCCTCTATGCGGCTAAGACGATTAATCACATTTTGACGGTCTGCGTCCATCTTTTCACCCCTTACGCCTTCTTCCTTAGAATTATAACCTTTTACCAAGTTTAATACAATAAAAAAACCCCACAATGCCGTGAGGTACCGTTAGTTTTGAACTGCTCTCTCCACAGGTGGGTGCCCTCCTGCCAGTTTTACATGTCCTCTGCAAAAGGAGGCGTATGCGCTGCAGGCAGAGACCAAGCTCCCGAGTTCAAAGTGTTAGCTCAAAACTGTATACGGCGGTTCACAAACACAGCAGGGTTATATCAACATTGTTTCTGCTTCACTGCCATTATAGCAATTTTTTTCAACGCTCGCAAGTGTAATTTCCTGTCAGAGCATTGCTATAAATTTCCTCTCAACGCATTTTTCCCTCTTACTCTACAAATCCCCTCTCCCTCTGGGAGAGGGTTAGGGTGAGGGCATAGCCTTTTTCCACTATGATTGCACCGACTTCAAGCGGGTTATCTTCCACATACTGCGCCGCTCTGAGAACTGCTCGTTTTTAGCTTTCTGTCTATTTCAAAGATGCTGCTTATGAAAAATTAGCAGCACTGCAGATTGTTTAGCACGTAATTAAGTGATATTATCTAATTATCAGCTCGCGCGCGCTGCATAACAATCTTTGCTGAATTGTAAGCAGCGACCGGCAGAGAGAAACAATTGAGGTGTTTCGATTGAAAGCGATGATTTTAGCCGCAGGACTTGGGACAAGACTGCGTCCGTTAACAAACGTAGTATCTAAACCGATGGTACGCATGGCGGGACGACCATGCATAGAGCATGCGGTGCGTTTACTGAAAAAATATGGTGTTACCGAAATTATTGTAAATCTGCATTATATGCCGGAAATAATCCGGGAGCACTTTGTCGACGGATCTGCATTTGGAGTACAAATCAGCTATTCGATTGAAAAGGAACTGATGGGTACGGCAGGAGGATTTAAGCGGGCAGAAGATTTTTTTGGTGACGCTCCTGCCCTGATTATCAGCGGCGATGCGTTAACAGACATCAATTTAGGAGAGTTTTTTCGCTTCCATCAAGAAAGTAAAGGGATAGCCACGCTGGCGTTAAAGAGAGTGGCTGATGCCACGCAGTACGGCGTTGTGGTCTGCGAAAAGGAACAAATCGTACAATTTCAGGAAAAACCAAAGCAGGAAGAAGCAATCAGCAATCTGGCAAATACCGGGATTTATCTGTTTGAGCCTGAGATTTTTCAATATATCCCGGAAGGAATATTTTATGATTTTGGTAAACAGCTATTTCCTGAGTTGTTGGCTAAGGGGAAGAAAATGTGCGGATATGCAATGCGCGAATACTGGTGTGATGTTGGTGATTTGAATATCTACCGTGAGGCACATTATGATATGCTGACCGGCGTGGTAGAGGTAGAGCTGCCGGGGAAGCGCTTTGAAGGGGGCATTTGGCTTGGCGAACGTGTTTCTGTGCACCCGGACGCGGCATTGGTGGGACCCATACTGCTCGGCAACAATTGTACCGTCCAGGCAGGTGCAAAAATTTACGGACCGGCTATTCTCGGTGATAATGCCATTGTAGGCATGAATGCTGTAGTTAAAAGGAGTATCCTCTGGAATGATGTACTCATTGAGGATGAGGCGGAAATAGCCGATTCGATTGTAGCCGACGGAGGCATTATCCCCGGAGGAATTCTATTAAAGAATGAAGTATTGGAGAAAGAGATTCAACAATTCCTTACTTTTTCTGCGGTAAAGACAGCTTAATATGCAGCTCCTCTAGTTGCGAGTCTGCCACAGAAGCCGGCGCCGCTGTCATTAAACAGCCGGCGCTTGCTGTTTTTGGAAAGGCGATCACATCGCGGATAGAATTCATGTCGGTCATCAGCATCACCAAGCGATCCAAACCAAAAGCAATTCCACCATGCGGCGGTGTGCCGTACTCAAAGGCGTCAAGCAAAAAGCCAAATTGCTCACGCGCACTCTCCTGCGAGAAACCTAACAGCTTAAATAGCCGCTCCTGCAGCCCCCGTTTATATATCCGCAAAGAGCCGCCGCCGATTTCCACTCCGTTTAAGATCAGATCATACGCCTTCGCCAGCACATTTTGCGGTTCGCTTTCCAGTTTTTCCAAGTCCTCGTCTCGCGGCGCCGTAAAAGGATGATGATTGGCAGTATAACGTTGTTCAGCCTCAGTAAAAGATAAAAGCGGAAAATCGACCACCCAAAGAAAATTACGCCGCAATTTATCAGGCAGGCCAAGCCGTTCAGCTAAATGCAGGCGCAACGCACCTAGTGACTGATAAGCCACCTCCCGCTTATCTGCCACAAACAGCAGCAAATCTCCGGGCTCCCCGGACATCAGCGCCACAATTTGCTCCAAAGTTTCCGCGGCAAAAAACTTGGCAATCGGCGAACGGATGCTGCCGTCCGCTTCCACAAACATATATGCCAAACCTTTAGCCTCAAACTGCGCAACAAACGCCGTCAACTCATCGAGCTCGCGGCGACTGAAATGCCCGCATCCCTTAGCGTTAATTCCTTTTACCACACCGCCACCGGCAAGCACTTGCTTAAACACCTTAAAGTCTACACTGCTCACAATAGCAGAAAGATCGTTTAATTCCAGTCCGAAGCGTGTGTCAGGTTTATCGCTGCCGAAACGCTCCATCGCTTCCTGATAAGCCATGCGCGGAAAAGGCACCGCAATCTCCTCCCCCAACGCCTCCGCATAGACATGGGCAATCATCCCTTCCATCAACTCAAGCACCATCTCTTGATCACAAAAGGAGAGCTCTATATCTATCTGTGTAAACTCCGGCTGCCGATCGGCACGCAGATCTTCGTCCCTAAAACAACGGGCAATCTGAAAATATCGCTCCATACCAGCCACCATTAAAAGCTGCTTAAAAAGTTGCGGCGATTGCGGCAAGGCAAAAAAGCTGCCCGGATTTTGCCGGCTTGGCACCAGATAATCCCTTGCTCCTTCCGGCGTACTTTTTGTCAGCATCGGTGTTTCCACTTCTAAAAAACCTTCCCTGTCCAGATAGTCTCGGACAAGTTTGCAAACACGGTGACGCAAAAACAAATTCTTCTGCATTTCAGGTCGGCGCAAATCCAAGTAGCGGTAACGCAGACGAATATTTTCATCAACATCCACCCCATCTTCAATATAGAAGGGCGGTGTTTTAGCTCTGTTTAGAATTATCAGTTCTTCCGCAAGCACTTCAATCTCTCCGGTCGACAATTTCCTGTTCACCGTCTCCGGAGAACGAGAGACAACTTTCCCTTTTACCGCAAGCACAAATTCGTTTCGAATCTCCTCTGCCTGCTTAAACATGTTTGAGTCATGTTCAAAGTTAAAAACCACCTGAATCAATCCGCTCCGGTCACGCAAATCTAAAAAAATCAGCTTACCATGGTCACGGCGGCGCTGCACCCAGCCATTTAAAGTTACCAGCTCGCCAATTTGCGCTTTCTTTACCTCACCGCAATAAACATCACGCAAATTCATCTCTTTGCCCCCTTAACCAGCCCTGCCAGCATGCTTGCCAATTCAGTCAATGCCACATCCTCCTGGCCTCCTGTTTGCATATCACGCAACACGGCTTGATCGCGCTTCATTTCTTCATCACCGAGTATCACGACGTATCTTGCTTGCTTTTTATCGGCAAACTTAAGTTGCGCTTTCAGACTGCGCCCCAAGTAATCTTTATCCGCAGCCACACCCTGGCGCCGCAGAGCAATAACGACTCGCAGCGCCTCTGCCGCCGACACGTTTCCGGCGGTGACGACAAAAACATCAGTCAACTTACTCTCCGGCAGCGAGCTGCCCGCAGCCGCACGCGCCAGCAGAACGCGTTCAATACCAATGCCAAAACCAATCCCCGGCACATCCGGACCGCCGATGGTGGCAAGCAAATGGTCATAACGCCCACCGCCGCCAAGCGAACTCTGCGCCCCCAAAACCGGAGAAACAATTTCGAAAGCTGTTTTGCTATAGTAATCAAGTCCGCGCACTAAGCGCGGATTAACAACATAAGGCTCTCCTAGAACATCCAGAGACTCCCGCACCGCGGCAAAGTGCTCCGCGCAGTCACCGCAGAGCTTGTCAAGCAAAAGCGATACATTCGCAGTCAATTCCTGACAAGACTCTTGCTTGCAATCCAAAATTCTTAACGGATTTTTATGAAAACGGCCGGCACAGTCCGGGCAAAACCGGTTTAACTTCTCATGTAATTCCTCCTGCAAACAACTACGATACTCATCCCGGCAGTGAGGGCAGCCGACACTGTTAAGCTGCAGCGTAAATTCTTCCAGCCCCAGCGCACGAAAAACATAAAGCGAAAGCGTGATTACCTCCGCATCAAGAGACGGTTCCTTCGTGCCGAAAACTTCCACGCCAAACTGGTGGAACTGCCGGTAGCGGCCTGCCTGCGGCCTGTCATAACGAAACATAGGCCCTATGTAATAAACTTTCAGCGGCTGCGCCTCCCCGTAGAGCTTGTGCTCCAAAAAAGCCCTTGCCACCGGCGCAGTCCCCTCAGGCCGCAATGTCAACGAGCGATCCCCTCGATCTGTAAAGGTGTACATTTCCTTTGCCACAATATCCGTCACTTCTCCCACACTGCGCAAAAAAAGCTCTGTATGTTCAAACACCGGCGTACGGATCTCGGCATAGCCAAACAACCGGCAAAGCTCCCTGACTTTCTCCTCAAAGAACTGCCATTGTTCCACTTCGCTTGGCAGAATATCCCGGGTTCCCCGGGGCGCTTTAGTTAACACAATCATGCCTCCCTTACAAAAAAACCCCGCCCCTATCCGGCCGGAGTATCGGTTTGCCATCTTCATTCTAGCCAATCGGCACAAGCTTGTCAACATTCCCCATGCCCTCACCCTAACCCTCTCCCAGAGGGAGAGGGGAGATGATGGCCATTCCCCTCCCTTGGAGGGGTGGCGCGAAGCGCCGGGGTGGTCCTCCCCATGCCCTCACCTGTTTTATAACAGGCGCCGTCTTTGCAGATAATCAACAACATGCCGGCAAAATAAATCTAAATCGTCAAGCCGCGTCTCCTCCAAGAGGACAAAATCAGCCTTTGTCACCATCATTTTAGCAGGAAAAAACAGTTAAGTCAAAGAATCCGCTATCACAGAGACCATAATTGACCTCATCGATGAGCAAAAGTTGAATAAAATTGCGCAGGCCGCAATCACTTTTTTTGTGAATTGCGGCCTTCTTTTTATTTGGAAATTATTTAAAACACGGAGCGTCTTTTTTAGGTATTTCAGACTCACCCAGCTGCTCCGCTCGCACGTTATCGCAGCTGCTAGTCGCGGTTTACTGATCGCTGCTTTCACCTAACGCTCGCTTCAGCATTCTGTGAAAGTCTGCAATTCACTGAAAGAAAAGATTCTGAGAATAATTCCCCTCCGGTGGAGGGGTGGCGCAAAGCGCCGGGGTGGTTACCTCCTGCACCCCTACAGGGGGACAGGTGATTTGTCCCACTCGTCCACACGACCACCCCGCCCTTGCGGGCACCCCTCCAGGGGAGGGGAATTTTTGTAGCAGACGTCTCCCGACAACTCAAGTAAGGTCCTGATAGAGAACGGTGCTTAAATAACGCTCCCCGGTGTCGGGAAGAACGACTACAATATTTTTCCCCCTGTTCTCAGGGCGCTTGCCGATTTCGGCGGCGGCAAAAGCGGCGGCACCGGAAGAAATGCCCACCAGCAACCCTTCTCTTTTTGCCAAAAGACGTGCCGTCTCAATGGCCTCTTCATTTTTTACCAGGAAAACTTCATCAATTACGCTTTTATTAAGTATCTCCGGGATAAAACCTGCACCGATTCCCTGGATTTTATGAGGACCGGGACTGCCGCCGGAAAGCACCGGTGAATCTGCAGGTTCCACCGCAATAATCTTCACATCAGGCTTCCTTTGCTTTAGCACTTCACCCACGCCGGTAATCGTCCCTCCGGTACCCACGCCGCCAACAAAAATATCTACTTCACCATCTGTATCTCGCCAGATTTCTTCCGCTGTCGTTACGCGGTGAATTTGCGGATTGGCTAGGTTTTTGAACTGCTGAGGAATAAAAGCGTTTGGCGTCTCCTCCGCCAGTTCTTCAGCCCTCCTGATCGCACCTTTCATCCCCTCCGCACCGGGAGTAAGGATCAACTCCGCGCCCAAAGCCTTTAAAAGATTTCTCCGCTCAATGCTCATCGTCTCCGGCATAGTAAGAATCAGGCGATAGCCTCTTGCCGCCGCCACAAACGCCAGAGCAATGCCGGTATTGCCGCTGGTCGGCTCAATAATCACAGAGTCTTTTGTCAGCAGACCTCTTTCTTCCGCATCTTTAATCATCGCGTAGCCAATTCGGTCTTTAACGCTGCCAAGAGGATTATAATACTCTAGCTTGGCAATAATCTTTGCTCCCACACGGCTGGCGGCATTAAAATTCTTTAACTCCAAAAGAGGCGTGTTACCGATTAAATCAGTCAGGTTTTCAGCAATTTTGGCCATTTTTTTTCCTCCAATACAAATATTCTTGTCAATTCTCCTGCCGCCCCGGCTTACCTCCGGGTCGGCATCTTTAATTCCTACTAATTCTATTAGTTTAGTAGTATTATATCCTCCCTTTCCGCAGCTGTCAAGAAGTTATCCATCAAATTTTTCACTAAACCACGCGTTTTCAGCGACTAGAAAGCCAAAGCTTGCGCCAAATCGTTCTCTAGATCCGCATAGGACTCTAGCCCGACTGACAGCCGAAATAAGTTTTCTTCAATCCCCAGTATTTCCTGGTACTTTTTTGGCATTGACGCATGTGACATCGTGGCTGGATGAGAGAGAATGCTTTCCACACCACCAAGCGAGACTGCCAAGAGAGGCAGCCTGACCCGCTCAAGAAAAGGCCTGGCTCCCAGAGGATCTGCCAGCGTAAAGCTCAGCACACAACCCGGCCCGCTGCTTTGCACTGCATGCACTTCCCGTCCCGGGTGAGCCGATAACCCCGGAAAAGATACTGCCGCCACCTGGGGATGGACTAGAAGCCAAGCTGCCAGCTTTGCCGCTTTCTCCTGCTGTGCATCCATGCGCACTTTTAGCGTCCTGATTCCACGTTGAACAAGCCAGCAATCTTGCGGACCAAGTACGGCGCCGAAAGTATTTTGCACCATGCGCAGCCGTCTAGCCAACAGTTCATCTTTGACTACTGCCACGCCGGCAATAG
Source organism: Dethiobacter sp. (assembly GCA_018333635.1). Lineage (GTDB taxonomy): Bacteria > Bacillota > Dethiobacteria > Dethiobacterales > Dethiobacteraceae > GPS1B09. The sequence continues at coordinate 54,702 of JAGXTL010000015.1, forward strand.
TGTCACTATGCCCTCCCAGGAACTTGGTGGCTGAGTGGACTACTACATCTATCCCTAATTCCAAAGGGCGTTGCAGGTACGGCGTCATAAAGGTGTTATCGACAATCGTAAACAAGCCGTATCTTTTTGCCAAGTTGGCACAGGCGGCCAGATCGGTGATGCGCAGGGTGGGGTTTGAGGGGGTTTCTAAAAAAAGGGCTTTTGTCTGCGGCGTTATGGCCGCCTCAATGGCGCCCAGGTCGGCAGTGTCCACAAAACTATGGGTAATGCCAAAGCGGTTAAAAAGTCCCGTCAGCGCCCGATATGTACCGCCGTAGACATCTCTTGAGACCACCAGATGTTCGCCCGCACAAAGCAGGCTCAACGCCGAGGAAATTGCCGCCATGCCGGAAGAAAAGGCAAAGCCGTACAGGCCTCCCTCCAGTACAGCCATCAGCCCCTCCAGCGCTTGACGCGTAGGGTTGCCGGAACGGCCGTACTCAAATGGCCCGAAATTATCAATAGAAGGCTGCTTAAAAGTGGAGGCGTGGTAAATAGGGATGCTGACAGCCCCGGTGTGTTCACAAAGATCATACCCGGAGTGAATCAATCTTGTTTCCCAGTCCATCGCTATCCCTCCGTTTCCTCTGGATTTAGAGCCTGCGCCAAATCTGCGCGCAAATCTTCACGCTCTTCGATGCCCACCGAAAGGCGCAGCATGCGCTGGTGGATTCCGAGACGTTGTCTGGTAGCCTCCGGCACATCGGCATGAGTTTGCAGATACGGATAAGTAATTAACGACTCTACCCCGCCTAATGATTCGGCAAAGGTAATAATTTGCAGGCGGCCAATTAAGGCTCTGGCCAGCTCTTCGTTCTTAACCACAAAGGAGAGCACTGCTCCCGGCCCGTTTGTCTGCGGGTGCAATTCCTGCAGGCCAGGGTAGAGCACCTTCTCTACCTGCTGCTGATTTTGTAACCACCGTGCTAAGTAAGCGGCATTTTCCTGTTGCCTGTCCATGCGAACCGCCAAAGTTTTTATGCCGCGCAAAAGCAGCCAAGCGTCATGGGGGGCGAGCACCGGGCCGGTGGCGTTTTGCATTACCGCCAGCTCATCAGCCAAGCGGCGATTTGCCGTAACAACCGCGCCTGCCAGCAGATCATTATGCCCTCCCAGATATTTTGTGGCGCTGTAAACTACCAAGTCGGCTCCCAGCAGCAATGGCCGCTGCAAGTAAGAGGTCAATAACGTGTTGTCCACCACCGTCAGCAGACCATGTTTTTTGCCCAAGGCGGCAACTGCGGCAATATCTGTGGTAATCAATGACGGGTTTGACGGCGTCTCCAGGAATACTGCGCGTGTCTGCGGCGTAATGGCTGCCTCGACAGTCGTCAAGTCTGCGGTATTGACGTAACTGACAGAGAGGTTAAACTTAGTAAAAATCCAATCCATCAACCTGTAAGTACCGCCATAAATATCTTCCCCAAAAATCAGATGGTCACCTGCTTTAAAAAGCATCATTACTGCCGTAAGAGCTGCCATTCCGGAAGCAAAGGCATAGGCTCCCACCCCTTCGTCCAATGCTGCCAAAGCATCTTCCAATGCCTGTCGCGTCGGATTTCCAGTTCTGCTGTAGTCGTAACCGGTGGAAATACCGGGCGCCGGGTGGGCAAAGGTGGCAGACTGGTAGATAGGCACGCTCAGTGCCCCTGTGGCGGGGTCAAAGCGCACGCCACTTTGCACTAAGCGTGTACCGATTGCCTTGCCACGTCCGGCACCGCTTCCAAATCGCTTTTCCATAAATTGAACCTCTTTTCCCGGCAGATTTGTTTTCTCTACATATTTTCTCTTTATATATTTTTTCCTTCTCCTTACCAATCCTCCTGCTTCACATCACAAACCGGCTGGTTATAATTTTCAGCTCGCAAATCAGTGATGGCAGGATTATCGCCGCATACCGGGCAGCTAATCCTGCGCTTTACTTTAGCGGTCATAAACTCCAGTCCCAACGCATCTACCATTAACAATCGACCGATTAACGGCTCGCCTACCTCCAAAATAAGCTTAATTGCTTCTGTTGCCTGAATCAGACCAATCAAACCGGGCAGCACCCCAAGAACGCCTGCTTCCTGGCAGCTTAGCGACATTCCTGCCGGCGGCGGTTCATGGAAGATGCAGCGATAACACGGTCCTGCAGGCGGTTTGAACACGGCGGCTTGACCATCAAAACGCAAGATACTGCCATAGACATAAGGTTTCTCATAAATAACCGCCGCATCGCTCAGCAAATAACGGGTGGCAAAATTGTCACAACAATCCACCACTAAATCGTATCCCGGCAAAATACACGGCACATTATCCGCAGAAGCATTCTCCGGATAAACAGACATATTCACATCAGGATTGAGCTGAAAGATACTTTCTTTTGCCGACTCAACTTTCAACTTGCCTATATCCGGCGTAGCGTGAATCACCTGCCGCTGTAAATTGCTCAAATCCACGGTATCCGCGTCCATCATGCCAAGTGTCCCCACACCTGCTGCCGCCAGATAAAGTGCGCAAGCAGAGCCCAAACCGCCGGCACCAACCAGCAGTACCTTAGCATTCAACAGTTTCTCCTGTCCCTTGCCACCCACTTCAGGCAAAAGAATATGCCTGGAATAGCGTACTACCTGACTGTCAGTCAGCATCAGTTCAACCCCTCCTTTTCTCAGCTATCTTTTCCTGAAGCGCCTTCTTTCTCCACCAACAATCGATATGTCCCATTCGACTGTTTTTCTAGAGCAACAACCCGATGTCCTTCGGCGCGCAGACTCCTCGGCACATTTTTTACTGCTTCGCCGCCGCTAAGCAGAATTTCCAAAATATCTCCCGCTGCCAAACTCTCTAAGGCCAGCTTAATCTTTACAAAGGTTATGGGGCAGCTATCATTTGTGATATCAAGCGTCTTGCCTGACTGCACGCTCCATCACCTCCCGGTATTTTCGCCAACCGATCCGCTCAATTACTTTACCGAAACGCTCCTTACTTCTGCCATGTTCCCGGAAAAAACCCAGGCTTGCTTCAATGGCCGCAGGGATTTTAGCTAGCGGCAGAAAAGCAACTGCAACCTCTCCCAGTTTCGGGTCGCGGCCGATACGGCCGCCGGCCCAAACCCTCACGCCCGCTTCTCCCTGGCGCCAGGCTGCGGTGGGGCAAGCCGTCACACATTCTCCGCAGTTGATGCACTTTTCACGATCGAGCAAAGGATAACCGTCCTGCAGCAAAATGGCAGCCGCAGGACAAATATCGGCACACAAGCCGCAGCCGATACAGTCATTTTCCCGAAATACCGGCTTTATCACGCCGCCAAAGCCCAGATCGTTTTCCTGCGGCTTAGCACAGCTTCTGTTGCAGCCGGCAACCGAAATTTTAAATTTGCCGGGCACCTGCGCAGCAAAGAACTGCTCATCAATCTGCCGAGAAAGCTCTTTGGCATCAAGATGACCGTGCGGACACAAATAAGAACCTTGACAGGCCATCACGCCGCGCACCGTGCCGCCGCAAACGCCGAGTCCTATCCCGCCGGCAAACAATTCTCCCCTTACCGCATCAATATGGTCAAAATGAATAAACGGAATCTCTATCCCCTGGCGGGTGGTAAGATGGATATACCCTTTGCCGTATTTCTTGGCTACCTGATGAACAGTCTCCAGCTGCTCCAGCGTCAGATTCCCGCCGGCCACCCGCAAACGTACGGCGAAATAGTCCTTTTGTAACTGCTTTAGGAAGCCACCCTTCTTTAGTTCGGCGATATCCATGCCATTTCTTCCTCCCTCAAATTATGCTGTCAAAACAAAAAACCTGAACGCTTTTATTTCCTAATAATTACATAGGATTGCTATGCATTTATTCTATTATAAAAGTGCTCCTTGCACCTGTCAATGCTTTGCGGAGCTCCAGCCAACTTTCGCGTAATCTGGAAAATTGGGAAATATTTACCATGGCGAATCCTGTCGCTCCATGATAAAATAGGAGCGGAAGTGTTATTTTTCTCCATTAAATAATCTTGCAGAGGATGGTGCTTAGTGAAAAAGCTTCTCCCCGTTACATTAATGGTCTTTCTGCTCCTTACATTTATGTTTGGGACAAGCCGTCCGGCAAGCGCTGTCACTCTTCGCACCGCTACCGTAAATGTTGCTGTCCTTAATGTGCGCAGCGGCCCCGGTACTGCTCACCAACGGATTGCCACTCTCAACCGTGGCGCCGTTTTGCCTGTCCTCCTCGAACGGGCTGGCTGGGCGCAAATTTCCCTCCAAAGCGGGCAGACCGGCTGGATTACAACTGAATTTGTTACATTACGCAGCCAACAACCAAGCTCGTGGGCACGCGTCAACGTGGCTTCACTAAACGTCCGTTCAGGCCCCGACACGACTTTTAACCGCATTGCCGGCATTACACTGGGAACTGTGCTCCCCGTCATACATAGCCAGGGCAACTGGCATCAGTTAAGACTGTCCTCCGGACAAGCAGGTTGGGTTTTTTCCGCCCATGTTACTGTCAGCGCTGCAAATCCGACCAACATTGCACCTTCGCCTGCCGTGCCGCCCAGCCCCACACCTGCTCCTTCTCCCTCTCCTACTCTAAACCAACGAAACGGCACAGTAAATCATTTTGCCCTCCCGCTCCGCAGCGGACCTGACGTAACATTTAACGCCGTTACCACCCTGCCCCCCCAAACACAAGTCACAATCTTGCAAACCCAAGGCAGATGGCACCAAGTTCGTCTGACGACCGGCCAAATCGGTTGGGTTTTTGCGCAATATATTCTAATCAACGAAGCCTCTCCTACACCCTTGCCCGCGCCAAGCCCTATACCGCAGCCGGCGCCGCTGCCAGCGCCCGTCCCCGCCCCTATTGCAAACACCCAAAACGGAACGGTAACTATGGCCGCACTCCCGCTCCGCAGCGGCCCTGACGTTTCTTTTCAAGCCATTACCACCCTTGGCCTAAACAGCCAACTGGCAATTTTGCGGACGCAAGGCAACTGGCATGAAGTCCGTTTGCCTGACGGTCAAGTCGGCTGGGTATTTGCACAACACATTTCAATCAATCAACCCGCACCGCTTCCCTCGCCAATCTCCAACCAGCCTGAAACAGGGCAGCCGGAAGATGGACAAACACCAACACAACGCTTAGCCAGAGTCACCGTCAACGCGCTGAACTTGCGGAGCAGCCCCAGCACTGAAGCTGAACGCATCGCACTCCTGCCGCTTGGCACATTAGCCGAAGTCGTGACTGAAAGCGGTGAATGGCTCCAGATCCGTCTTTCTTCCGGGCAGACCGGCTGGGTATTTGCTGAATTTGTCCTCGTGTTCAACCGCCAGACGTCACCTCCTGCCGCCGGTGTCGGCCAATCGCTTGCCGGTCAAGTTATCGTTATCGACCCTGGCCATGGCGGCAGCCCAGGCGCTGTCGGACCAACAGGGCTAATGGAAAAAGAAGTGGTGCTGGACGTTTCTCTCCGTGTTGCCGAAATGCTGCGCCAAGCGGGTGCTACAGTAATCCTAACGCGTGATAATGACAGCATTGTTTCTCTCCCCCAGCGCGTTAACATTGCCGCAGCCGCAAATGCTCACATCTTTGTCAGCATCCACACGAATGCTCACACAAACACTGCCGTCGGCGGAACAGAAACATACTTTTTTCAAAACAACGCTACTGCCACCGCATCGCGGCTGCTAGCAGAATATCTTCAGAAAGAACTGGTACAAGCATTAGGCCTGAGAGATATCGGTGTCAAGCACGGCAACTTTCACGTTATCCGTGAAACGACCATGCCTTCTGTCCTGCTGGAACTGGCCTTTATTTCAAACGCGCAGGAAGAAGCGCTGATGCGCACAAACGATTTCCGGCAAAACTCAGCCAATGCCATTTTCCGCGGCATAGCAGCATATTTCACCTTTTAACCTGCTCCTTCGTCGCTGCCTTAACTTGCCGCCAAATCTTAACTTTAGAAAAGACGCTCCGCGTTTTCTAAAAATGCGAAGCGTCTTTTTTGTTGGGAAATTATATCTAAACACGGAGCGTCCTTTTTAGGCACAACTCCCCTCTCCAGAGAGAGGGTAAGGGTGAGGGTATGTGTAAAACACTTGGACAAGGGCTGCCGACAAGGGCGACAGAACAATTCCCCTCCACTGGAGGGGTGCCCGTGAGGGCGGGGTGGTTACATGCCCCACAAAAGATTTGCAAAACAAAAAACCTCAAGAAGATTGAAATTTTAGCGGCAATAACCACCCCGGCGCTTTGCGCCACCCCTCCTTAGGAGAAAACCACCCCGGCGCTTTGCGCCACCCCTCCTTAGGAGGGGAATAATCCCTCTGGGAGAGGGTAAGGGTGAGGGCAGGGTGAGGGACTGAATAAGGCATCTTTTTCATACCAGGAAATTATATGGTTTCCCATTGCTTTCCTTTTGCTCTAGCCTTTAAGACGGTGGACGTGGTAAACATCTTTTACTCGGTTAATGCGGTTGATAATATTGTCTAAATGGGCGATGTCCGCAACCATCACAGTCATACTGATTAAAGACAATTTGTCTTTAGTGCTTCGCCCGTTCAAAGCGGTAATGTTTACTTTGCATTCGGCTACAGCGTTAACCACATCCATCAGAATTTGCGGTCGGTCCATGGCGCTTACTTCGATCTCCACCGGATAGCTTCCTTCAGCCCTTTCTTCCCAAGAAGCGTCAAGCATTTGCTGTTTTTCCGTACGCTCCTGGACATTTGGGCAGTCTTTGCGATGAACAGATACTCCGCGGCCACGGGTAACCACGCCTACAATCTGGTCGCCGGGAACAGGCGTACAACACTTGGCAAAGCGCAATAGCAAGTTGTCTATCCCGTCAATCCGCACACCTTTGCCGGCTTTGCCGGGTTTTTGCGGTTTGAACTCTTTTAGAGGTTCCGCTCCTGCTGCGCCGAACTTCTTGCGGTATTCCTCTTTTAAACGGCTTACCGCCTGAGCAGGCGTTATCCCACCCAACCCAATCGCAACAAAGATTTCTTCCTCGCCGTGAACATTAAACTTTTTTCCCATCTCCAGCAAAAAGGGGTTTTTTAGATACTGGCTTGGCTCCAACTCATGCCTGCGCAATTCTTTTTCCAGCAACTCTTTACCTTTGCCCAGATTCTCATCCCGACGCTCCTTCTTAAACCAAGCGCGGATTTTTGCTCTGGCTCCGGAGCTCTTTACCATATTTAACCAGTCACGGCTGGGGTGACTCTGCTTGGCTGTCATCACTTCGACAATATCGCCCGTTTTCAGTTCATAATCCAACGGAACCAAGCGGCCGTTTATCCGGGCGCCGATACAGCGGTGGCCAATGTCTGTATGAATTTTATAGGCAAAATCCAAGGGAATGGAACCGGCCGGCAGATCAATTACATCACCTTTTGGCGTAAAAACAAATACCTCATCGGTAAAAAGGTCAATTTTTACACTTTCCATAAATTCATGGGCATCTTTTGAATCTTGTTGCAGTTCCACAATTTGCCGCAGCCAGGAAAGCTTATCTTCAAACTCCAGGTCATGCCGGCCATCCTTCTTTTCTTTATAGCGCCAATGTGCTGCAATCCCGTATTCTGCCGTCCTGTGCATCTCCATAGTGCGAATCTGCACTTCCAGCAGTTCGTTCTTTCCCACCATAACCAAAGTATGGAGCGACTGGTACATATTAGCTTTAGGCATGGCAATATAATCTTTAAATTTACCGGGAATGGGCTTCCATAAAGTATGGACAATGCCCAAGGCACCGTAACAGTCTTTCAATGAATCGACAACAATGCGGATAGCCGTCAAATCATAAATCTCGTGAAATTCCTTGCCCTGCTCTTTCATTTTCTGGGAAATACTGTAGAGATGCTTAGGCCTGCCGGAAATATGGGCTTCAAGGCCTACTTCATCCAGCTTCGGCTGAAGCATGGCCATAGTCTGCCCAATAAAAGCCTCCCGTTCCTGCCGTTTTTTGGCCAGTCGATCCACCAAAGCGTAATAACGATCCCGCTCCAAAAAACGAAAAGCCAAATCTTCCAGTTCCCATTTTATCTTATAGATCCCAAGGCGGTGAGCGAGCGGTGCGTAAATCTCCAAGGTTTCCCTGGAAATAGCTTGCTGTTTGATCGACGTTAAGTATTTCAGCGTTCGCATATTATGCGTGCGGTCCGCCAGCTTGATTAAGAGCACACGAATATCTTTGGCCATGGCAATAAACATCTTACGCAGATTTTCTGCCTGGTGCTCCTCTTTAGACCTATACTCCAATTTAGAAAGTTTGGTGACGCCGTCCACAAGCATGGCGACCTCTCTGCCAAACTCTTGGCTTATCTGCTCCAGGGGAGCTTCCGTGTCTTCCACCACATCGTGCAAAAGTCCGGAAACGATCGTATCCAAATCCAACTCCAGCTCAGCCAGAATGGTGGCCACACCCAAAGGATGAGTAACATAGAGTTCGCCGGAAAAACGCTTTTGCCCCTGATGCGCTGACACCGCAAAATGATACGCCTTTTCCAAGAGGCTCCAGTCAGGCTCCACGGGATAATATGATTTTATCAGCATTTTCAGCGCTTGCAGACTCATAAATTCTTTCCCCCTTGGGAGAATAAAATCACTTAAAGCACCTTCTGCTCCGGCGAACTACTGCGCAAAGCCCTCACCTGGAGCGATAGTTCAGTCTGATTCTGCCAAGTGTTCGCAGTCGGAACTACTAATGCATCCACCGTTTCTCCAGTTGAGATCTGCTTATCCCCGCCGCCAAAGCAAATGGCTCTAAAAATCAGGCTGCCCTTTCGCAAACGCAACTGCAAATGAGCTCCCTGCGCACCGACCCTTCGTGCCATATCTACAGCCATTCCCTTTATGAGAAAGAGGGGCTCGGGGTTGCCTTGACCGAACGGTTCCAGACAAGCCAATTCCTGCACCAGCGCCAGAGACAATTCGGCTGCTTCCGCCTCCGCTATGAACATAGTCTTGCCCTCTTTCACTCCCTGGCTCTCCACCGCCAGACAGAAGGCTGCCTGAAATTGCGCTAAGTTAGCCTTGTCTACAGAAAGGCCTGCCGCTTCCGGATGACCGCCAAAGCGAATGAGCTGTTTGGCACAAAGTTGCAAAGCCTCCATGAGATTGCAGCCCGGAACAGACCGGATAGAGCCGCGTCCTTCTTCGCCGTCGAGGGCAATCAGGACCGCAGGCTTGCCAAACTCCGCAGCCAGACGTCCCGCCACAATTCCGATCACACCGGGGTGCCAGTCCTGGTGCCACAACACCAGCGCCGGATCAATGCAGGCGGCTGCCTGTTGGTGCGCCTTTTCAAAGATATCTTTCTCCACCTGCTGCCGCAGGCGGTTTTTTTCATCCAAGTCCAGTGCCAGTTGGCAAGCTACCTCCGGTGAGGCCAAGAGAGCCTGCAGTGCAGGGAATGCGTCCCCCAACCGTCCCGGCGCATTCAGGCGGGGCGCAATTCTAAAGGCAACCTGCGACGCTGTCAGTTTTCCCTCTTCACCTCCGCAAAGCCGAGCCAGTGCAGCCAAGCCGGGGCGGGTGCCCTTCGCCAATTTTTCCAGGCCGGCTTTCACCAAAAGACGGTTCTCTCCTGAAAGTGGCACCACATCAGCGATAGAGCCTACCGCCACAAAGTCGAGCAGTTCTGCAGCCTCCGCAAAAGGGACGCCTAAGTGGCTATACAGCGCCCTCACCAGCGTCCAAGCTACGCCTACCCCTGCCAGATTTTGCTCAGGATAACTGCAGTGAGGCTGTTTAGGATTTAAGACTGCATAAGCGCTGCGCCGGCCGGGAAAAGACTCATGGTGATCAGTAATTATTAAGTCAATACCTAATTCCTTCGCCAGATCCATTTCTTCAAAAGAATTTATGCCGCAATCCACTGTCAAAACCAACCTGCCTCCGCCGGCAGCAAACTGTTTGAGAATCTGCCCGTGCAGACCGTAGCCGTCGCCAAGACGGCTTGGCACATAGTATTCCACCGGCACAGCGAACTTTTGCAACGCCTCGGTCAAGAGTGCCACAGAAGTAACGCCGTCGGCATCATAATCACCATAAATCAGCAGCCGCTCTTTAACGGCAACAGCATGTGCGAGCCTTTGCACCGCCTCTTTCATACCGGACATAGCATAAGGATCTGCCAGCTCCGTCAAGCTGCCCTTCAGGAAAAAGCGCGCCTCCTCTACAGTGGAGACGCCCCTTTGCAGCAGGCAGGCTGCTGTCAGGCGGTGCAGCTTCATCGTTTCAGAGAGCCTCTTCACCGCACTCCAGTCTGTTTCCGGCGCTACCCAGCGCCATGGTTTTGCCGTCATGTTTTTTATCCTCCGGTCCCCAGCCAACATTCTCTCTAAGTCTATGATTCGTCAAAACGTGAAAAATCCCTTTTTTGGCACATAGAATCCAACCAGAAATAAATCCTCTCTCCCAAAAATTCCCCTCCCCCAAAAATTCCCCTCCTTTGGAGGGGTGCCCGCTAGGGCGGGGTGGTCGCTAGCATGAAGTGCCCGCTAGGGCGGGGTGGTCGCATTCCGCCTCAACAAACTCATAATACGTAAATCTCAAAAAGCAAAGACTCCACCGGAGTAACCACCCCGGCGCTTCGCGCCACCCCTCCACGGGAGGGGAATTGCCCTCCCCAAAAATTCCTCTCCTTCTCCCCTCTCCCTCCATTACAGTTCCCCTCTCCCTCTATTACAGTTCCCCTCTCCCTCTATTACAGTTCCCCTCTCCCTCTATTACAGTTCCCCTCTCCCTCTGGGAGAGGGTTAGGGTGAGGGTGAGGGTGAGGGTGAGGGCAAAGACAAAAACTTATTCCCTACTGTTTTGCAGCACAACCTAGCAACTTGCAGCCAAAAAAAAAGCCCAAAGCGGTAGCTTTAGGCTGATTTTGCTCTCAAGTGCTTGCGCATCTCCCGCTCTTTCCAGACAAGCCAAATGGGACTTGCGATAAAAACAGAGGAATAGGTGCCAAAAAACACGCCCACCAGTAACGCCAGCATAAAGGGGTACAAGGTGATGCCGCCAAAAACCAAAATAGTGACGACAACGATAAGCGTAGTTACCGATGTGTTAATCGCACGGACCAGAGACTGTCTGATACTATTGTCCACCACATCGGCAAACTGCTCCTTGCGGCGGGTCTTCAAATTCTCTCGAATTCTGTCATAGATTACTATCGTATCGTTAATCGAATAACCCAGCACAGTCAGCACGGCGGCAATAAACGGCCCGTTTACTTCAATCTGGAAAAGGGAGAAGAAGGCCAGCATAACCAGCAGATCATGGAGCAGAGCGGCGATAGCGCTGACAGCAAAGCGGAACTCAAAACGAATGGTAATATACGCAATCATTCCCAAACCGGCAAGCAGCAAAGCGATCAATGCCTGCCTCTGTAATTCACCGCCCACCACAGGCGCCACATTCTCGACGCGAAGCAAGTCATCGGCAGTTAATTCATACTTTTCCTGAAAAGCAGAGAAAATATCATCCTGCTCCGCAGGAGTCAACTGCTGCGTCTGAATCAGCAGTTCCAGCTTTTCACCCTCTGCCAACCCTTCAGCGCCTACCTTTTGCAGCGTAGCCGCTTCCAAACCTAAGGGCGCCAGCACACCCCGCGCCTCCTCAAGCGTAAATTCCTGACGGATATTGAGATGAAGCAGCGTGCCGCCGGTAAAATCAATCCCAAAATTTAAACCTCTTAGGCTCATGGAAATCACACCGGCGATAATCAATACGGCTGAAAAAATAAAGGCATATTTCCTCAAAGCAACAAAACTCATTTGCTTACCCCCCTAAGCCCGGCGTTTTCAGGAGCCCTGAACAAACTGGCGCGGGCAGCCTGGCGCAGCAAAAAACGTGTCAATAAAATTGAGGTTGCCATGCTGACGAGAATACCAATACTAAGGGTGATGGCAAAACCGCGCACTTGGCCAGTAGCAAAACTGAATAAAACAGCCGCTGCGATTAAAGTCGTTACGTTGGAATCAAGAATTGAGCGGAATGCTCGTTGAAAACCGGCTTCAATAGAAGTACGCATGGTACGCCCCGATCTCAATTCTTCTTTTACCCGCTCAAAAATAATCACATTGGCATCGATCGCCATCCCCACCGACAAAATCAAACCGGCGATACCAAACAATGTTAAAGTGGCATTGATAGCGGTAAGCAAGCCTAGAACAAGCGCCAGATAAACGATTAAGCTCACATTAGCGACTACTCCGAAACCGCGGTAATAAATCAGCATGAAGAGCAACACCAGTGATAAGCCGGCTATCCCAGCCCGCACACTGCGAGTCATGGAATCCTGTCCCAACTGCGGACCCACGCCTCTCGTCTCCAACTCGACCAGTCTCACAGGCAGCGCGCCGGAACGCAGCATCAGCGCCAGATTAGCTGCCTCGTCCATTGTGCCGGCCCCGGTGATAATGGCGTTACCGTCAGTGATTATGCTTTCCACCATCGGCGCTGAGATAACCTCTTCATCCAAATAAATATAAATTATCTGACCGATAAACTTCTCCGTGGCGGCGGCAAACTTTGCTCTGCCCTCCTCGTTAAAATCGAGCGATACTGCCGGCCGGTTGAACTGATCCATAGTAACCCCGGCATTTCTCAGCTCAGCGCCAGTCAAAATAGTCTCACCATCAGGACCGGCAAAAGACAACATAGCCGTTCTGCCGATTACTTCCCTGGCAGCGCGCTGATCTTCAATGCCGGGCAAATCAATACGGATCCTGTCTGTTCCCTCTCGCTGAATAACGGGATTAGCCACGCCGAGAGCATCAATCCGGTTACGGATAATTGTGACTGCGCGGTCAATTTTATCTCCGCCGGCGGCATCACCAATTTCTTCTGCCTGGTATAAAATATAGACTCCCCCGCGCAAATCTAAGCCCAAATTCAGGTTTTGCGCAGCCTGGTCAACGGTAAAGGCGCTAAGAGCCAATAACAGGATGACCGCCAAAACGAGCAACAGAGGACGGTTATTTTTCATCCGGATACCTCCTTCTTTCGGAAGAAATTTTATAAGAGCAAAAAAAAACAACCGGAAAAAAAGCCGCAGGATAGTTCCTGCAGTAATTATAAACTCTCAGCAAAACATTGTCAATTTGTGTTTTTTGCCACAAGGACCTAGCCGATTGCCACATTAACGCTTCAATCTGTTAGCCGCAATAAACCTCCGGCAGAAACACCGGAGAGATAGCTGCCCAAAACCTGCCGCACAGCTTCAGGCTCCAGGTCATCAAAAGCTCTTACCTTGCCTATCGCCTCAGGCAAAATAAAAACAGTTCGCCCCGCCTCACGCTTTTTATCATGCTTTAATGCCGCCAGAACATCTGCCGCAAGCAGTGCCTCAGGCGGAGGGACTAGCCCTACCCGATCGAACAGCTCAAGCAGCATGGCAGCCTCCTCCCGTTGCAGAATCCCTTTGCCAAGCGCTAGTTTAACCGCCATCGCCATGCCGGCAAGCACAGCTTCACCGTGCAGGTAGTAGCTATACGAGGTCGCCGCCTCGAGCGCATGGCCCAAGGTATGGCCGAAATTCAAAATGGCGCGCAGGCCCTCCTCGCGCTCATCAGCTGTTACCACAGCCGCTTTCAAGGCGCAACAATCTCCCACCACGGCAGTAAGCAGTTCCGGTTCTTTTGCCAAAAAATCCTGCCAGCGCGCAGCCAGTAATTTTAGTAGAGCTTCACTCAAAATAACTCCGTATTTAATTACTTCCGCCGCTCCGGCCAGATATTCCCTCCGCGGCAAAGTTAACAGCGTATCAAGTTCCACCCAGACCAGCTTTGGCTGATAAAACGCCCCGATCAGATTTTTCCCCAAACTATGATTTACTGCCGTTTTACCGCCCACGCTGCTATCCACCTGGGCCAGAAGCGTGGTTGGTACCTGCGCAAAGGTCACGCCGCGCAGGTAAGTTGCCGCTACAAAGCCTGCCAAATCTCCCACCACACCGCCGCCGAGCGCCACAATCAAATCCCTGCGCTCCAGACCGGCCTCAATAGCGGCGCCGTAGAGCTGCTCCGCCCGGGCCAAAGTCTTGCTGCCCTCCCCCGCCGGCACCACCGCCAAGTGAACCGCAAAGCCCGCCTGTTGCAGACCGTCAATCATCTGTCCGCCATAAAGAGGAAATACTGTTTCGTCACTGACGAGCAGCAATTTGCCCGGCTTTACCCGTTCAGCCCAGTATTGGGGAATTTCATGCCACATATTCTGACCGATATATATCGGATAGCTCCGCTCACCCAAAGCCACTTCCACTAATCTCATTCAGCCCGCCTCCTAGCGTCCGGCCAAAAGTTTATGATAATTTGCTAAATTTGCCTGCATTTCCTCCAAAGAGTCGCCGCCGGCCTTTTCCCGCAGCGCAAGCGCCATTTCCCAGGCGACCACCGCTTCACCCACCACCGCCGCCGCAGGCACAGCGCAAACATCAGAGCGCTCCACCGCCGCCTCAAAAGGCAAGTGATTTGCCATCTCCACACTCTTTAGCGGCTTGTATAACGTGGGAATTGGCTTCATGGCAGCCCGCAGCACGACTGGCTCGCCGTTAGTCATGCCGCCTTCGATTCCGCCGGCACGATTAGTAAAGCGGAAGTAGCCCCGTCCATCCTGAAAAGTGATTTGATCATGGACGACTGAGCCGGGCATTGCCGCTAAAGCAAAACCGCCGCCCACCTCTACCCCTTTAATCGCCTGGATGCTCATCAGCGCGGCAGCCAACCTACCGTCAAGCTTCCTGTCCCAGTGGGTATAGCTCCCCAAGCCGGGCGGCAAGCCTACTACGACCACTTCAAAAACTCCGCCCAGTGAATCACCCGCCGCCTTCGCGTTGTCAATCGCCGTCATCATAGCGGCTTCTGCCACTTTATCAGCGCTGCGCAGCGCTGACTCCTCAACCTCTCCGTAACGTGACTCTAGTTCTTGCGCAGACAAAGTCCTAGCCGCAACCTCGCCGACGGCTGCCACCTGCGAATAAACCTGAATGCCAAATACGGCCAGAAGCGCCTTTGCAACCGCCCCCACAGCCACGCGCATCGCCGTCTCCCTTGCGCTGGCCCGCTCCAACACATCGCGCACATCGGCCAAATTAAACTTTAACGCGCCGCTTAAATCGGCATGACCCGGCCGCGGCCGCGTCACCGCCTCCAAATCAGCCGGACAAGTCCCTGCCGGGTCCATCTTTCCCCGCCAATTTTCAAAGTCAAGGTTAGCAATCCGCAGCGCCAAGGGACTGCCTAGCGTCCGCCCAAAGCGCAAGCCTGAAAGCACTTCCACACAATCTTTCTCTATCTTCATCCGGCCGCCCCGGCCATAACCTAGCTGCCGCCGCGCCAAATCGCCGTCTATCTTTTCCGGATCCAGGCAAAGGTTGGCAGGCAACCCTTCAATAATGGCACATAACGCTGGGCCGTGCGACTCTCCCGCCGTCAGGTAACGCATCCTCGCTCCCCTCCCTCTGCTTTTTTATGACGGCGCCGGCGCTGCCACAGCAAAATCAGCCCACCGTGAAGCAGGATCAGGCTTATCAGCTGACCGGCCTTAAAACGCCACCAAAAGAGCGGCTCAGCCACCACACCCTCAGTCCAGTAGCGCCCGCCAAAATACCATATGAAATAGCGCAGAAAGACAGCCCCCGGCATTTTCTCCTTCTTGCCGAAATGGAGCAGGAAAAAAAACAGCGCTAAGTTTAAGGCAAAATGGTATATAAACAAGGGATGCCGCGGTGCGCCGTCAAAAAAAACGGCCCAGGGCACTCTAGTTTCGATGCCGTATCCTGCCTGACTGAAAAAACCCCCTAAACTCCAAATAGCTTGAACTAAAGCCAGACCTGGAGTGCAAAGATCAGCCAGGCGCCAAAAATCAGTGCGTAAACCACCGTCAACAAGCGCGGCTTGCTTGATTAGCCGCAAAGTGACAAATGAGCCCAATGACAGCCCCAACCCTAATAACGCCCACTGCAGGTAAAAAGATCCTGCCGCTTCGCGAAACGCCTCCGGATCAATCATCCACTTTTCCTCCCCGGCGGAGCAATCAGCACCAGTTGCACTAAACTGCTCCGGCGAAATAATTCTTCAGACTTGAGCGCCGGCTTCCAACGCCAACAGCTTCTCTTTCCAGAACAAACCGCCGCTAAAGCCACCTAATCCCCCATCACTGCGCAACACTCGGTGACAAGGGATAACTAAGGGAGTGCGGTTTTTTGCCATAGCTTGACCGACCGCCCGCGCAGCCTTTGGGATTCCCGCCTCTGCCGCCAGCCAGCCATAACTGCGCCGCTGCCCATAGGCAATCTTTGCGCAAACTGTTAAAACCTCCTTAAAGAAAGGCGAATAAAGGTCTAAATCCAAAGGACAGTCAAAGGAAACCGGCTCACCTTTAAAATAACTGCCTAAATCTGCCGCCAATTTTTGCAGCCAGGCCGGCTCTGTCTGACCAACAGCCGGGTAACCGTCTTTGCACTGTGCTTGGGGCAACTCCAACGCATACAACCCTGTTATTGTATATGCCAGCGCCATAAATCCGCCCGCCGTCTCTACCGAACGGCAAACAATAGCTTCACCGCTTCGCATCAACATCCTCCTGACAATAAACTGTTTATAAAACTCCCTCAGACCACCCGTCTAAATATGAAACATATACCCTTCCCCGCTGCGTTTCCGTTGTTCATCCACCACTTCCGCCAAGGTAATATTATCCAAAATACTGTTAATCTCATCACGGATACGGCACCAGACGGAACGCATGGCACATGCGGAAGAGCTCTGGCAACCTTCGTGCCCGCCGTCCTCCGCCCTGCATTCAGCCGGAGCGACCGGTCCTTCCAGCACCCGAATAATATCACCTAATGTTATTTCTTCCGGCGGCCGCGCCAAACGATAGCCTCCCTGAGCGCCGCGCACACTATGAATCAAACCTGCTTTTTTAAGATTAGCAAAGAGATGCTCAAGATATTTTTCCGAGATATTCTCGCGCTGAGCCACGCTCTTTAGCGCAATAGCCGCATCACCGCTATGCATGGCTAAATCAAACATGGCATGAACCCCATAACGACCTTTGGTTGAAAGCCTCACATTGCTCCCCTGCCTTTTCGCTTCTTTACTTGCTTAATTTGCCATGCCTTAACTTTAGCCTGACAATATTAGCGGACGCATCTGCCGTTGCCCTGCGTTAAAAGTTGCTATCTCCTTAAATCCCAGATTATGAAGGAGCAGAACGGCACGGTGCAGGCCGCTGCCCACGTCCCGGGGCCTGTGTGCATCAGATCCCATGGTCACCGGTACGTTCAGCTCATAACATTTTGCCAGAAAGGCTTCTCCGGGGTAGGCCTCCCCTACCGGCGCGCGCCAACCAGCAGTATTTAACTCGACGCAAACATCAGCCTGCTTTATTGCCCGGCAAGTATCTTCCAACAAATGCTCCCATCTCCGCCGCGGGAAATATGAAAACTTTTTGACCACATCCAAGTGACCAATAATTTGAAACAGTTGGCTGGACGCCATTTGCTGCACAAGCGCAAAGTAGCGCTCATAGAGAAAATCAATATCCTCCTGCTTATAGCGTTGAGCTTGCCCGGGATGGGTGAAATCCCAGCCGTCAAGAGTGTGGATTGAGCCGATGACATAATCTAAACCGCAGCGAGCCAACATTTCGGCAGTCTCCCGCTCCCGGCCGGGCAGATATTCCACCTCAGCGCCGAGGCGCACAGGGATAGTTGCCTGCCGGCGCAGCAGCTCCACATCACGAATATAATCGGGCAGCTCTGAAGCACGCATGGTCAGCGGCTCTTCTTCCGTCACGCCAAACAAGTCCAAGGGAAAATGGTCGGCAAAACCGATTTCCGCCAGCCCTTTTTTCTCAGCTTCCGCCAAATATTCTGCCAAGGTGCCGCTCGCATGGCAACAACGGACGGTATGCAAATGATAATCGACAAACATTATGCCTGCCCCGCGGCCGCAGGACGATGGCGACTGGCCAACTCCCGCAAAACTTCCGCCAGCGCTACATTTTTTTCCGCCAGCAGCACCAGCAGATGGAAAAGCAAATCGCTGCTTTCATAAATTAGTTCGGTGCGGTCTTGATTTTTGGCGGCGATAATCACTTCGCCTGCTTCTTCGCCAATTTTTTTTAAGATACGGTCCAACCCTTGCTCAAAAAGCTTGGCCACATAAGAACCGGCCGGCTTGGTTAATTTCCGCTCCGCGATAATTTGTGCCAATTCCGCCAAAAAACTTACCGAAGCGACTGACTCCTCGCCAAAGAGCGTTCTGTAGAAACAACTGTTTTCTCCCGTATGACAGGCGCTGCCGACTTGCTCCACGCGCACCAGCAACGCATCGCCGTCACAATCATACTCAATCCGTTTTACCTGCTGAAAATGTCCCGATGTGGCACCCTTATGCCAGAGTTCCCGGCGACTGCGGCTGTAAAACCAAGTTTGGCCGGTAGCGATTGTTTTTTGCAGTGCCTCCTCGTTCATATAGGCAAGCATCAGCACCCGCTCCGTCAATGCATCCTGAATCACCACCGGAATCAAGCCATTTTCAGCAAATTGCAGTTTCGTCATAGCGTACTGCCACCCCCCGTTTACGCAGATACTGCTTAACTTCGGCCACGCTAAACTCCTGATAGTGAAAAACAGAGGCAGCCAGCGCAGCATCAGCCTTTCCTACCGTCAGTGCCGCGTAAAAATGCTCCATGCTGCCGGCACCGCCGGAGGCAATCAGCGGCAGATTAACCTGCTCTGCCACCGCCGCTGTCAGCCGCAAATCATATCCGTCCTTCCCGCCGTCACAATCCATGCTTGTCAAGAGAATTTCGCCGGCCCCAAGCCGCTCTGCCTCTGCTGTCCAAGCAAGAACCGCTTTGCCCGTGGCCTTCCGTCCGCCGTGAGTATAGACCTCCCAGGTATCCAGCGTCGCGTTCCATTTTGCGTCCACCGCCACCACGATGCACTGCGAACCGAAGCGTTCGGCAGCAGCGGAAATCAACTGCGGATTTTCCACAGCAGCCGTATTCAACGACACTTTATCCGCCCCTGCACTCAGCAAGCGGCGCACATCCTCCAGTTGGCTGATGCCGCCGCCGACAATAAAGGGGATAAATACCTGCTCCGCCGTACGGCGCACCACGTCCAGCATCGTTCCCCGCCCCTCATGGGAAGCGGAAATATCCAAAAATACCAGTTCATCGGCACCCGCCAGATCATAAAAACGGGCTAAAGCCACCGGGTCACCGGCATCGCGTAGCTGCACAAACTGTGTACCTTTTACCACACGACCGTCCTTTACATCCAAACAAGGCACAATGCGTTTGGCCAGCATCTAAGCACACCCCGTAATTGCCAACGCGGCACGCAAATCGATCCGCCCCGTATAAAGGGCTTGACCCAAAATCACGCCGCTGACACCCTGCGACTCCAGCAGGCACAGTTTTTCAATATCATCTAGGGATGAAACACCGCCCGAAGCTATTACCTGCTGTCTTACCGCCTTAGCCATTTCTTCCAGCGCCGCCAGGTTTGGCCCCTGCAGAGTTCCATCTCTGTTAATATCAGTATAAATAATTTCCATAACACCTAAGTCTTCCATTTTGCGCGCTAAGTCAATGGCGCTCTGCGCCGCCTCCTCCACCCAGCCTCGGATAGCAACCCGCCCTGCCCGGGCATCAATCCCGACCAAAACCTGACCGGGGAAGCGGCTGCACAAAGCCTCTACCAACTGGGGAGAAGTCACTGCCACTGTGCCCAAAATAACACGGGACACACCTCGCTCCAACAATTCAGACGCTCTGGCTTCATCCCGGATGCCGCCGCCCACCTGCACCGGCACCTTCACCGCATGTGCGATCTGTTCAATCACAGCGCTATTTTGCATCCCTCCCTGGAAAGCACCGTCCAAATCCACGAGATGGATTCTAGATGCCCCTTCCGCCTCCCAGCGCAACGCCACTTCCAACGGATCGGCATGATAGACTGTCTCCTTAGACAACTCACCATGGACCAAGCGCACACACCGCCCACCCCGAATATCTACAGCGGGAATGATTAACATTCCACCAACCTCCCGAAATTTCTCAAAATCTCTAAACCGAGCCTGCTGCTCTTTTCCGGATGAAACTGAACGCCAAACAGATGATCTTTTTGAACGACAGCGGGAAAATCTCCCCCGTAATCTGCGCTGGCCAAAACTACGGCAGGGTCTGTGCAGGAAGCATAAAATGAGTGCACAAAATAGAAATAGTCACCCGCCCTAATCCCCTCCAGCAGTGGGTGCTCACGCCGGATGGACAGCTGATTCCAGCCGATTTGCGGCACTTTCAGCGCACCGGAAAAAGGCAGCACAGCGCCTTCAATCAGTCCTAACCCCGCATGCTCCCCCTTTTCCTCGCTCTTTTCAAACAAGAGCTGCAGGCCAAGACAGATGCCGAGCAGCGGCACACCAGCCGCCACCCGACGCAAAAGCGACTGCCCAAGCCCGCTTTCCTGCAAATTTTTCATCGCTTGGCCAAAAGCACCCACGCCCGGCAAAACGAGACCGTCGGCCGCCGCCAGTTCATGCGGCTCATCTGAAACCACCGTCGGAAAGCCGGCTGCGGCAAAACCGTTTTGCACACTACGCAGATTTCCTCCGCCGTAATCAATAATCACAATCATCTCCGACTCTCGGCCACCTTTCTCTATTCCCCGCTTAAAAGAAAAATCCTGCTAATCCGCTAGGTTTTTTCTTTTACAATATACCTTTCGTGGAGGGGATTCCGTTCAGGCGCGGTTCAAGTGCGGTCGCTTCATCCAGTGCCCGCCCCAATCCCTTAAAGACAGCCTCAATCAGATGGTGCGTATTGCTCCCCGCCAGTTGCTGCACGTGCAGCGTACATTTCGCCCGGTTGACAAAAGCTCGTAAAAATTCTTCCACCAGCTCCGTCTCAAAATTTCCCAGGCGCGTTGTCGGCAAATCCAGCTTAAAGCCAAGAAACGGACGTCCCGAAAGGTCCACAGCCACCAGCACCAACGCCTCGTCCATCGGCAAAAGAACGGAGCCGTATCTGCTAATCCCCGCTTTATCACCTAACGCCTCGGCAAAAGCGTCTCCCAGCACCAACCCCACATCTTCCACCAAATGATGAGCGTCAACCGGCAGATCACCCTCCGCCTCAAGATCAAGGTCAAAAAATCCATGTCGCGCAAAGAGCGTCAGCATATGCTCAAAGAAGGCTACCCCGGTAGCCAGCGAAACTCTGCCTGTACCGTCCAGCCCAAGCCGCAGCGCCACGGTAGTCTCCCCCGTCTTACGTGCTTTACTTGCCTCCCGTTTCTTCAAGAGATTCCCTCCTTATCTTTGCCGCCTGCCCGTGGGCCTGAAGACCCTCCACCCGAGCCAGCTTTTCAATTTCCCTTGAGGCCTGCAGCATAGCTTGCGGCGGATAATAAACAACACTCATTTTCTTGCTAAAATCTGCCGTCGACAACACAGAAGCAAAGCGTGCCGCTCCTGCCGTCGGCAAAACATGATTTGCTCCCGCCCAGTAGTCGCCCACCGGCTCCGGCGTATACGCTCCGAGAAAAACCGCCCCCGCATTTTTCACCTTGCCCAACGCAGCCCAAGGATCAGCCACTTGCAGCTCCAAATGTTCCGGCGCCAACAGATTTACCAAGGAGAAAGCCTCCTCCAGACAATCAACCAGCACTAATGCGCCCTGCTTCGTCAGAGACTGCTCTGCCACATCACAACGCTCAAGCCTAGCACACTGCCGGGCCAACTCCCGCTGCACCTCAGTAGCTAAGCGCCGTGAGGTAGTAATCAGATAGGACGCTGCCAGCAAATCATGCTCCGCCTGCGACAGCAAATCTGCCGCCACAAAATCTGCGCGAGCCGTCTCATCAGCCACTACAAGCACTTCGCTCGGGCCCGCCAGCATATCAATCCCCACGTCGCCGTAAACTTCCTTTTTGGCGAGGGTCACATAAATATTGCCCGGACCGACAATTTTATCTACCCGCGCAATACTTTCCGTCCCGTAAGCCAACGCAGCCACTGCCTGCGCCCCGCCGCACTTGAAAACAGCGTCTGCCCCGGCAATTTTTGCCGCCACCAGAATATAGGGATTGATTTCGCCGTTAGCCTTAGGCGGCGTTACCACCACTACTTCCCCTACTCCGGCTACGCGGGCGGGAATCACAGTCATCAGTACCGATGAAGGATAAGCGGCACCGCCTCCCGGCACATAAGCGCCGGCTCTGTCCAGCGCCGTCAGCCGCTGCCCCAACGCCACCCCATCAGGCAGCACCTCAAGCCACGAGTTTTGCAGCTGGCGCAGATGATACGCCCGGATATTTTCGGCTGCCCGCAACAAAGCCTCCCGCGCCGCCGGTTCGACTGCTGCCTCCGCCGCCGCGAACTCATCCTCACAGACGCGCAGCCCCTCCAGCGCAGCACCGTCAAACTGTCGCGTATACTCCAGCACCGCCCTGTCGCCGTTTTGACGTACAGACGCCAAAATAGAGCGCACCACCGCCAGCTCCGCTTGAAAATCTGCAAAGCCGCGGCGCACAAAATTTTCCCGGAATGACTTTGCGTTAAATTCTCTTAACATGGCTCCGCCGCCCCCTCAGTCAAGACCGCCTCCAAGCGTTGGAGCAAATCTGTCACCCGCGCTCCCTTTACCTGGTAACTGCCGGGATTTGCCACCAACCGTGAGGTAATCCAGGCGATAACTTCAACCTCTTCCAAATGATGCTCGATTAACGTCTTACCGGTAGACACCAAATCGACAATTGCATCAGCCAAATTGAGCAGCGGCGCCAATTCAATCGAGCCGTGCAGCTTAATTACCTCAGTCTGCTTCCCCTGCCCCTGAAAATAGCGGTCTGCCACCCGCGGATATTTTGTAGCCACATATCCGCCGTTAAACTTGCCGCCACCGCGTTTCTGCGCCACCGCTAAACGGCAGGGACCGATTTTTAGATCCAATAACTCATAAAGCTCTTTCTCCTGTTCCATCAACACATCTTTGCCCACCACCCCCAAATCCGCCACACCATATTCTACATAGGTGGGGATATCCATGGGTTTAGCCAAGATAAAACGCAGCTTATGTTCCTCCACTGTAAAGACCAGTTTCCGCGAGTTTTCCCGCAACTGACCGCAACCGATTCCCACTTTTTCAAAAAGCTCAAGTGCCGGCGGCAGCATCCGTCCTTTTGCCAGCGCCACAGTCAGCCAATCCTTATTCACCATTAGCAGCCCCCCTCTCCAACCGGCCGCACTGCCTGCTGCAATCCTGACTGAAATAAGAAAACTTGGCTGCGCCCAACCTTTCTCCTTCCGCCTGAGCCGCCCTGAGCGCGCGTTCTTGCACATCCACAAGCACCCTCTCGCCTTCTTGCCGCAAGCGGGCTGCTTCGGCAAAAGCTGCTGCTCGCTGCGCCTTGCCGTAGCCCACAAAAACAAGCTCTCTCAGGGCAGGCATCTCTCTTACCCGCTGCAGCACTTTTAAAAGGTGGTCAACATTGATGGCAAAACCCACCGCCGGCCTTTGCGAAGCAAAATGTCCAAGCAACTGGTCATAGCGGCCGCCGCCGCAAAGCGCATAACCCAAACCACCAGTATATCCTTCAAACACCATTCCGGTGTAATAATCCAACATGCGCACCAGACCCAAATCAAGAGTAATAAACTTGGCGGCACCGTAATCTGCCAGCACTTCCCATATTTCTGCCAACAAACGCAGCGGCTCATCAGCCGCCCCGCCCGGCACAAGCTTGGCCGCCTCCCTTAAAACCTCTTTGCCGCCCCGCAGCCCGGGGACGCGCAGAATAGCCTCTTTAGCACTCTCACTGAGGGCAAGGCTCTGCACCAGCGTTTTCAGCGAAACAAAATCCTTACTGTTAAAAAAGAATTTGATGGCATCTCGCTCCGCTTCCGCCACTTCATAAGCGGCAAGCATCCCTTCCAGAAAACCTACATGTCCCAGGCAAAAAGTAAATTCAACAAGTCCCAATTCTTGCAAGACATCAACCGCCAGCGCAATCACTTCCGCATCTGCTCCGGCACAGCCTGATCCGATTAACTCCACGCCCGCCTGCGTCACTACCCGCTGCTTCCCTTGCTGGCCGTGGGCATAACGGTAAATATCACCGCCGTAACACAAGCGCAGCGGCAAGGGGCTTGCACTCAAATGGGTGGCGACCACACGCGCAAGCGGCAAGGTAAAGTCGGGACGCAGCACCAGCGTTCTTCCCCGCTCATCCAAAAAGCGGTACACCTTATCTGTCAGCTCCGCCTTCATCTCATCCACAAAATTGGCGCTATACTCAAAAGCCGGTGTGGATACTTCCCCATATCCCCAGCGGCTAAAACTTGCCTGAATCATTTTCTCCAACTCCCGCTTCTGACCGGCCAGCTCGGGCAAAAGATCCCGCACGCCTTCCGGCGTCAGCAGTCTTCTCAGCTTCTCATTCACCGCAGCACAATCCTCCCTTTAACACATTAAAGCGTTAATGTATTAAATTTTAACATTGGCTTTTCTGCCTGTCAAGCCCCACAATTCCCCTCTCCCCAACAATTCCCCTCTCTCCAACAATTCCCCTCTCTCCCCAACAATTCCCCTCTCCCTCCCTACATCTCCCCTCTCCCTCTGGGAGAGGGCTAGGGTGAGGGCAAGGGCACAGGGCAAGGGTGAGGGCACATATCCCCTCACCCTCCCAACAATTCCCCTCTCCCCAACAATTCCCCTCACCCTCCCTACATCTCCCCTCTCCCTCCCTACAATTCCCCTCTCCCTCTGGGAGAGGGCTAGGGTGAGGGCAAGGGCACAGGGCGAGGGCACAGGGCAAGGGCACAGGGCAAGGGCACAAGGCAAGGGTGAGGGCAAAGCTCAATTCCCCTCTGCCAGAACTCGCCGATAAAAAGCCTCATACTGCGGCACCATCAATTCGCTCTCAAAGCGCTCCGCCGCACGCCGCCGCGCTGCCTCCCCCATCTGCCGCAACAAGCTCTCATCAGACAATAACTGCAGTGCAGAATCGGCCAATGCGGCCACATCGCCCACCGCCGCCAAATAACCGGTCTCCCCATGCACCACCAACTCAGGCAAGCCGCCGGTCCTAGTGGCAATCACCGGCACACAGCAAGCCATCGCCTCCAAAGCGCCTAAACCAAAACTTTCTTTCTCCGAAGGCAACAAAAAAAGATCGGCCGCTGATAAAAGCGGAATAACATTATCCTGCACGCCAAAAAACAGCACATCCCTCTGCAAGCCAAACTGCTCCACGGCGGCCTGCGCCGCCTGCCGCTCCACCCCGTCTCCCACCAGCAGCAGCTTGGCATCTATTTCGCGTCTCACCTTGGCAAATATGGCCACCACGTCAGGCACCCGCTTAACCGGCCGAAAATTGGAGACATGCACCAGCACCCTTCCTGCGTCCGGCACACAACCGATCATTTGTCGTGCGCCTGGCAGCCGGAAAACCCGCTTGGTATTGATAAAATTGTAAATCACCTCCACCGGTTTCTTGACTTCGAAAGTCTGCTGCGTTTCTTCCTGCAGACTATGCGAAACCGCGGTAATACCATCGCTCTTTTCAATGCTGAAACGAGTAATCCGCTTAAACGACGGGTCGTTACCCACCAAGGTAATATCTGTGCCATGCAGTGTTGTCACCACCTTGACACGGCTGCTCTCTCCCAGCACTTCTCTGGCCAGATGCGCACAAAAGGAGTGGGGAATAGCATAATGGGCGTGGATAATATCCAATTTTTCGCGCTCTGCCAGCTCCGCAATTTTATTGATCAGCGCCAGCGTATACGGCGGATATTTAAAGAGCGGATAGCCGAGCATCTCTACCTCGTGGTAAAAGACATTAGGCTGAAAACGCTCCAAACGAAACGGAGGCTGATAGGAAATAAAGTGAACTGTATGGCCAAGCAACGCTAGCTCTTTCCCCAGTTCCGTGGCCACCACGCCGCTGCCGCCATGGGTGGGATAACAGACAATGCCAATGTTCACCGCTGCACCACCCCTTTAATCATCTCCATGGCCTGCTTGGGCAGTCGCCCCCTCAGTGACATTAAATCATCGAGGATCATTTTTTCTTCCAGGTAAATCCCTTCCCCGTACAGCACCTGTATCAGCGAACCGACAAACTGGTCACGGCTGATAATCATTCTGATAAAAGCCGGATCGTTGATAAGCGTCTGCCAGTCGCTTTCCTGGCGCATGCCAAACTGGCTTTCATGGGCACAAAGCGCAGCTACCTTTTTCTCATAATGTTCGCTGATATCCACGATTGAAGTAGGCTCACCATGCACCGCCAGAAAATATTGAGCCACCACCGCCGGCCGGTAAGCCTCACCCTCGGCCGGATATTTCCGCAAGCCTGACAGATGAGCCGCTTCCCGCACCAGCTGGCTTGCCCGCAAATGATCCGGATGCCTATCGGCATGATAAGGACCGACCACCACATGAGGACGGTACTTGCGAATTACTTCAATCACCGCCCGCTTGCTCTCCTCATTGACCTCCAACCGTGCGTCCGGCAAGCCCAAACAGTCCCGCAGCTGCATCCCCATGATCTCTGCCGCCCGCAGCGCCTCCTGCCTGCGAATCTCCGGCGTGCCGTTACTGCCCATCTCACCCGCAGTCAAATCGACAATGCCGCACTTATATCCTTTGGCGGCATGTTTAATCAGTGTGCCGCCAAAACCAATTTCCACATCATCGGGATGGGCGCCAAACACCAAAATATCCAGTTTCATCAGCCCGCCACTTCCTTTCAGAGAGAATTGACCTTAGTTTTGCTGTCCTAAAGATAAAGCAGGTGATGACCCGGCTGGTGCGGACATTCCGACACCAACTGCTCCCAGAAAGCCGGGCCGTATTTGAAAAGAAAAGGCATAAGACAATAGACCCTTTCCTGAAGTTTGCCGTTTGGTTTAAGCGTCTGCTCCAACGCAAGAAAATGACGCATCATCACTTCACTCTTCTTTTTATCTTCTTCCCGCGCTTTGTCTTCCAAGTAGCTCACTTGGTTGTAAACAAGGGCCAAGTTCTTATCCGCCAAGACGCCCAGTTGCGGATTTAATTTTGCCAAATCGCGCTTTAGATGCTCATATTCCAGCGCTAAGTGGCCGCGCAAATGAGCAAAAATGCTCTCAAGGTCCAACTCGCTCTTCTTCTTTATTTCCCGGGCCAGCGCTTTGTCAAGCCCCTGCAAAATCTCCTCTTCCGCTACCCGGTATTTCTCCAGATACTGGGTCAGGCGCCGTTCCACGAGCGTCACACCCGGCCGCGGCCAAAGCAGCGGCTGCTCAATGCCAAAAACGGGATAGAGCGCCGTCGCCTGAGCAAAGTAGGCAAGCTCCCCCGGCCCCGGGATATAGGCAAGCGTAGGGAAAATTTTATCCTGCACCAGCGGGCGCAATAAAACGTTGGCACTTAACGACTCCGGCATAGCAGCAGCCCGCGCAAGCAGTTCGGCTTCACTCTGACGAAACAAACCATCTCTGGTGACAAAGTGACCGTTGCGCCGGTAGAGGGCAGTCCGCTTTTTCCCAAGCAGCAGCAGCAGCGTGGCGCCCGGCTCGCGCTCCACCTGCAGCCGATAGCCCTCCGCCCTCAGCGCCGCCTCCCGCAAAGCTAAGGCCGATTCCGCCTCCTCCCTTTGTTCGATTGCCTGACGGAAAACTCCGGAAGCAAGCGGCCGCGCCTCCGCTAACAGCGGCTCAAACAATACGAGCCCTTCCCCCGCAAAAAGTTTGGCCATAATCCGCGCAAACCAGTCCACCGGCGTCGTCGCCAGGCTGCGCGCTTCCTCCAACCATGCCATCATTTCCGCAACAAACTCCGAGCCGGGTACAGTAGCCGCCAACTTGGCCAACACCTCACGGCCTGCCAGTTCAGTCAGCACGAGCTGTCCCACCGGCTCTCCGCCATGGACTAACTCCAACTGAATACGCCGCGGCTTGCCCTCTTTGTCCTGCACATAGCAGTGATTAGCCTCGGAAAAATCGTGGTCTTCCGCGGCAATCCAAAACACCGGCACGACTGGCCGTCCCAGCTCTTCCTCTAGTTTCGCCGCCAGCTTCACCGCGCAGATAGCCTTATAAATTGTATAGAGTGGTCCCGTCAGCAGACCTGCCTGCTGCCCGCACAACACAGCCACCGCTCGTCTATCGCGCAACTTCTCAATCTGCCCCTCAGCCGCCCCTGAACAGCCCATCCTGCGGTTATAAGCGAGCAACATCTCGGCAAGTTGCTCGCGCTCCCCGCTGAATTTGGCGCAAACCTGCTCCGCTTTAGCAACAAAAGCGGCAGGCTCGCTATAATGCGGCCCTAAAAAACGGGTGGCCTGAGGCAGATTATGCAGAAAATCTTGATAAATGCCCGGCATACTTTTCTCAGGCAAACGACTCGTTCTGAACATACAGCTCTCCCATCCAAACTCAGCAAATGATATAATTTTCTATTCCACAAAACCGTTATATTTCCTTTTTTGCCTGCCCTCCCCTCCAATTCCCCTCTCCCTCCCTACATTTCCCCTCTCCCAAAATTCCCCTCTCCCTCCCTACATTTCCCCTCTCCCTCTGGGAGAGGGCTAGGGTGAGGGCCAGGGCGGGGTGGTCGTCTCCCTCCCTACATTTCCCCTCTCCCTCTGGGAGAGGGTTAGGGTGAGGGCTAGGGCGGGGTGATCGTCTCCCTCCCTACAATTCCCCTCTCCCAAATTTCCCCTCCCCTCCCTACATTTCCCCTCTCCCTCTGGGAGAGGGCTAGGGTGAGGGCAAGGGCGGGGTGATCGTCTCCCTCCCTACAATTCCCCTCTCCCTCTGGGAGAGGGCTAGGGTGAGGGCTTAGGGCCAAAGCCAAAGGCCAAGGGCAGGATAGGCGAGCCCACATTCCCTCTATTATGTAAGAATACTATCATAATTTCCTGAATGACAAAAAAAACGAGACAGTTGGCCTGTCTCTGCTTTCTTCACTGGAAAAAATCCAGACGGCTTATTTCTCCCTGATGCAGCGCCTGCCAAAATCCAGGGAAAGAAATCGCCACGCTTTCGGCAGAATCCATAGTCAGCCGCACTTTTCCCGCCAAAGCAGCAATAGATAACGCCATGGCAATACGATGGTCACCGCGACTATCTGTTGCGGCGGCGAGCAACGGCCTCCCCCCGGTCACCACAAAACCGTCCGCCTTAGGCGTAATCGCTGCCCCCAGCTTGCCGAATTCTTTAGCCACCGCCTCAATCCGGTCGGTCTCCTTCACGCGCAGCTCCGCCGCATCACGCACGCAAGTTTCGCCGTCGGCGAACATAGCCGCCACCGCCAAAATAGGCAGCTCGTCAATCAAGCGCGGAATAATTTCACCGCCTATTTCCACCCCGCGCAAATCGGCAGACTGAACGCGGATATCTGCCACCGGCTCACCGCTTTCCAACCTCTGGTTAAACAATTCCAACGCAGCACCCATTTCACGCAGCACATCAAGCACCCCGGTCCGGGTAGGGTTAACGCCCACATTGCGGACAATCAAATCAGATCCGGGCATAATGCTTGCTGCCACCAAGAAAAAGGCAGCGGAAGAAATATCGCCAGGCACCCGCACGGCTTGACCCTGCAGCCTCGGCTGCCCCTGCAGGCGCACCAGATTCCCCTCCACCTCGATTGCAGCTCCGAAGGCGGCCAGCATCCTCTCCGAATGGTCACGACTTTTTTCCGGTTCCCGCACCGCCGTAATGCCTTGGGCATACAGCCCCGCCAGCAGTACCGCCGATTTAACCTGAGCACTGGCAAGAGGTGAGACATATTCCAGCGCACGCATTCCCCCGCCCTGCACTGAGAGCGGCAGCAATTTCCCTTGGCTGCGCCCCCAGATTGCCGCGCCCATCCGGCGCAGCGGCTCTACCACCCGGCTCATAGGTCGCTGCCGCAGCGAGCTGTCGCCTGTCAGCACCGTATAGAAAGGCTGACCCGCTAAGACACCCAGCAGCAGCCGAGCCGTCGTCCCGGAGTTGCCGCAGTCTAAAATGGCAGACGGCTCCCGCAGCCCATAAAGGCCTACGCCTGCCACCCGTACCGTCGACTCCTGCACAGCTATCTCTACCCCCAATTTGCGCAGACAATCAACAGTCGATAAACAATCCTCTCCGGCGAGAAAACCCGAAATTTCCGTTTCTCCCTCAGCCAAAGCGCCTAAAATCAACGCCCGGTGAGAAATTGACTTATCCCCGGGCACCGTTATCTCGCCTCGTAAGGGGCCGCCGCCCTCTATAACCACTTTCATTCTCGACCCTCCTCAAGCCCTAGTTGGCCTCCCTTTTTTGCGTAATTTGACAACGGCACCTGGCTGCGAAAGTCACGTGCCCGCTGAAAATGAGCGAACAAACCATGCTCGTCCCCCGCCGCCACTAAATCCCGCACCGCCCCTAGTTCGCGCAGATAGACATCCAGTAGCTGCACAAGTTCGCTGCGGTTGGTTAAACAGATATCACGCCAAAGCTGCGGATTGCCGAGCGCCACTCTGGTAGTATCGCGAAAGCCGCCTGCCGCTAATCTTAAAATATCTTCCCTGTCTTTACTGTTTGCGGCAACAACCTCCGCCAGCACAGAAGCCGCCAAGTGAGGCAAATGAGAAACATTAGCCACAACCCGGTCATGCTGCTCCGCCCCCATTTCAACCGGAATCGCGCCAAGCTGCTCCAGCAAACGAACAAATTGCCTGCTCGCGGCATTGCGCACCGTATAGGTCAGCACATAAACAGCATTTTCAAAAAGCTGCTGGTCGAGCGCCTCCACCCCGTCTTTTTCGGAACCGGCCATCGGGTGGCCACCCAAAAAGGTGACGCTCTCAGGCAAACATGCCAGCGCCTGCTGCAGCACAGCAACTTTTGTGCTGCACACATCGCTGACCAGCGCACCGGGAGCTAGAAAAGGCGCCATTTTCGGCAGCAACTCGAGCACCGCCACAACCGGAGCAGCCAAAATCACCAAGTCTGCGCCGCCCACGCCTTCCGACAGCGAGGCGGTCGTACTGCTGACGGCACCCAAACTCACTGCTTTAGCCAGCACACCGTGAGATTGATCTATGCCTACCACCTCTTCAACCAAGCCCCTCTGCAGCATAGCACAGCCAAGGGAGCCACCCAACATACCGACACCGACCAGAGCTGCGCGCCGAAAGAGCGCCCCCATTAAGACACCTGCTTTTTCAGCCGCCGCCCCATGGCCACAGCCAGTCTATCTAAATCGCCTGCCAGAGCGGCAAACTTTTCCACCGTCAAAGACTGCGCCCCGTCACAGAGCGCCTGCTCGGGCTGCGGATGCACCTCAATCATTACCCCGTCAGCTCCGGCGGCCACCGAAGCGCGGCTCATCGCCGGCACCCAGCGCCAACTTCCGGTTCCATGGCTCGGATCGACAATCACCGGCAAATGCGTCAACCTTTTCATCACCGGCACCGCACTCAAATCCAGCGTATTGCGAGTATAAGTCTCAAAAGTGCGGATGCCCCGCTCGCACAAAATCACCTGACGGTTTCCGCCGGAAACAATATATTCCGCCGCCATCAGCCATTCTTCCATGGTGGCGCACAAGCCCCGTTTCAACAGAATCGGCTTATTTAGCTTGCCCAGTTCCCGCAGCATATAAAAGTTCTGCATATTACGGGTGCCAACCTGGATAATGTCGGCGTATTCGGCCACCATCTCCACGGTGTGCTGATCCATCACCTCGGTAACTATAGGCATCCCTGTTTTCTCCCGCACCCGCGCTAAGATCTGCAGGCCGGCTTCTTCAAGTCCTTGAAACGAGTAGGGAGAAGAGCGTGGCTTGTATGCGCCGCCTCGTAAAATTTGCGCTCCGGCAGCCTTTACACCTTCCGCCGCCTCTAAAAGCTGCTCCTCGCTCTCCACCGCGCAAGGACCTGCCATTAAGACAACCTCGTCTCCGCCAATGAGGCAATCACCCACAGCAAACAGCGAATTTTCCGGCTGAAATTCCCGGCTCACCAGTTTAAAAGGCTGCGTAATCGGCAGCACCCTTTCCACAAACGGCAAGGCTTCCAGCCCCATTTCCCGCACAACCTTCTCGTCCCCAATGGCGCCGATAATTGTTTTAAATTCCCCCACAGAAAGGTGAACCCCCAACCCCCTCCGCTGCAGCCTCTCCGTCACATCCTCAATCTGTTCTGCCGTCACGCCTGTCTGCATCACAATAATCATATTTATCAGCCCTCCAACTTCGTTTTCTTTCGCTTAAGCCTTGCCCATCATCTTCACACTAACTCCGGCTTAATTCCCCTCCCCAAAAATTCCCCTCCCTTGGAGGGGTGCCCGCTAGGGCGGGGTGGTCGTCTCCATCTCCCCCCTCACCCTTTCCCTCTCCCCCCAAAAGGGGGCGAGGGGACAAGCGGCTTCCCTCTGCCCCTCCCACACAATTCCCCTCTCCCTTCCCAACAATTCCCCTCTCCCTTCCCAACAATTCCCCTCTCCCTTCCCAACAATTCCCCTCTCCCTTCCC
>JAGXTL010000056.1 GCA_018333635.1 Dethiobacter sp.
AAATTTTAGCCTCTACAAAAAAAGGCTAAAATTCGCTATGATTTTCCGACAAAAAGAAACAGCCATCTATCCTTTATCTATGTAGGATTATGGCTGTTTTTTTGTCTGTTTAACTGCAGAAGTCAGGATTCTAGCATAATTGCGAAGTTGGATACATTAATAAAGGATAACAAAAATTGTGCCTACCGCCTGCTTTTACGGAAACCATTTTCCACCGCCTCTCTCTCCGTCTTAAACCATAATTCTGCTCTGGTCACTTGATAATAACGGCCACCCGGCAAATGATAAATTTTTTCGCGCCCATTGCGAATATTGCCTTTGATCAGCCCTTGACCACTTTCATTTAACCAGAGTTTATCCAATTCAGCCAAAACCTCACTCAAACCCCATAAGCCAAGCTTGTTTTCCAGCGCATGCCGCTGAGCTTCCTGCAATATCTCCGCTCTGGCAACATTTGGCGCGACGGTGTAAACCTGAGCATATCCTTCCCGCACTAACAGCTCATTAAAGAATTTACCGTCTTCAAGATAAACATACGCAAGCAATCTTCCGTACTGATCCCGCTGCTGTACATCATAGACAAGTTTTACATGCATTCCCTCTATTTTCTCCCTTGTGAAGGCGGCAGCTTCCTTTCCGTACGTCTCGCTGGAAGCAGCTAATCTTGCATCGGGAGCATCTACGCCGATAAGCCTAACTCTTTCGCCGCCTGTGATCACAAATGTATCTCCGTCGACTACCCGCTCAACAAGCAGCAAGTTATCGCTTCTCTGGTTGATTTGCTGCTCAGTTTTTGGCGGATTTCCAACAGACAAACAACCGACTAGTGGCAGATAAGACAGAACATAAAAAACTAAAAAGAATAGAGTTCGAAAATTTCTTTTTGCTTCCAACCTCTTGCCTCCTAACAACCAAGATAACGATTTAAACATTTTTGCGAGCTTAATAACTGCCTGTTTTCTGCAAACAATGCCATCAATCCTACTATTCTAAAAAGAAAGCCCCAATATTATAATTGGGACCTCAGCTACATTATACTACCCTGAAAACACTTTGCCTTTGAAAGGCAACACAAAACAAGGCTACGAGAGAGCTAATTTCGCAGCCCCTGAACATTCAGCAGCTGCTTATGATGCGATTTTTTCTTCTACGATGACCTTA
>JAGXTL010000106.1 GCA_018333635.1 Dethiobacter sp.
ATGGCGTGGTCTACAGCGCCTAGATACTGCTTCCGAGATGTATGGCATCATCAGGGGCGAAGAATCCCGCCCTCCCCTGCAAGCATGGCCATAATGCCCGGTGTCAAGTGTGGGTAAAGGTCAGCCCTTTGGGAGAGGGTAGGGTGAGGGAGCAGTGCTTTTAGTTTCAGTGCCTTTGAGGAATAATAACAGATGATAGACTATATTTTATAAAGGCATGATTTTAGGAGGCAAGGGATGAATCTTCTGTCAGAGAGAGTAAAAAGTCGGACTGTGATTGTACCCTATCTATTTCGCATTCTGCCTGCTGTAGAGCGAGAACTTGCCATTTGGCGCAATAGAGCGCTGGTTATTCCGCATCCGGAGTTAAAGCGGCAAGCCTTGGACAGTATTGACAAGAAAAGATTTCACTGTCAGGGTGGCAGTATCTACGCTCTTTATCCAGGAGCAAAGACAGCGCAAATAATCGGCTTTGTTGTGGCGTTGCAGACAATCAGCGACTACCTTGACAATTTATGCGACCGGACAGAGGCGACAAACGAAGGAGCCTTTCGCCGGCTGCATTATGCGCTGAACGCGGCGATAGACCTTGACGCTCCGCTCGCAGATTGGTATGCAGGCTATCCCTATAATCAAGACGGTGGTTATCTCACTTTGCTTGTGCAGGAATGCAGGGAAAAGATTGCCGTTTTCCCAGGCTATAATCATATCCGGCAGGAGCTTAGCCATTTGGTGAGTCTCTATAGTGATCTTCAAGTCTACAAACATCAGGATAGAGGATTGCGCACGGAACTGCTGACTCGTTGGTTCTCCCGTCATGCCGAACTGGCGCCGAATGTGCTCTGGTGGGAGTTTTCCGCTGCTGCCGGTTCCACGCTCGGTATTTTTGTCTTGGCAGCAAGTGCATCAATTGCTTCTTTCAGCAGGTTGGAGATTGACAGGCTGCAGGCTTGTTATTTTCCCTGGCTCTCTGGTTTGCATATATTGCTTGATTATTTTATTGATATTGACGAAGACCTGCGGCACGATGAACTGAATTTTGTCTCTTTTTATCCGGATGAAAAAGCTATGACAGCAGGATTGGCACGTTTCCTGCGGGAATCACTGCAAAGGGCGGAAACGCTGCCGCATGCTGCTTTCCACCGCACCGTTGTGCAGGGGCTGTTAGCTTTATATCTTTCCGATCCAAAAGCATTTTGTTCCGGACGCAACAAAATCTCGCAGCAACTACTGCGAGAAGGGGGCAGGGAAGCCCGCTTGCTGCATAAGGTGTGTCTTGGTTTGCGCAGTGCGGGGATTGTCTAGCGTTTAGGATGTTCTGCGGGCCACATAATCAGCAAGACGAGACAGTAAGAGGCGGGGCGGTTTAAGCGGCAATTTTTCTAAATTTTGTTTGGCCCGCTCAAGCAGCAAACCTGCTTTTCTGCTTGTTTCCGCGAGAATTCCGCACTGGGTCAACGCTTGCTGAATGAACTGCAAATTAGCCGCGGAAAAGTCTTTTTCCGCAATAATCCGCTTTACGGCACAGCCATGCCGTTTGTCGCGTAACAGTTTGATGAGCGGCAGGGTGAGATATCCTTCTTTAAGGTCTTGCATTACAGGTTTTCCCATGCCGTTAGCGTTTCCGCCTATGTCAAGCAGATCATCAGTCAGTTGAAAAGCGTAACCAAGCTGTAGTCCAAAGGCAGTCAGCAGTCTTTTTTCAGCCGCTGGCATCTCGCAGGCTTCAGCTCCGGCCAGACAACAGGCAGACAGAAAGAAAGCTGTTTTTTTGTGGATATAGGAAAAATAATCGGCTTCGGTGACAGCGCAGTTAAAAAGCAAGGCTGACTGTTCAATTTCCCCCTCGCACATCAGGCTGATGGCTTGAGTCATGTTTCCCAGCGTTCCGGTTAGTCCGTGTTTGGTTAAAAGTGAAAATGCACGGGCAAAAAGAAAATCCCCGTACAGGACGGCTTGCTGTTCCCCCCATTTTGCGGAAAGTGTGGGTTTGCCGCGCCGGGTTGTGGCGTGGTCAATAATATCATCATGCACTAGGGAGGCGGTATGAATTAATTCCACGGCTGTGGCTATGTCGATTAGCTGGTTTTGTTTGGCTCGGTAAAAGGCACCGCCAAGCAGAACGAGCACAGGACGCAGGCGTTTGCCGCCGTCTGTAACATTTGCGGAGAACTGTGCCGTTAAACCATCGTTCCCTTGGCTAAACTCTTTAAGACGAGTTTCTACCTGCGCTAATCCTGGCAAAGATTGCAACTCCCTAACGGGCATCTGATAAACGGTCAAGGCATCATCACCTGCAGTTTTGACATAAGTTTAGCCTCACCGAAAGTGCCGCAAACTATTCCGGAGCCGGAAATCTGAAAACAAGCAGAGCTGTTCGGCAGGAACAAACGGAGAAAAGCAGAATAAGTAACAAAACTTGTAAATGTGCGGAGGTGACTGAAATTGCAGCAGCCATTGGTCGTGATCGGCGGCGTAGCCGCCGGCATGAGTGCGGCGTCTAAAGCGCGGCGTCTGCAGCCGGATTTGCCGATTATCGTTTTTGAGAAAAGCGGCTTTGTCTCCTACGGAGCTTGCGGAATGCCGTATTACTTATCCGGGGTAATTCCTGACCACAATAAAATGGTTATTCGCACACCGGAAAAATATCGGCAGAAAATGGATATTACCGTCCGCATCCGCCATGAAGTGCTGGCTATTGATATTAAAGCAAAGCATGTCCATGTGAAAGATTTGGCTACCGGCGAAACGTTTTTTCAGCCGTATGGTAAGCTGATTTACGCGACAGGAGCCCGTCCGATTGTGCCGGATTTACCGGGTATTACGCTGCCAGGCGTCCATACGCTCCGTACTATGGAAGATGGCTTAGCTTTGAGGAGGGCGTTGGACAGCCCGGATGTCAAGCGAATTGTCATTATGGGCGGTGGGTATATCGGTTTGGAAGTGGCGGAAAACCTGCGCTTATTAGGTAAAGAGGTGCGCATTCTGGAGCAAGCTGAACGAGTGCTTATTAATTTTGATGCTGATTTTTCAGCTATTGTTCATCAGGAATTACTGCGGCAAGGCGTTTTGGTGCACACCAAAGAACCGGTCACAGCTTTTTTGGGAGAAGAACGCTTGTCAGCCGTACGCACTAACCAAGGTGAATATCCATGTGACTTGGCGGTACTTTCTGTCGGTGTGCGGCCAAACTGTGAATTGGCTGCCGCTGCCGGGATAAAAACAGGCTTTAAAGGAGCGGTAGTAGTTGACCGGCAGATGCGTACTAATATTCCTGATATTTATGCCGCTGGCGACTGCGCAGAGACTTACCACAGACTGCTCGAGAAGAATGTCTATATCCCTCTAGGCACTACTGCCAACCGGCAGGGCCGTTTGGCAGGGCAGGCTGCCTGCGGTCAGTCGGAAGATTTCCCCGGCGTGCTGGGGACGGCTACAGCTAAAATTTTCGACTTGGCTGTGGCTCTTACCGGTTTAACCGAACAAGCCGCAAAAGAGGATGGGTTTGCTGCCATGGCGACAGTAGTCACCACCTTAGACCACGCTATCTATTATCCCAATCCTCGCAAAATAATGATTAAACTTGTTTATGAACGCAAAACTTCCCGGCTGCTAGGCGGGCAAATTATCGGGCATGAGGGTGTGGCTCACCGTGCTGATATCCTGGCATGCGCCATTACAGCTGGAATGACTTTGGCGGAGCTGGGAGAGGTTGATATGTGTTACGCGCCGCCCTATAAAGGAGTCTGGGAGGCTGTGGTGGTGGCGGCTAATGTGGCAGAGAGCGAATGGGAGGAAAACAGAGAGAACCAAAGTTAAAATAGGCATCGTTAAATTCACAAATAAGTAATAAAGTTCACAAAAAGTTCAAATACTTTTCAAAGGTTTTTGTTATAATCAAAAATAGTCGGTCAGATCATTTAGCTTTTGCGGGAGGTAAGCCTTGTGGCAAAAAAGATGTCCAGAGGTAAAAAGAATAAAATTATGGTCTACATTGTTATCGCTATCGCCGGCGGCGGCTTAGTGCTCTCCTCTATTCTCGCGGCTTTTTTGCCGGGCAGCATGATGCCCGGCAGCAATCTTCCGGTGCAAAACGATGAAAGTTACATTGCCGGTTTGGAACAACGTATCGTCCAGTTTAACGCCAGCTTAGAGCAATCGCCGGATAATTTTTATCTGCTGGCTAACTTAGGTCATGCTTATTTTGATCTTGGCAGAGTCCATGCTCGTGTGACCGGCAACGAAAAAGCCGTAGAAACTTATTTCCAGGCTGTGGAAGCTTATCAAAGGGCGTTGCTAGTCAATCCCGATGATGTAGACGTCCGTGTGAACCTGGCAATTATGGCTTTTTGGTCAGACCAATTAGACTTAGCGGAAGAAGAATTTAAGAAGGCCATTGAGCTTAATCCAAACCATGCTAAGGCTCACTACAACCAAGGTATTTTCCTCTACTTTGGTCGGAGCAACCCCACGGAAGCTATTGCAAGTTGGAATAGGGTGATTGAATTAAATCCAGCCGACGCTCCAGAATTGGTGACACAAGCCCGCGGCTTTATTGCCCAAGTTCAGCCGGAGGGCAACACATTGCAGGGCGATCCTAACCAGGTTAACTTGAATGAGCCAAATAATTAGTTTCTACCCTGAAAATAGCCGCCACAGTCCCCTCTCCCTCTGGGAGAGGGTTAGGGTGAGGGCAAGGGGAAGGATTATTTTCATCCTTCTGATGGTGCCCCGTTTTTGTGGGGGCATGGTTGTCTATATAAAAAAGCTAACTACAGCAAGTCGCCGGAAACTAACTGCCAGTCAGTTAGTTTCTTTTTAGTGCGCCCGGCATGGGCGATAGCTTGACGGTGAAAATCCGTTATGGGCATTGCAGTGGGAACCATTAGCCAAGGGCAAGGGTGTCCATCGTGAGGTGGAATCTGAAGGAAGCCGGCGGCAAAGTCCCGACCCGATGAACAAAAACCACATACAAGGCTGGATTGGGGTGGACGAGTTTGCTAAACAAAACGAAGTCCTACACTGCACGAACCCCATCCAGTAAATGCGGCGGGTACATGGGATGAAGGCTATCGTTCTTACCCGGGGATGTCTGGCAGATACGCTGAGGATGTGTATTCAGAAACGGCAACCCATGCAGTGATGTATGACTGAACTGCCAGAAGTCAGCAGAGGTCGTAGTACTTCTCCGGACATGTACGGAAGAGGAAGGACCGAACAATAGGAGGTTTCCCGAAATTGAAAGACACGAAGGAATACGTAGAAGGCAGACAACTTCATAAAGAAGGCTACCTGCAGGAAGTACGAGTGGAACTCGGAGGTAATGCGGGAGTGCGGAGTATTCCATCCATGTCCGATAAAGACGGAAACGGTGGCAATGAATATGCCGATGGATTACTTGAGAGAATCCTTGACCGCAATAACATGAACATGGCTTACAAAAGAGTCAAGGGAAACAAGGGCAGTCACGGAGTAGATGGTATGACAGTGGATGAACCTCTACAATACCTGAGGCAGAATGGCGGCCAAATCAGAGAATCGATACGGAATGGGGAATATCGCCCCAACCCTGTCAGACGAGTAGAAATACCCAAACCTGACGGGGGCAAAAGACTACTTGGTATCCCTACAGTACTAGACAGAGTGATACAACAAGCCATAGCACAAGTGCTAACCCCAATCTTCGAGAGGCAGTTTTCTGACAACAGCTACGGGTTCCGTCCTAACAGAAGTGCAAAACAGGCAATCATGAAATGTAAGGAATACATTGAAGCTGGCTACAGTTGGTCAGTGGACATTGACCTTGCTAAGTACTTCGACACCGTAAACCATGACAAACTGATGCGATTGTTATCAGAAACCATTAAGGATTCTAGAGTGCTTTCCTTAATACGAAAGTACCTGCAATCCGGTGTAATGATTAATGGGGTTGTTATGGAAACGGAAGAAGGAACGCCTCAGGGCGGAAATCTGTCTCCATTATTGAGCAACATCATGCTTAACGAATTGGACAAAGAGCTGACCAAAAGGGGTCTGAAGTTCTGCCGGTATGCCGATGACTGCAATATATACGTCAGAAGTAGAAAAGCGGCAAAAAGAGTCATGGCAAGTATTACCCGCTTCATTGAAGGAGAGCTAAGGCTCCAAGTCAATCAGAAGAAGAGCACTGTAGACAGGCCATGGAAACTGAAATTTTTAGGGTTCTCGTTCTACCGTAAAAAAAGGTGGAATAGGAATACGAGTTCACCAAAAGCCGGTTGTTAAACTGAAGCAAAGGCTGAAAGAAATAACAGGCAGAAGCAAGGCTATGAGTATGCCCCAAAGGATGGCGAAGCTAAAGCAAGTCATTATTGGATGGGTCAATTATTTTGGCATTGCAGATATGGGTAAACTCGCAAAATCATTAGACATGTGGCTTCGTAGAAGGATTCGCATGTGTTTCTGGAAGCAGTGGAAGAAGATCAAAACCAAACACAGCAACCTTATGGCACTTGGTACACCCAAGCACAAAGCCTGGGAATACGCGAATACAAGAAAGAGCTACTGGCGTACTGCCGGTAGCCCTATCCTTCACAAAACCCTTACTAATGAGCACCTAGCTAAAATAGGTTTTCAGTCTTTTAGCGAAAGATATTCATTCGTTCATTAATTCTATTGAACCGCCGTATACCGAACGGTACGTACGGTGGTGTGAGAGGACGCTGGATAAACTAATTATTCAGCTCCTACTCGATTATATCCCTTTGCTCTGTATGTTTAGGGCTAAATGGAGAAAAATAAGCAGCGGGAGGGAAGTGTCATGACAGTAGGCTCACAGCTAAAAAACACATTGGCCGGCTTAAAAGGCGCACAGGCAATTATTGAGCTGTATGCACAGCAAGCGCGCCATGAGCAGAGCCGGGCTGCTTTCCAGGAAGGATTAGTTATCCTTGCGGAAGTGGTGGAAAGCTTGGCAGGTCGGCTGCAGGAAATTGAGTTGGCCGAACCTCAATACAAAAGTCTTTAGAGAGGTGACGATATGCCCGTTTGGGTAGACGGCTTATTACGCTCCTTGGGACTCTTTCTGTTAGTGTTTGTAGCTATCCGGGTACTCGGCAAAAAACATCCGGTTGAAACGTCCCCGTTTCACTTTGTGGTTTACAGCGTGGTTGCTGTGGTGACTGCGCTCTTAGCCGCCAATATTATCCCAAACATGGCTTTCGCCTTAGCCGCCCTTGCTGTTTGGGTGTTATTGCCGCTGTTTTTAGATTATCTCTCTTTGCACAGCAGGACGCTTTATCATCTACTGCATGGCAAGGAAACAATCATTATTAAGCAGGGGAAAGTAATGGAAGAAAATCTAAAACAGGTGAGGTTAAGCGGCGAAGGATTGCTCAAAGGATTAAGAGCAAAAAATGTCTTTAGCGTTGCCGATGTGGAATTTGCCGTGCTGGAGACATCAGGCGAGTTAAATTTGCTGCTCAAAGCCGATAAACGCCCTATTGCGCCACACGACCTGGAGTGGAAGGTGATGCCGCAGATTGAAACGCAGACAGTGATTCTTGACGGTAAAATTTTGCATGATTCGCTGAGGAAGCTGGGTTTGACGCTGCAGTGGCTGCAAACACAGCTTGAAAGTAGCGGCGTTTCGCTTGAAAATGTTTTCCTCGGTCAAGTAAGTTCAGCCGGTGAGTTGTATTTGGATTTGTTTGACGATTTGATTCAACTGCCCAATCCATCAGTGCGGGAAATGCTGTTTGCCACATTACAACAAGCGCAAGCGGAGCTTACAAAATATTCTTTGGCAACAGAAGATGTAAAGAGTAAAAAGCAGTTTGCAGATGATTCCGCAAAATTGCAGCAAGTTTTGGAAAAGTTGCGACCCCATTTGTTACGTTAGGGAGGAAGAAGATGGCAAACAAAAAGCTAAAAAAGCAGACACCCAAACAACAGGCGTACCAAAACTTCGCGCAAGAGCGGGAACCGAAAAGACCCCTCCTGCTTAATTGTTTTCGCGCCTTTCTTGTAGGCGGCAGCATCAGTGTCGTCGGCCAGTTTTTTCAGTGGCTCTACATTAAATATTTTGGTTTTACGGAGCTAACAGCCGGCAATCCTACTGTGGCGACAATGATTATTCTTGCCACTCTGCTGACTGGGCTGGGGATTTACGATCATCTTGCCCAATATGCCGGAGCCGGCACCATTATCCCGGTGACCGGTTTCGCCAACACAGTTGCCTCCGCCGCCATTGACCATCGCAGCGAGGGATATGTGCTTGGTGTGGGCGGCAATATGTTTAAAATTGCCGGACCGGTAATTACTTTCGGCGTGTTTTCAGCCTTTGTTGTGGCCGTCATCCGCATTAAAGTGGACTGGCTGGGTGGGATGTAAATGCTTGTAGGTCATCAGAGCTGGCTTTTTAGGAATGCTCCGGTTATTATTGCTTCTGCCGCTGTCGGCGGTCCGTTTGAGGCTAACGGCGCAGTAGCGGAAGACTTTGACATTTTGCACGACGACATCTGGATGGGACAGGAGAGCCTGGAAAAAGCGGAGAAGAAACTGCTGGAAGAAGCTTGTGAGAGAGTTATTACAAAAGCCAAGCTCAAGAAAGAAGATATTCAGTTTTTCTTTTCCGGTGATTTGACGAACCAGATTGTTACCTCGAGCTTTGCTGCCCGCACGCTGGGAATTCCATATTTTGGATTATTTGGCGCTTGTTCCAGCTCGATGGAAGGGCTGGCTC
The DNA here is from genome assembly GCA_018333635.1 of Dethiobacter sp. GTDB lineage: Bacteria > Bacillota > Dethiobacteria > Dethiobacterales > Dethiobacteraceae > GPS1B09. Next base: position 8,723 of record JAGXTL010000106.1, read on the forward strand.
TCTCGTCGTTTATCGTTAATGCCGGCGGCGCCCGTTACGTGATGGCTGCTGCCGCCAGCCACAACGGAGCAGTCAACAAGCAGTACCGTTATCCTACGGAATACGGTGCTCAACTGCCTCCCACCGCCCAATGGACAGTTACCGGAGCCGGCGCAGCGCTTGTGGCAACAAAAGGAGCAGGCCCCCGGGTTGTGGCAGCCACTATTGGGAAGGTGGTAGATATGGGAATTACCGACCCATTTAATATGGGCGCCGCCATGGCTCCGGCTGCGGTAGAAACTATCTTGACCCATTTCCGGGATTTTGGTGTGGATGCCTCCGATTATGATTTGATTGCGACAGGCGACTTGGGGAAAGTAGGGCATGCCATTGCCGCTGAATTGCTGGCTAAACAAGGCATCGTCATTTTGCCGGAAAAATTGACGGACTGCGGTTTAATCATCTACAAGGAGGAACAGCCTGTTTTTTCCGGCGGCAGCGGGGCCGCCTGTTCTGCCACCGTTACCTACGGCCATTTTATGAAGCGCTTAAGCAGAGGTGAGCTGAAAAAAATTTTGGTAGTAGCAACAGGAGCGTTGCTCTCGCCCCTTTCTTATCAACAAAAGGAGAGTATTCCCTGCATTGCGCACGCCGTGGCAATAGAAGGGTAACGCTGACCTTTCCGCCCTCACCCTAACCCTCTCCCAGAGGGAGAGGGGATCTGTCCAAATATTACCCTCTCCCTCCGGGAGAGGGTGGAGCGCAGCAAGGGTGAGGGGATTTGTCTCAATACTACCCTCTCCCCACGGGAGAGGGCAAGGGTGAGGGGATTTGTCTGGACCAAATATACCCTCTCCCTCCGGGAGAGGGTGGAGCGCAGCGAGGGTGAGGGGGCGGGTGGAGATTCTCTGGCCTTGGTCCTAGTCCTTGCCCTCACCCTAACCCTCTCCCAGAGGGAGAGGGGATTTGTTAGAGGGAGAGGGGGCGGGTGGAGTTTAGTGAGAGTGAGGGAGAGATGGAAGGGAATTCTCGGCGAGAGGTAATCCATAGTTGGGAGGCTAATGCTATGCAGCAATTTTTAGTGGCATTTCTGGTGGGGGGCGGAATTTGCGTTATCGGTCAAATAATGCTTGACTATTTCCGTCTGACTCCGGCACATACTACAGTCACTATGGTCGTGGCCGGCTCCGTTTTAGGAGGCCTTGGGCTTTACGACCCGTTGATTAAATTTGCCGGTGCCGGCGCCACAATGCCTATCAGCAGTTTTGGCAATGCTCTTGTCAGCGGTGCTCTCGCCGAAGCAGAAAATAGCGGTATGATTGGAGTGTTCACAGGTATTTTTGAGGTTACCAGCGCCGGAATTTCTGCGGCTATTATCTTTGGCTTTCTTGCTTCCCTCATTTTCAAACCAAAAGGTTAAACAGAGCCCTGTAAAGGGTTGACCGGCAAAGGAGGTGAGACGGTGACAGTAGGAACACAACTGCAGCAAGTAATTGCCGGAGTAGAAAGCGCCGCCAGCAGCATAAAAATGTTTGCTTTGGAAACCCAAGACAAGCAGGCAAAGCAAACATTTGAGCAGTTAGCCCAGACGCTAGATGGGGCGGTGGCGACTTTAAAACAGCGGCAGCAATATGTGCAGAACCAAGAGCCGCAATATAATTAATTAGGAAACCACCCCGCCCTAACGGGCACCCCTCCAAAGGAGGGGATATTTTTTTAGAAAAATGAAAATTGAAAGCAGGAATTAGAGTATAGCGGGAGAAAACACATATAGTGTTACAAAAATTAAAAGTGTGCTATTAGGCAAAAGAGGAGAGAATGAAAATGAAGAAAACGATTTTTCTGATGACTGTCTGCCTGCTATTGTTATTTCTTGTCGCCCCAGCCGCAGCTCATGAATTATGGATTGAAGTGGAGTACAAAGAGACTGCAAAGCAACTGAGAGTAGACGTATCCTGGGGGCATCTGCGAGATTATTTTGACCCCGTAAAAATTGAAAACCTGAGCTTGTTTGTCAGGTATCCCGACGGTCAAGTGGCGGAATTGCCGCTAGAAGAAGCCGGCGTTCAGGGCAGGGCATTTGTGACTCCGAGAGGCGAGGGAGAATATCTTTTCTGGGCAAAGCGCGAACCCGGCACATTTACCCCTGGCGACGGGATTACCAGGCTAAGTATCCATTCGGCAAAAACGGCTTATATTCTCGGCAATGGCCCGGCAACATCAAGCCAGCCGACAGATTTGCCGTTTGAAATAATCCCTTCCGCTGATATCGGCACAATATCTCCCGGATATTTTAGCGGCAAAGTATTGTTTGAGGGCGAGCCGCTGCCAGACGCTGTCGTTGTGGCATACGGTCCGGATGAGGCTAGCGTGAGCGCGGAGACAGCCGCAGGCGGTAGCTTTAAGCTAAACCTTCCCTCCGCCGGCAAGTGGCTTGTCAAAGCCACTTTCTTGGTTGATGAAGAGGGGAAATTAGGAGAGGTTGATTACGCGAGGATTTCACGCACGAGTACTTTATTGTTTACGTTAGCCGAAGAAGCAGCCATCGTTCCTCCCGCCGCGCCTGCCCCTGCGGACGTTGAAGCAACCGCTGACGAAGCAAACGGTGTCAATACTTTGACGATCCTGAGTTTTTTGGTCGGCTTACTGTTAGGAGCAGCAGCAGTTTTCTTTTACTTTTCCTTTGTCAGAAACAATTTGGCAGGCTCAAAGCGGACTAACCAGGGATAAGGCTGCTTGTGCAGTACTTCCCAAGCATCTTTATATAAGAACGCTTGCAGGTTGCCTCCGGGAGGATTATGGGCACCATCAAGGCGGAGTGTAAGCGTGACGCTATGAGGAGATTCGCTTACACTCGTCGTACGACAGGGAAAGGTATTTGTAAGTGTTTTGTCGTTCACAAATGATAGCTGGTGCTCTCTGATGCCTATCCAGTAATTTCCCTCTCCCCCCTCACCCTTATCCTTATCCTCGCCCCCCTCACCCTTACCCTCTCCCCCCTTAGTGGGGAGAGGGGAGTTGATAGAGTGCAGAGGGGAATTGATAGTGGGGAGAGGGTAATTGATAGAGGGGAGAGGGTAATTGATAGAGGGCACTAGCAATCTGCAGCCCCAATCTAATGCTTCCACCGTATCGTGTGCAATATGGCGGATGCGTGAAAGATTTTTGCAGCCTGTCAGTCTGGCGGCTAATGTGTTTGGCGGCCGCTTAAATAATTCTTCCCTAAGACCTGAAGCAGCAATCCGGCCTTCTTCCAGCAGCAGCAGCTCTGAACAGATGCGGTAAGCTTCCTCTATATTGTGGGTGATATAGAGAGAGTGGCCATGATATTTTCCCAGCGTTTCCCGCAGTTGCTCCTCTAATTGGTCGCGCAAACAGTCGTCCAGCGCAGAAAACGGCTCGTCCAACAGCAAAACTTCCGGTTCCAGCACCAGCGACCGTGCAAGAGCCACCCGTTGCTGTTGCCCGCCGGAAAGTTGACGTGGATACCTGTTTTTTAGCCCCTTTAAGTTCATCATCTCCAGCATTTCCGCCACGCGCCTGCTTTGCTCTTGTCGGGGGCAATGACGCAAGCCAAAAGAAATGTTTTGCTCCACGCTCAAATGCGGAAAAAGAGCGTAATTTTGAAAGAGATAGCCGACTTTGCGTTCGCGGCTTGGCAGGTTAATGCCTTTCTCCGCATCGAAAAACACTCTGTCGTTTAGCACAATTTTGCCGCGATCTGGCGTGAGTAGGCCTGCTATACAGCGCAGGGTCATTGTTTTGCCCGAGCCGCTTGAGCCTAGCAGGCCTAACGTATTGTTAGCGGCTGTAAAAGAAACGCTCAGTTTGAACCCGGGCAGATTCTTTTCAATATCTACATAAAGTGTCATCTCATTTCCCCTTGTGCCGCCCGGCAAAATTTTGCCGGCGATCAGACCAGTAGTTTAGTGATAAAACAATCGTTGTGGCAACAGCAATCATAATCAGTGTCCAGACAAGTGCCACATCGCGTTTGCCGCCCTCCACGGCAAAATAGATAGCGATGGGCATCGTTTGCGTTTTGCCCGGAATGTTGCCTGCGAGCATCAGTGTAGCGCCAAATTCGCCCAGTGCGCGTGCGAAGGATAAAATAATTCCGGAGGTAATTCCCGGCCAGGAAAGGGGCAGCAAGATCCGCCAAAACAAGCGCCATTCCGTATCGCCCATGGTGCGCGCGGCATCAAGCATGTCTGGGTCAACCTGTTCAAAAGCGCCACGAGCCGTCCTATACATCAGCGGGAAAGTAACTACGGCGGCGGCGATAACTGCACCGGGCCAAGTGAAGACTATCGGCAGCCCCCATTCTGATAAAGTCCGTCCAAGCAGACCTCTATTGCCAAAAATGAGCAATAAAAGGAAACCGATTACAGTGGGTGGCAGCAGCAGCGGCATGATCAGCAGCCCGTCTGCCAGTGCTTTCCCTTTGCCGGGCGGGGTATGGGCAAGCCAGCGAGCCGCGAGAATGCCGGGGAAAAAGGCAGCCGCCGTAGCAGCGGCCGCCGTCTGCAGTGAGATAAAAAGAGGCGAAAGTTCCAATATGATCCCCCTTTAAGGCTAGTTGGCAGGCACTGTAAAACCATACTGTGCAAAAACGGCGTTGGCTTCCGCTCCGGAGAGGAAAGTCAGAAAGGTTTGCGCTGCTTCCGGCACTTGGCTGTTTTTAATAACCGCAGCCGGGTAGAGGATCGGTTTGTGAGAGCCTTGCGGCGCCGCGGCCAGAATAGCGATGTTTGTTGCCGTCTTCGCATCAGTAAGGTAAACCAGGCCTACATCCGCGTCGCCGCCTTCTACCCAGGTTAGAACCTGGCGTACATCTTTGGCAAAAACAAACTTAGGCTTCAGTTTATCCCAGAGGCCAAGATAAGTAAGCGTTTCTTTGCCGTAGCGGCCGGCAGGTACGCTCTCCGGTTCGCCGAGAGCAATTTTCCTGACGGTATCCTCCTCCAGTGAAACAAAGCCCTCTGCTAACTCCAAGCCTTCGCGTGCAATCAATACCATGGTATTGCCAAGGATGTCAACCCTTGTCCCTGCCAAGAGCAAATTGCCTTCCTCCAGAGCATCCATATGCCTTGGCGCAGCAGAGATAAACAAGTCTACCGGTGCTCCTTCCTCAATCTGCCTCTGCAGTGCTCCGGAGCCTGCATAGTTTGTTGTGATGTTAACATGGGGATTTTTTTCTTGGTAAATGGCTATCAGTTTATTTAGCGCATCTGTTAAGCTGGCTGCTGCCGAAACAGTCAATGAAACAGGAGCCGGCTGTGGTGCAGGCGAGGGCGGCGGAGCCGTCTCGCGTCCGGGGCATCCGGTCAGTGTCAACAGTGAAAAGATAATAAAAACAAACCATAGAAAGAGATTTTTTTTGTGCATTCGTCTTCACTCCTTTCATTAAATCCTCTTTCATATCGTCAACTCCCCTCTCCCCCCTCACCCTAGCCCTCTCCCCCCTCACCCTAGCCCTCTCCCCCCAAGGGGTGGAGAGGGTATCGAGTTTCCCCTCTCCCTCATTCGCAACTTCCCTCTCCCACCATCAACTCCCCTCTCCCTCTGGGAGAGGGTGAGGGTGAGGGCATGTCTAAAGTAAACTGAGGAAGGGTGGAGAGGGTATCGAGTTTCCCCTCTCCCTCTGGGAGAGGGTGAGGGTGAGGGTGAGGGTTAGAGTTTTGGCAGAGGCTAAGATGAAGTTGAGGGTAGGTTTTGGCAGAGGGCATAACAGCTTTCTCAGCATGTAATTTCACTGCCGGTAGCTTCCGGTTCGTAACCGCAGGCCTCCATTTCTAATCTGATGGCCTGTTTTTGGAGAAAGTCCAAAACAGCTTGAATTCCTGGCTCGTGAAGATATTCACGCAAGATTACGAGGTCGAAACGTTCCCGTGTAAGCGGCATAAAGTCTAGTCCATAAACTCGAGCCAGCGGACGCAAGGCAACGCCGCAGTCTGCACCGCCGAATGCCACAGCTTGAGCTACTTCTTGATGCGTTGCTACCGGAAAGTCATAGCCTGCTATCTGCCATGGATTGAGTTTAGAAGCTTGCAGGCCTGCGTCAAGAATGCGGCGGGATTCCGCGCCTTCTTCTCTGTTCACTACTTTTACACCATCGCGCGCTAAATCACTGAAATCTCTGATTCCCTTGCGATTGCCTTTTTGTAGCAGCAAACCTTGTTCTCCGTGATAGAGATTAATTACCACATGCGGGCGATCCCCTAAAGCCTTTTGCACGGCAGGCAGATTATATCTGCCGGTCTGCTCGTCAAAAATATGGATACCTGCCACGTGTGCCGTACCGTTTTTTAAGGCAGCTAGGGCGCGGGCGCTGTTAGTATTGACCCAAAGCAGCGAAACATCCCGGCAAATATTATGCAGACGCTGCCGTAGCAAACCCAGTACCGGACTGCAGCCTGCCAGAACTATAGGTGATTGCTCCAGGGATTCCTGCACCAAGACCTTTGATTTTATTTGACCCCGGTCTTTGTGCAGCACGATTGCGTTTGCTTCCAGCCCGAGCAGCTCTCTGCTTGCCGGATAAGCGGCGTACCCGGTTCCGGAACGAATCAGCTGGATATGCGCCCCATCTTCCGGCACCGGCCCGATGCCTGACCATTGGCAAAAGACTTCCGAAGCCGGTTCTCTTTCCAACCAAAAAATTTCTTCCAGTTTTTTCCCAAAAACTTTTGCTAAACGCAGGGCAACTGCCAAGGACGGACCGTATAGCTCTGCCTCGATGCCGCCTATCGTTTGCCGGGAAACCCCGGCTTTGTCCGCCAGCTCTCCCTGAGAAAGGCCATGAGACAGGCGGACTTCTCGTAATCTGTTCTTGGTTGCTGCCTCCTGAAAAAAATCTTTCTCACTCACTTGCGCCCCGCCTTTCTTGACGTTGTTTTTAGCATAACTCCCTCACCCTAACCCTCTCCCAGAGGGAGAGGGGATTTGCGCCCTCACGCTAGCCTTCACCCAGAGGGAGAGGGGATTTGTGCCCTCACGCTAGCCTTCACCCAGAGGGAGAGGGGATTTGTGCCCTCACGCTAGCCTTCACCCAGA
>JAGXTL010000090.1 GCA_018333635.1 Dethiobacter sp.
AGGGCGGTTTCAATGTGCCGATGGGCAGTTATAAAAATCCGACCATCTGTGATTCCGATAACCTTTTAGCTGTATCGAAGAGTCTGCAAGGCGTAAGGATTGTCTGCGGTGACTATAAAGAATCTGGAGATTTTATAGATAATAAGACATTTGCTTACTTTGACCCGCCTTATCGTCCTCTATCTGTTACGTCCAGTTTTACATCATACGCGCAGGATGGATTTGATGACGAGAAGCAAGTTGAACTCGCTTGTTTTATCAAAGAAATGAGCCGTAAAGGAGCTTGTGTCGTTGCCAGCAACTCAGATCCAAAGAATACAGACGAGAACGACAACACATTAGGCGAGCAAAGGAAGTTTTACATTACTATTGAAGAAACCGTATCCGATACTTTTGAAGTCATTACTGATAACATTGAAAGTGCAAAAAGAATAGCTATTGATAAATATAAAAGCGGTAAATTCGTTTTGGAGCCAGGCTTTCTAACAGACAAAAAAATGCAAGTGGTTGATAAAAAAAACAATCTCCTTTCCGACTGGGAGGAAATATAATGGACTTACATCTTGATGAATCAACTGTACTATTATATAAAAGTAATTCGCAGAAAATACGTGTCATAAGTGAAAAATGGTTCGAAAAGAATATGTATTGTCCAAACTGCGGAAATCCTAAGATTCAGAGGGCAGATAATAATAAGCCCGTTGCAGACTTTCAGTGTAATAACTGTGACCAAATATTTGAGCTTAAAAGCAAGAATGGTAGCCTAGGAGCAAAGATAGTTGATGGTGCGTATTCGACCATGATTGAGAGAATAACAAGTGCCTCTAACCCTGATTTGTTCTTGTTGCAATACTCCGAAAAATACGACATTACAGATCTAACGCTGATTCCCAAATTCTTCTTTGTTCCGGATATTATAGAGAAAAGAAAGCAACTTGCTTTGACAGCTAAACGTGCAGGCTGGGTAGGGTGTAATATTCTTCTATGTGGTATTCCAGAACAGTGCAAAATTTCCGTCATTATAAAACAACTTATCCAAAATCGGCAAGATGTAATTTCGTCCTATAATCGAATTAAGAAACTTAAAATTGATAGCATTGACAACAGGGGCTGGCTCCTAGATGTTCTTAATTGCGTTGAATCTATAGATAAAAGAGAGTTTTGCTTAAAGGATGTATATGAATTTACTGAAAAATTGCAGAAGAAGCATATTCATAATAAAAATGTAGAAGCGAAAATCCGTCAACAACTGCAGTTCATTAGAGATAAAGGTTTTATCGAGTTTTTGGGCAAGGGGCGATATAGAAAACTGTTTTAACACGTCATAGCTAAATTTTCGGGCAATTGAGCGGAATGAATTGCATCACAACCTAAAGCCGCCGCCCCGGAATAGTACAGTACCGGGTGCGGCGGCTTTGATTTTGGTGTTTATTTGGTGCTTTAAGCTGTGAAAAAGGGTGAAACGACGCACCAAGATGTCAAGCACCGAGTGCCCGAAAAGCCCAAGTTACAGCTCTTCATTGCGCAATGCTATACGAGGTGGCAAGACTGCGTTATTGTCGTCGGAAAGGATTTCTGAACCACCAGCCACCGTCCCAGTTCCACTGCTGTTCCGGGGGGCAGTGCGGACAATCCGGCCAGGTGCACTGTTCTTGCGGTTCCGTGCCGGCAATAAACAATTCGTTAATAGGGGTGAGTTCGCAGCGGGGGTTATGGAGCAGGCTGCTATATGGACAAAGCTGCACCGTAACTAACCCATCGGGACGGCTAAACTCCCTAGACGGCAACTCTTTATGGGCTTCCCGCATAAAGTTGGCCCAAACAGGGCCTGCCAGACTGCTGCCGGTTTGTCCGGGCAGAGACTTGTTTTCATCGTTGCCGACCCATACGGCTGTCACCAGATCGGGCGTATAGCCTACAATATAGGCATCCCGGTTCCCTTGAGAGGTGCCGGTTTTGGCAGCGGCCGTCCTATTGACGATCGGGCCTAGGGATCGTCCGGTGCCGATAGGAGAGTGGAGCACACTTTTTAGCATATCGGTCATCAGGTAGGCTATTTTTGGCTCTAATACAGGCTCACGCTCTAACTCGCTCTGATAGAGGATGCGACCATGGGGATCAGTGATTTTTCTGATAAAACGTGGTTCTACTCGCACTCCTGAGTTGGCAAACGGTGCATAGGCTGCGGCCATTTGTAAGGGAGAGACAGAAATGGGTCCGAGAGGTAAAGAGGCAATAGGGCTTAAAGCGCTGGTGATGCCCAGGCGTGCGGCCATTTCCACCGTTTTTTCCGGTCCTATTTCCAAATGGGTTTTTACAGCTACCACGTTACTCGAGCGGGCAATGGCATCGCGCATGCGCAGTGCTCCGTAAAAACGGCCGCTATACTCCAGCGGTTCATATGGCTCATCCTGATTAGGCAATTCATAGGAAACCGGCTCGCTCACCCGGACTGTGGCTGCCGTTTCCCCGGCTTCCAGTGCCGCGGCATAGGTAAAAACTTTAAAGGCAGAGCCTGAAGCTCGCCCAGGTGGGGCTACGGCGCGGTTAAACTGACTGCCGCGGAAGTCGCGACTGCCTACCAGGGCACGCACAGAGCCTTCTTCCGGATCGATGGCAACGAGCGCCGCTTGCAGGGGGAGCAGTTCTCCGTTTGTGCCGCGGGTAGTCTCCGGCACAAAGCGGGCTACGGCGCTTTCCGCCGCTTTCTGCATTTGCCTGTCAAGGGTGGTATAAATATGCAGTCCACCGCGGTAGACAATTTGCGGATCTTCCGGGAAAATTGCCGCCAGCTCTTGCTCTATTATATAACTAATAAAATGTGCGCCAAGTTGTCGCTGCGTCCGATCAGCGTCTCTGTTGCGGAGAACCAGTTCCTCCCTTAGAGCGGCCTGACGCTCCGTTTCGGAGATATATCCTTCCTCGACCATCCGGGTCAGTACCGTATCTTGGCGTCGCTTGGCTGCGGCAAAATCCAAATGCGGAGAATAAAGGGCCGGACCGCGCGGAATGCCTGCCAAAACTGCTGCTTCGGCCAGAGAAAGTTGTTGCACCGATTTCGCAAAATAGGTGCGCGAGGCTGCTTCCACCCCGTAGGCGGCATGGCCAAAATAGATTGTATTGAGATATTTTTCTAAGATTTCTTGCTTAGTGAAGCGGCGCTCCAGTTGAATAGTTAAGAACATTTCTTCCGCTTTGCGGGTGAATGTTTTTTCCGGGCTCAAAAATAAATTGCGAGCCAGTTGTTGGGTAATGGTGCTGCCTCCTTCCGCAAGCCTGCGTTCTCTGATATTACGGAAGACGGCGCGGAGCAAACCCTGCAGGTCAATGCCTGGATGGCTATAGAAGCGCTGATCCTCAACTGCTATAAAGGCTTGTTGCAGTTGCAGCGGAACTTCATCAAGCGGCACGGCAAAGCGGTTTTCCTCAAAGCGGGTGGTAATTACGGCATTATTTCTGTCGTAGAAGGTGCTTGTCAGAGGCGTCTCGATCTGAGGAAGCTCACCCAATCCGGCAAGAGAGATTGCCAGAAAGCCGATTGCGCCCAAACTCAGAAAAAAGACAATTAAAAAGATCGTCAGCGAAATCCGGGCAACCCGCAGCATTTGCTTCACCTCCTTTGCGGGAGTCTTTGTAAAAAATTTTCTCCACTAAAAATTATAGCATGATTATCTCGTCTGAGCTCTTAGGAATTGTTTGCACAGCAAGGAATATGTGGTATAATTCTTTCGATATGTTTGGAGCGTGCCGGGAATTGGCAGGCTCTCACAGGATAAAATATAAACATGTAAAGACAGAAGGAGGTCTATCCTATGTTACCCACACCAAAGAAGTTTAAAATTGTGGCTGCGGCCGCGGAAGGTTCCCATAAGCTGACAGCGTTTGATAATGCCCTGCTGGCCGCAGGTATCGGCAACGTTAATCTAGTGCGAATCAGCAGTATTCTGCCGCCTTCGGCTAAACAGGATCAGGCTCTGGAATTGCCCCCAGGTTCTCTCGTGCCTACCGCTTACGGGTCTATAGTCTGTGATCAGCCGGGAACGAAGATTGCCGCTGCTGTGGGCGTTGGTTTTTCCGCCGATACGTTTGGCGTCATTATGGAGTTCTCCGGAATGTGCAGCAAGCAGGAGGCGGAGGATAAGATTGCGGGGATGTTAAAAGATGCTTTTGAGAATCGCGGTATTCCTTTAGTAAAAACGGAAATCCGCGCTGTTGAACATACCGTGAGTTCTATCGGTTGTGCATTTGCCGCTGTGGCGCTTTGGTATTAATAATTTAGGAAAAAGAAGGGATAAAAACAAGATGGAACTTTGGTACACGGAAAAACAGACCGCCAATTTAGGCATTACCTGTTTGGTGCAAGAGACATTATGCAACTTTAAATCACAGTTTCAGCAGGTGGCTGTGCTTGATACCGCACAGTTTGGCAAAATGCTGGTACTTGACGGTATGGTGATGACTACCGAAAAAGATGAGTTTGTCTATCATGAAATGATTGCCCATATCGCTATGCAGGCTCATCCCAGTCCGAAAAATGTGCTGGTTATAGGCGGCGGTGATGGCGGAGCTATTCGTGAAGTGCTTAAATATGACGCAGTAGAGTCGGCTGAACTGGTGGAAATTGACGAAGCGGTAATAGAAGTGTCAAAAAAATTTCTGCCGGAGATTTCTTGCGCTTTGTCAGATCCTCGTGTTAATGTATTGGTGGCTGACGGCATTGCGCACGTCAAACAGTCTCTTGGCAAATATGATGTAATTTTGGTTGACTCTACCGAACCTGTAGGCCCGGCTATCGGTTTGTTTGCGGAGGAGTTTTATGCCGATATTTTTAAAGCGCTGAAAAAGGATGGTATCTTGGTGGCGCAAACCGAGTCGCCCTTTTTTAATCGTGATTTGATTGAGAGCTCTTATGCCCGCATTAGTCGCGTTTTTCCGCTGACTAAGCTTTACTTGGCAAGCATCCCTACTTATCCAAGCGGATTATGGAGTTTTACAGTTGGTTCAAAATGTTATGAACCTGAAAATTGCCGTCAAAAGCCGGTGAATACCAAATATTACAACTTTGCCGTCCATCGGGGCGCATTCTGTTTGCCCAATTTTGTTAAGGAGCTGGTGGGAGAGCAGGGCAAATGAGCAAAATGCTTGAAAAAGCTGACAGCGGCAGTTTATACCTGGCAGCCGGCACCGACTATCAAGCCAGCCGGGCAGTGATTTTGGGGGCACCCATGGACTACACAGCTTCTCATCGCCCCGGCTCGCGCAGCGGCCCGCAAGCAATTCGAGCGGCTTCTCCCGGCTTGGAGGAATATAGCATTTATTCCGGTAAGGACTTACGGGATGCTTGTTTTTATGATGCGGGGGATTTAGCTTTGCCGCTCGGGAACGCAACGCGCTCTTTGGCAATGATTGAGGACGCGACAGAGTCCATTTTCGCAGCTAAAAAATTTCCGCTTCTTCTGGGCGGAGAGCACTTGGTTAGTTTGGGTGCTCTGCGGGCTGCTGTTAAGCACTACCCAAAACTTGCTGTGCTTCATTTCGATGCTCACGCCGATTTGCGCACTGATTATCTGGGAGAGCCTTATTCCCACGCCTCGGTGATGTATCATGTTTATACGGAGCTGGGGGCGGAGCTGTTCCAGTTTGGCATTCGTTCTGCCACCCGCGAGGAGGAAACCTTTGCCAAAGAGCATACCCATTATTACCCTTTTCATGTATTTGCCCCGCTCAAGGAGGCTATGTCTCTCCTAGTCAACCGACCTATCTACCTTTCTCTGGATATTGATGTGGTTGATCCTGCGTTTGCGCCGGGTACGGGCACACCTGAACCCGGGGGGATTAGTTCAGTGGAGTTGCTGGAGGCGCTGGCGCTGCTGCGCCACCTGCCTGTGGTGGGGATGGACTTAGTGGAAGTAACCCCGGTCTATGACTCAGCCGGAATCACGGCCATGCTGGCAGCTAAAGTTATTCGGGAAATTATCCTGGCAGTTGCTTGAAGAAGACTTAGCACTAGGTAAGTCTGGTCAAGCAAGATGAATACCAAAGAAGCGAGAGGTTGAAAGGGGAAGGGTGCAATGGGCACTAAATATATTTTTGTTACGGGTGGAGTAGTTTCCTCTTTGGGTAAGGGGATCACGGCGGCGTCCCTCGGCTGCCTCTTAAAGTGCAGAGGTCTTAAGGTGACAATTCAGAAATTTGACCCATATATTAACTTCGACCCTGGCACGATGAGTCCTTACCAGCATGGAGAAGTGTTTGTAACAGACGACGGGGCTGAAACCGACCTCGACTTGGGACATTACGAACGTTTCATTGATATTAATCTGACTAAAAGTTCGAATGTTACCACCGGGAAGATTTATTGGTCTGTTATCAGCAAAGAAAGGAAAGGGGATTTTTTGGGAGGGACAATCCAAGTCATCCCCCATATTACTAATGAGATTAAGAGCCGGGTTAAGCGGGCCGCCCAACAGAGCGAAGTGGATGTGGTGATTACAGAAATCGGCGGCACCGTGGGAGATATCGAGAGTTTACCTTTTTTGGAAGCCATTCGTCAGATGAAAGGCGATATCGGCCGTGAGAATGTAATGTATATTCATGTCACGTTGATTCCCTATCTGTCTAGGTCGGGAGAACTGAAAACTAAGCCTACCCAGCATTCGGTGAAAGAATTGCGTTCAATCGGGATTCAGCCTGATGTGATTGTTTGCCGTACCGAACACGCTCTTTCCAGAGATATTAAAGACAAAATTGCCCTGTTTTGTGACATTGACCCTAAGGCCGTCATTGAAAATTCAGACGCAGCATCTATCTATGAGGTTCCCCTGAGAATGCATGCCGAAGGCCTTGATGAAATTGTGATGAAGAAACTGGGGCTGTCTAAAATAAGTTGTGATCTTAGTGAGTGGTGCGCTTTAGTCGAACGGAGCAAAACGCTTGGCAGCAAAGTGACTATCGGGTTGGTGGGAAAATATGTGGCTCTGCGGGATGCATATCTTAGTGTGGCGGAGGCACTGGCACACGGCGGCTTCGAAAACGACTGCTCTGTTGATATCCGCTGGATTCAGGCGGAGGATGTGGAAAAGCAAGGTACGGAAGCGCTGCTTGCCGGATTAGACGGAATTTTAGTCCCCGGTGGCTTCGGAGACAGAGGGATTGAAGGTAAGATTGCCGCGGTGCGTTATGCCCGGGAAAACAAGATTCCTTTTTTTGGAATTTGTTTAGGGGTTCACTGTGCGGTTATTGAATACGCCCGCAATGTCTGCGGGTGGCATGATGCTCATTCTACTGAATTTAATCCTGACACTACCCACCCGGTAATAGATCTATTGCCGGAACAGGGCGATATTGAGGAGCTGGGCGGCACCATGCGCCTTGGTCTTTACCCATGCAAAGTGGAAGAAAACACCTTTACGTATGCGGCGTACAAAGATGAAATAATTTATGAACGCCATCGTCACCGCTACGAAGTAAACAATGTATTCCGGGAGCGCTTTGTAAAACAGGGCTTGGTAATAGCGGGGACATCTCCCGACGACCGCCTGGTGGAAGTAGTGGAAATTAGCGAGCACCCTTGGTTTGTGGCAAGTCAATTTCATCCTGAGTTTAAGTCTCGGCCAAACAGGGCTCATCCGCTCTTTCGTGACTTTATTGGCGCAAGCCTTATTTGCTGCCGCAGCCGTGATTGCCAAGAGGGATAATTCTTGTCCGGCGGGAAAAGATGGGTGTCACAGAAAGAAAAAAGATAGTTGCGTGTAAGCTGTTGTAATTTTGCAGCTGATGTGATAAAAACTAATTGTATAACTTTTGTTGAAGAAAGGAAGGTCTAAATTATGACACATGTGATCAACGACGAATGTATTTCCTGCGGTTCCTGCGAACCAGAGTGTCCGGTGGACGCTATTTCCGAGGGCGACGATAAGTATGTAATTGACGCTAAAACATGTACCGACTGTGGTGCCTGTGCGGAAGTGTGTCCGGTTGACGCAGTAATAGCCGAGTAAACTCTAAAACAGTCAAAAAGAGGGCCGTCGGCCCTCTTTTTGACTGTTTTGGAATGCATAGGAAATTATCTCAAGCTTTTTTTGTTAAGCAGAAGTTGTGCATAATGCTTCTTGGGCAAGGAGAAATTATAAAAAAAGATGCTTTGTGCTTTTTACAGCTAAAGCCGTTTTTTTATCCGAAAGGAGGGTGTGTCCATGTTGTTTCGCATGCGTAAATCGCGTTCAAGGCGTATGATCGGTTGGGTTTCCTCAATGTTTGGCAAATTCCGCCACTGGATGAGAAGAGTCCGTTAACCGGCAAGACGTTTGCTGGAAAAAAAGGCTGCGAAAAGAGGAAATCGCCTCCCCATAGAGAATAAGTGTCTCCGGAATATTTATACAGATAGTACGGGGAGGGGACTTAGTTGCATAGAAAAATTATGGTGGTAGACGACCGGTGGGGAATCCGTAAATTGCTGAGTGAAGTGCTGCAGGGAGTCGGGTACCAGGTAGTAACTGCTTCCAGCGGCAAAGAAGCCCTGGAACTTATGAAGGAGCATACTGTTGATTTAATCCTGCTGGATATGAAGATGTCCGGAATGGATGGGCTGGAAACTCTGACGCTTTTAAAAAAAGTTCGCCCGCAAACCGTTGTTTTGATTATGACTGCTTACGAAGAAGTGGAAGGCTTAAAGGAAGCCAGTCGCCGCGGGGCGGCAGGCTACATTTCCAAACCTTTTGATATCGAAGAAATTAAAGCTTTGATTGCTGTCAAGCTTCAGGCAGTGAGTGCTTAACAGACAGAAGATAAGGGGAGAGGATGAGCGAGAATGCCTTTTGCGACACTGCAGGAAGTATTGGCGGCTGCAGAACGAGGCGCCTACGCGGTAGGTGCCTTTAATACTAACAATATGGAAATTATCCAAGCGATTGTGGAGACGGCAGAGGAAGAAAAATCACCGGTCATCCTACAGGCCAGCCAAGGTGCCTTGAAATATGCCGGGATTCAGTATATAGCCGCTATGGTTCGGGCAGCGGTAGAGAGTTCCTCTATTCCCGTTGTGCTGCATTTGGACCACGGCACCAGCTTTGCTCAAACCATGCTCTGCCTGAAGCATGGTTTTACCTCGGTGATGTTTGACGGTTCAAAATATTCTTTGGCTGAAAATATAGCTGCCACACGTCAGGTGGCTGATGTGGCTCATGCCATGGGAGCCTCGGTTGAAGGCGAGCTAGGCAAAATTGGCGGCACTGAGGATGACATTTCGGTCGATGAACGGGATGCGCTGTTTACCGACCCGGCTGAGGCAGAGCGCTTTGTCAGCGAATCTAGGGTAGATGCTTTGGCTGTGGCTATCGGCACGGCCCATGGACCTTATAAAGGGGAGCCGCAATTGGATTTTGCCAGACTGGAGGACATAAACAGACGGGTAGAGGTGCCGCTTGTTTTGCACGGAGCTTCCGGTGTGCCGGCGGAGAGCATTCGCAAAGCGATTGCGCTTGGTGTCTGTAAAATTAATATCGATACGGAGTTGCGTCAGGCTTTTGCCCGCGGTGTGCGGCAGGTGGCGCAGAACAAGCCGGAAGAATATGACCCGCGTAAAATCCTGGGTCCGGCCAAGGAAGAAATGAAGAAGATTGTCAGGGAAAAAATGCGTTTATTTGGTTGCTCCGGCAAGGCGGGGGAGTGATCTTTCAGTGAAATTGTTTCTGGATACGGCAAATTTGCGGGAAATTGAACAGGCGGTGGCATGGGGTGTTATTGACGGAGTTACCACAAATCCGACGCTGGTAGCAAAAGAAGGCAAAGACTTTAAGAAGTTACTTGCAGAAATCTGCCGCCTAGTGTCAGGGCCTGTTTCTGCGGAAGTGATTGCTACAGGTGCCGCGGAAATGGTGCGTGAGGCTGAGGAACTGGCGGCGATTGCTCCTCAGGTGGTTATTAAAGTGCCAATGACGCCAAACGGTCTGCAGGCTGTGGTCGCGCTGAGGGAAAAGGGGATTCGCTGTAATGTGACGTTAGTTTTCTCTTTTAACCAGGCACTTCTGGCTGCTAAAGCAGGCGCTGTATATCTCAGTCCATTTTTAGGCAGACTGGATGATTTAGGTTATAGCGGCGTCGGTTTGGTAGCAGAAATTTGCGGTATTTTCCGACAGTATTCTTTGAAAAGCGAAGTAATCGCCGCCAGCATCCGCCATCCGCTGCATGTGGTGGATGTGGCGCGGGCCGGGGCTCATATTGCCACGCTTCCTTTTAGTGTGCTTAACCAGATGTTCAAGCATCCTCTGACAGATTTGGGCATCGAGCGTTTTTTAGCTGATTGGTCGGGCGCAAATCAAAATAATAAATAGTACGTTTTCTTAAACATGCCATATCTTGTGGGGGGAGACACTTGGAGAGAGAGTTGGCGCTGGAGTTTGTGCGCATAACAGAAGCCGCCGCGCTTGCAGCCGGGCGTTTAATGGGCCGCGGCGATAAAGAGGCGGCGGATCAAGCTGCCGTAGATGCTATGCGAAATGTTTTTGATACTGTGGATATTGACGGCATCGTGGTAATTGGCGAGGGAGAAATGGATGAAGCTCCCATGCTTTATATCGGCGAAAAAGTTGGCACCGGCACTGAGCCTAACGTGGATGTAGCTGTAGATCCGCTCGAGGGAACTAATCTGGTAGCCAAAGGCTTGCCTAATGCCCTCTCTGTTGTGGCGGTGGCACCAAGAGGCTGCCTTCTGCACGCTCCGGATGTTTATATGGAGAAAATTGCGGTGGGGCCGCGGGCCAAAGGCTGCATTAACTTGGATGCTTCCGTTCTGGAAAATTTACAGGCCGTGGCTCATGCCTTGGAAAGAGAAGTACAGGATTTAACTGCCATAATTCTCGATCGGCCACGCCATGCGCAAATCATTAAAGAAATCCGTGCTGCCGGCGCCCGTGTTAAATTAATCAGCGACGGGGACGTCTCGGCCGCTATTGCTACCGCTATTGACAATACCGGAGTTGATATTTTATTTGGCACCGGCGGAGCGCCCGAAGGCGTAATTGCTGCTGTTGCGTTAAAATGTCTGGGAGGCGAGATGCAGGCGCGCCTAAAACCGGAGGGAGAAGATGAAACAGCACGGGTGAGCAAGATGATTTTGAATCCGTCCAAACTGTTACTGCTTGATGATTTGGTATTAGGGGAGGACATTTTTTTTGCCGCCACAGGTATTACAGACGGCGATATGCTGCAGGGTGTGCGTTACCGCGGGCGGACTGCGGAGACCCATTCTCTGGTGATGCGTGGTCTGACCGGAACTATTCGCAATATCTACGCCACCCACATTTTAGACAGAAAGCCCCGCTTTGTGGCACGGAAGGCAGGATGTAAACAGAATCCACGGGTCAGATAAGAGCGCTGCTTAATAGGAAGACTTAGTGGCGGAGGTATAAATTTAAGCAGGAAGGGTATAACTTAGGGTATCTGCTTTTAAGCGTTGTGGAAACACAACGCTTTTGCGTACAGAGGTGAGATTATGAAAATAAACATGGTCCCTATTTTAACCGTTTTTTTCTTGTTCTTGCTGCCACAGACAGTATGCGCCAATCTGGGACAAATTCTTGCTGACGCATTAACGGAAACGCCATCCGGGTCAAGCTTTCGTCCGGTATACATCCAACAATTAAACAGTCTGCAGACACAGAGGCAGCGCAGGAGAGAAGCAGCCGTGTTGCGGCACCAAGTGCGCCGCGGCGAAACGCTTGGCTTCATTGCGCACAAATATGGTACAAGCGTGGAACACCTGATGATAATTAACAATCTGACTAATCCTCACTTTATCCGGGAACGGCAAGTCTTGAATTTGCTTATGGAAAGTCCTGCCGAGCAAACTGCCTTGACAAAAGTGACTCATACACTGCGGCGGGGAGAGACGGTTTGGGATCTTTCCCGCCGCTATCGAGTCGGGATGGAGAGCATTTTACGTGCCAACAATATAACTGACCCGCGCCGCATGATGCCCGGGCAAAGATTGGTTATTCCGGGAGTTGCAGCAGCCACGCCGGCTTTGTCGCAACGCAGAGGCACTCTGCTGGCGTCACGAACAGATGCCAGGACAGCGTTTCTCTGGCCCACCAGAGGACAGATTTCCTCCGGGTTCGGTCCGCGGTGGGGCGGTTTTCATTACGGCATTGACATCGCCGCCGTAGTCGGCACCCCTATTTTAGCTATTGCCGACGGTATGGTAACCGATGCCGGCTGGTGGCCGGGCTTTGGCAAGATGGTGCGCATTGAACACGAAGATGGCTGGGTGTCTATCTATGGTCATTCCTCCCGCATTTTTGTCGTTGCCGGACAAGAAGTTGAAACAGGGCAGAAAATTGCTGCGGTAGGACGTACCGGTAATGCCACCGGCCCTCACCTGCATCTGGAAATGATTTTTAACGGTGCGCATCAAAATCCGCTAAAACATCTCCCCGCAAGGTGAAATTATCCCCTTGACAGCAAAAATGGTAAAAAAGAGGCCGTAACTCCCATGAATAAATGGGTTTGCGGCCTTATAATAATTAATGAAATCTTGACAACCTTCCATTTTGAGAAGTATTATATTAGTTTTTTCAGATGACACCGCACTTACATAGCAGGAATACAAGCATTTTTATAACGTATCATAATGTAAGAATTAAAAGCTTGATTTACTCAAATATTCTAACGTTAATTTCTGGTTCAATAGACTACTATTAGTAAAAAAATAAATTAACTTCCTTAATAAATTCAGAAGATGTAGTTGAAAAAACTTACTGCATTTCTAACAGTTGCCTGTATACAGATATTTACCTTCTCCAGTACAATCTCCTTGCTCGAGTTCATTTCAAAAGGAGAGATTGTATGTTTTATAAGCCAAAATATCTTCACATTTGATGTAAAGCTTTCAAACATGGCAATAAAAGAAGACCATACAAGCGGGCTTCTGCTTTTAGTCAACCCGAAGGGCGAAACTGTAGCTTATTTTGCCAAGCCGTTTATGATTGATGCCAATGATAATATCTCTGATGCAGTCCAACTCTCAGTTACAACAGAAGACGGCGCTACTTTTCTTGACGTAATAGCAGACCAAGAGTGGCTGCAAAGCGCAGCTTATCCTGTAATGATAGATCCCACCATTATTTCAGGTGAACCTAAATTTGAGATGCATAAGGATACCTTTGTTTCCAGCGCCCTCCCTAATTCCACATTTACGGAAAACACGTTCCTGCTGTCCGGTACTCACAGTACTTACGGACGTACACGCACTTATGTGCAGTTTGAACTTCCCGGCCTAGCCAGCAGTGCAAACATCCAGTCTGCAACCTTTAGCATGTATCAGACTGCCGCAAATGCCACCTCCCATACCCTTGACCTTCACCGTGTTACTTCATTCTGGGATGCTTATGCAACAACATGGCATAGTCAACCAACCACGCTGACTACAGCAGAATCTTCTGTTACCAGTAGCGTTCAAAATGCATTCTGGAACTTGAATGTAACAAACCTTGTGCGCGCCTGGTATAATAACACCCTTCAAAATAATGGCATGATGATTCGCCATCGGACTGAGACCGACGCATTTCGCTGGTTTACCTCCGCAAACGCCAGCAATCAGGCTCAATACCCGAGACTGTCTATCACCTATACCGTTGACCCTATTGGCGTAGAAAGTTTCTGGGGTTTTACGCAAAGCGGCGTTAACGGCTATAACGGCAACCTAGTCCTGCAAAATACAGACGTTCATATCCCGGGGCGGGGTATCCCTGTCACATTCTCCCGCACCTATAACAGCCGTTCTCTGGTGGATGGATTCCTTGGCTTCGGCTGGTCCGCCAATGTTTATGCCCGCCTCCGCGACTCCGGGTACGGCCCCATAACCTTCATCGATGAAGACGGTACTGAACATTACTTT
Source organism: Dethiobacter sp. (assembly GCA_018333635.1). Classification (GTDB taxonomy): domain Bacteria; phylum Bacillota; class Dethiobacteria; order Dethiobacterales; family Dethiobacteraceae; genus GPS1B09. The sequence goes on from JAGXTL010000090.1 coordinate 13,895, forward strand.
GGGCGTAGTGCCAACGGCAGCTATACCGCTCCTCCCGGAGTATTCCTGAATCTTGTCAAAAATGCCGACAATACCTATACCGTAACCCAGATGGACGGCACTACGATTCACTTTAACACATCCGGGCAGATGACCAGTATCGTAGACACAAACAACAATACAACCACATTCAACTACACATCGGGCCGGCTCTCCGGTATAATAGATGCCTCAGGCCGTTCCACAAGCTTTGCCTATAATGCAAGCAACCGCCTATGGCGGATTACCGACCATGCGGGCCGCACAGTGACTTACGGGTACGATGCTAATGGCAACCTCACCAGTGTCACAAACCAAGGCGGCCACCAAACGACCTACGAATATGATTCGGCCCGCAACTTAATCCGTGCCACCGACGCCCGCGGTACGAGATATTACTACCACTACACCAACGACAACCGGGTGAAAAGCGTCAACTTTGTCAATATGCTGATGAACCCCAGTTTTGAAGCAGACGCAGACCAAAACGGCCTCCCCGACCAGTGGACTCTCGATTCCGGGGCCGGCGGAACCGCTTCTCTTGACACCGCCGGTAACCCGCCTGTAGGCCGGCGCAGCTTTCGAATCAATGCCTCCACCGCTAACCCGCAGTTCTGGTCTGCCTACCTCTCCGACCCCATCACGGTCAACCGTGCCCGCACCTATACATTGAGCGGCCATGTCCGGGCCAACCTTGTTTCCGGCTCCCATAATACCGTACTTTCCCTCTTTGCCTACAGTGCAACCAATACAAACTTAGGCGAGTTCGCTCGCATGACCCTATCCAACACCCAACCCTGGCAACGGATAAGCAGTACTCTGGCAGCAAATACTCTCCCCGCCGATACCGCTTACGTCCGCATCCGGGCAGCCGCATCCAGCGGCGGAAACGGCACATCCTGGTTTGACGCGATCCAGTTTGAAGAGGGGGCTATGACCGGCTTCGCCAATGCCTCCGCAATTTTTTACAATACTGCCACTCGCCGCACCATTGAATAACGCCGGCCTGAAAACCGGTTCCTATGACTTACAGTATGAAAAAGATAAAGGAAATCTCCTAAGTATCTCCGACCCGCTTAATCAGACCCACACCCACTCATATGACAACAAAAATAATCTCGTTGAAACAATAGACCCTAACAACAATGTCAGCAATAATCATTACGACAACAACAGCAACAACATCGAGTCTTTAGACGCCTACACACAAGCAAAAGCAACCCGCTATTTTAGTAACGGCAATATTGACTACGATACCGGACTCATCTCTTCCTCGGAAAATCTACTGATTAACCCCAGTTTAGAGCGTTTCGCCAGCGGTGTGCTTGAAGGCTGGACCTATGCGGCCGGCTCCGCAACAGCTCTTTGGGATACCATCAGAAGAAGCGGCAACCGCTCCATCAGTTTTACCAATGTAACGTCCAATGTGGTATTTCACAGCGATGTAAATGTAGCTTACACACCTGCCGATACTTTCGTACTAAGCGGCTATGTGAGAACGGCAAACCTGTCGACTAACGCTGCCACCATTCAAATTGACGCTTTAAACGCTAGCGACAGCGTTCTACAAATATTCCCGGCAACCCGAGTTGGCGGTACCATGGGTTGGACACGGCTGCATGTAGCCGTGTCTCCTGCAGACATCCCACAGGGTACCACCCACCTGCGAGCCACTATTAGCGTCACCACATCCACAGGTACAGCCTATTTCGATGACCTGCAGTTTGAACGCGGCCCCATCCTGACTGCCTACAACCTGATAGAAAATTCCGGTATGGAACATGGCAACGAACTTCCCAACCAGTGGACAGGCACAAACCTGACAACCAACGACCGTATCGACACCGCAAGAAAACATGCGGGTAACCGTTCTTTCCGCATCGTGGGCGACACCAACGTAAATAAATCCCTTATGCAGCGGGTCAACATCACCGGCGATGCCAACACAAAATTGACCCTCTCCGGCTGGTCCTTCGCCGATAACCCCAACCCCTCCGGCGGCTGGTACAACCTGCAAATGCGCATCTTTTACAACGACAGCACAACAGACTGGAGCAGCGCAAACAACTTCAGCACACAGCCCCAAACTGACTGGCAGCATCTTGTGGCGGAATTCAAACCCGCCAAGGCCTTCAACGCCGTGGAAATATACCTCTACTTCTTTAACCAGCGCGGCAACGCCTGGTTTGACGATATCCGCCTCGAATACGGCAACAACATCAGTTCCTACAGTTACGACGCAGGCCATAACTACCTGACAAGCTACAAAGACCCCCTCGGCAACACTACCACATTCGTCTATGACGCCGTCGGCAACCGTACCCGGATCACCGATCCAAAAGGCTTCATCACGAACTTCTCCTACAACAACATGAACTGGCTCACATCCGTCACCGATGCCGACAACAGGGTGACCACCTACGGCTACGACGCCAACGGCAACCGCACCAGCGTCACCGACGCCAGGAACAACACCACCGCCTACGAGTACAACCGGGCGAATCAGGTCAGCGCCATCACAGACCCCTTAAACAGGACCATCAGCTTCACCTACGGCACGTCCGGCCTGCTCAACCAAATCCTCTACCCCAACGGCAACCGGATGGGCTACCGCTATAACCACCTGAACCGCCCCACAACCATTCTCATGAACGACACCCCGCGCTACTCCTTCCAGTACGACAACCTCGGCAACCGTACCGTTATGACCGATATTGCCCAAAGTGAAAACACATCCTACCTCTACTATGCGGATAACAACCTCCGGCGTGTCACCGAGTTCAACAACAACCGCACAGACTACCTCTACGATGCCGCAGGCAGCGTGACCCGCATCACCGCCACCGTAGCCGGGACACCCCATACAACCGATTACATGTACGACCGCCTCTATCAACTGACACGAGCAACGTTTGGCAGCGGCAGCGCACGCTTCGTCTACGATGAAAACGGCAATATCGCCGGCAACCGCGCACAAAACAATGTCAATACAAAATTCACGTACAACGATGCCAAAATGCTCACCCGCTTGCAAACCTTCGGCGCTAATGGTAGCATCTTAGGTGAATACAACTACCAGTACGACGCCAACGGTAACTGGACACAAGTCGCTGCCCACAACGGCACCGTCAGCTACCAGTACGACAACCTCAACCGCCTGACCCGTGAGACATACCGCGACGGCACCATCGTCAACTACACCTACGATGCCAACGGCAACCGCATCACCAGGCAAATGACCCAGGGCGGCACCACCACAACCACCAACTACCAGTATGGCGCTGCCAACCAGCTCACATCCGTCAACGTCACCGCCTACACCTACGACCTAAACGGCAACATGACAAGCGACGGAGTGCGCACCTACAGCTACGATGCGGCCAACCGCCTCACCGAAGTCCGCCAGGGTGCCACCGTCATCGCCTCCTACAGCTACGACGCCGACGGCCGCCGCACCTCAATGACCACCTCCGCCGGCACCACCCGTTTCTTCTACGACGGCACCAGCACAAGGGTGCTCTATGAGCCCTACGCCTCCGGCACCCTTCTCGCCCGCTATATCTACGGGCCAAACAACCAGCTGCTCGCCATGATCCGCGGCGGCGTGACCTACTACTACCACTACAACGGCCACGGCGACGTGGTGGCGCTGACTGATGCCTCCGGCACAGTGGTGGCCACGTACGAGTACGACGCGTTCGGGAACCATATCGGCAACACGGGCAGCGTGGTGAACCCGTACCGCTACGCCGGGTACAGGTGGGACGCAGAGACCGGGCTGTATTACCTGAATGCGCGGTACTATGCGCCGGGGATCGGACGGTTTATTACCCGGGATGCGTTCCATGGGTTTGAGGATGACCCGGCCAGTTTGAACTGGTATAACTATGCGCACAGTAATCCGGTTATGTTTGTCGATCCGAGCGGTTATGTCATTGTAAATGTTATTGGTGCTGTAGTTGGAGCAGGTCTTGGAGCTTTATTCGGTGTTTTAGTTGGTAACCACTACCGATTAACTGGATGGAAACGAACTGCTACAATAGCTGGATTTGCTGCTGGCATGGCTGTTGTCGGATGGTTCGCAGCTCCGTTTTTGTCAAGCCTTGCTAGTTTAGTTTTAATAAAAGCAGGGCTGACTAAGGCAACAAGAATGGATCTTCAACTATTTGCAGCAAAAAAAAGAGATATTAAACAAATTGTTGATGTCGCAAACAAATATCGTATGAGTGATTGGGAACGCCGTGCTTTTGGTGATTATATTGAATTATGGAAAGGGCAAAAAGGACAAACTTTATCGTGGGCGGAACTAGATCGGTTAGCTAGGGAGTTTTTAGGGGGAAGGTGACAAAATGAGCGATGAATATTTTGTTTCAACAAAGGTATGGCTAATAATTAAGGGGGAAGAACTGGACTTTAATGAAATTAGCAATAAGTTGGGAGTAAGCCCTCTTATTATTCGTCGGAAAGGAGAGCTATTAAATAATGAATTTGGGCATAGTGAATATGACTTATGGCTATATCAAATTAGTGATAATTCAAACTCGCCCCTTTCAGAGCAGCTTATCTCCCTAAATCAAATATTTCTCAGTAAAGAAAAATACTTTAAGGAATTGGGAGATAAATACAAACTAGTGGTTCGATGCTCATATCATTCTGATTTAGCACAAGGAGAGTTAACAATCTCTCCAGAAATATTTAAAATATTTTACACTTGTAATATCTCTCTTGAAATATCATTTTTATCTTGGGGAAAAGTATTAGATGACGAAGGCTAGTACCTCAGCTAAGGTTTTTTCCCATAACTTAATTATTGGATTCAGTTGTAGAGTAGCCCAATACTGCAACTGAATCTTTTTATATAAGTCATCTACGATGAAAACGGCAATATCGCCGGCAACCGTGCTCAAAACAATGTCAACACCCAATACACGTACAACGACGCCAAAATGCTCACCCGCTTGCAAACCTTCGGCGCCAATGGTAGCATCTTAGGTGAATACAACTACCAGTACGATGCCAACGGTAACTGGACACAAGTCGTTGCCCACAACGGCACCGTCAGCTACCAGTACGACAACCTCAACCGCCTGACCCGTGAGACATACCGCGACGGCACCATCGTCAACTACACCTACGATGCCACCGGCAACCGCCTCACCCGGCAAATGACCCAGGGCGGCACCACCACAACCACCAACTACCAGTACGGTACAGCCAACCAGCTCACGTCCGTCAACGGCACCGCCTACACCTACGACCTAAACGGCAACATGACAGGCGACGGAGTGCGCACCTACAGCTACGATGCGGCCAACCGCCTCACCGAAGTCCGCCAGGGTGCCACCGTCATTGCCTCCTACAGCTACGACGCCGACGGCCGCCGTACCTCCATGACCACCTCCGCCGGCACCACCCGTTTCTTTTACGACGGTACCAGCACAAGGGTGCTCTATGAGACCAACGCCTCCGGCACCCTTCTCGCCCGCTATATCTACGGGCCAAACAACCAGCTGCTCGCCATGATCCGCGGCGGCGTGACCTACTACTACCACTAAAACGGCCACGGGGACGTAGTAGCCTTGACTGATGCCGCCGGCGCAGTGGTGGCCACCTACGAATACGATACTTTCGGGAACCATATCGGCAGCACGGGCAGCGTTAATAACCCGTACCGCTACGCAGGGTACAGGTGGGACGCGGAGACCGGGCTGTATTACCTGAATGCCAGGTACTATGCGCCGGGGATCGGACGGTTTATAACCAGGGATGCGTTCCATGGGTTTGAGGATAATCCGGCGAGTCTGAACTGGTATAACTATGCACATAGTAATCCGGTTATGTTTGTGGATCCGAGCGGGTATTTTGTTTGGGCTGTGGCAGGTGCGACATTAGTTGGTTACACAGCATACAAATTAGGTCAAAGCATGGGATTAACAGGTTGGCGATTAGCACTATTTGCAGCAGTTGGTGCAGGTATAGGTGGGTTAGTTGGAAATGCGTTAACTCCTGTGCTGAAACCATTAGTACACGTTTTTATAAACTGGGGTAAAGCTGTTGGGGTAGTCTCAACAACGGCGGGATATAAAATAATGGTTCATTGGCCACATCATGGTAAAGGGATACACATAGTACTACAAAGGTTAACTCATGCTGGCAACTGGAGAACTATATTTGAGAAAATATTTTGGAGGTAATTAACCATTAATAACATGATCATTAAAACTGTTATCCCTATAATATTAAGGAAAAGTGAGTACTATTTATGGGACAATTCGAACTATGCAGCAAAAGCTGTAATACATGAGAACAGTGGTCATTTGAAAGCGCTTTTAAAGTTGTTATTTAATTCTATAATTACTGACGATGTTATTGTTGCTTGTATTCTATGGAGTCTAGATAAACTAACCATAGATAAAATTAGGGCAGGTTTGTCAAATAGTGTTGAATGCGAAGCTTTTGACCCCAAGGGTGACTTTCTAGTTAGGCCAGGAGCGATTGTAGCATGGATAGATTTTGGGGAGGATATTATTGATTTAGTTGAGTATTGGGGATGTTTAGATAGAATGCAAATCATAATTCTTCCCAAGCACAAGAAAAATGATATTCTTTGCCTTATCTCCAATGCTAACTATGTTTATACCAGACATAGTTTCAACACGCTTGATGAGTTGATGAAGTTCGCGAAAGTAATTGTTAATGATACTGGAGACGGAGAAGAGTTTGAGATTGTATTCCACAAACGCGACAAAGTAGAATTAACTTCTTTGTTAAATTCGCACAAAGATACTCCCTAAAAGACTGAAGTCCGCCAGGGTGCCACCGTCATCGCCTCCTACAGCTACGACGCCGACGGCCGCCGTGTCAGTATGACCACCTCCGCCGGCACCACCCGTTTCTTCTACGACGGCACCAGCACCCGCGTGCTCTACGAAACCAACGCCTCCGGCACCCTTCTCGCCCGCTATATCTACGGGCCAAACAACCAGCTGCTCGCCATGATCCGCAGCGGCGTGACCTACTGGCACTGACCGACGCCGCCGGCACGGTGGTGTAAAATCTAAACCTTCGGTGATAGTTGTTAACGGACTTTTCCGGGATGGCTCTGCTTCCGTTCATAAAAACTCGCAGGGCAATCGCATAAAAGAAAATTAAAAAACTGAAAAGCCAACGATATCAAGTAAAACTATGTATAGGGAATTGCAGAATGAATGCAATTCCCTATCGTTTTTTCC
>JAGXTL010000078.1 GCA_018333635.1 Dethiobacter sp.
CTCTCGCAGCGGAAAGGCTTGCTGACCATGGCAAAACGCAACTTCTTCATCTCCCTCAAGAATCAGCAGCGCATCCCCGCGGCCCATCCCTGTCGCTGTCAGCTTATCAAGCTCCGGCTGAATACGCGAATCTGCATACCCTAAAGAAGCCTTGGCTATAGCGGCCTTCAACTCTTGAAAGCCTTCCTTCTTCACTGCTACCGTAGGGATGACAGGTACACCCAAATGCTTGCTCAGCTTGGCCGCATTAATCGTCTTCCCACTCCGCACGGCTTCATCCATCATATTCAAAGCGACCAAAGTAGCAATGCCCATGTCGATTAACTGTTGGGTTAAAAACAAATCCCGTTCCAAATGGAGCGCATCAACAATATTAATCGCTATATCGGCATGCAGGATAATGTCACGGGCCACACGCTCTTCATCATTAAATGAGGAAACACCGTAAACCCCGGGTATATCCATTAAGATGTAGTCGCCGTATGGCGCCGTATGAATTTCCACCGTCGTGCCGGGGAAATTAGAGACATCGACATACCGGCCTGTCAGTTCATTAAAAAAAACAGACTTGCCCACGTTGGGATTACCTACCAGCACAAGACGCTTTTTGCCCTGCGGCAGATCCATAGTTTCAGCAAGATTAATGCGATAGTCATGCCGTCGTTTGATACCTATGCCGAAAAGCAACAGCAAGTATAAGCAATGAGGCTACGATGGAAAGTGGCATTGGCCCCAATAGTATCATTGCTGCACCCATAACTAAAAAGTAAAACGATCTGCTTTGGGACCATTGAGCTGCTCCAATGATGCACAATATTGGTCCAAGGAGCGTCAGCAATAAAAAGAAGTAACTATAGCTCCCCGTAAATCTAACGGGCAAAGCAATGCTCAAAGCAATTTTTTGAGAGAGCGATAAAACCTGGAACGATGATAATAGAATATAAAGGGTGCCGGCAAAGTTAATTAGACCAAGAACCGCACCTGCGTATATTTTCATTTTTGCTTTTCTTTGATCCATACAAACATCCTCCCTTAAATCAATTCCTAATTTTTCAGGAGATCTACTATATTATAATAACAATAGAAACATGGCTATCAAGCAACAAGATAGCCATGTTTCTATTTTACCTCTGATCAACCCAGTCAGTCGTCACGGTAGCACCAATGCCACCATTACGGTTCTGCCATTGATGATTGCCTGTAACTGTATATCTACCACTAGGTGGGTTTGGCCTTGTTCCTGCTGCACTAATTTCATACACCCAGAACCCTTCTCTAAAGCTCGCTGCTTGGAATGAACCTTCACGGGTTAATGTAGAGAGAACTGACATGTAAGGAACTGTTGTCCAGGGAGTAGGTAGCCAAACACGGCTTCCTGAATTAAAGTTTATCGGGTTTCCGCTATAAATATAACTGATATGCCCGATTACTTCACTTGTTGGTGTAATGTCGTTTTCTGCCTCCCAAACCATTGGCGCACTATTTAACTTTTCGTACACATCAGGCGGGAGGTTTCTTTTTCTTGATTCAAGTGCTTCTGGGAACACCTTTTCTAAAAACTCACCAATAGTAATGTGCTGTCCATACAGTTCTCTAGCAATTGCAAACCGCTCTGCATTTATCTCTGAAGTTACTTCAGTGGTTACGCTTTTTATATTATACTCCTGCGCAAACACCATGGTTGCCATCAATAGAAGAACCAACACCAGACCAAACACTCTCAACTTATTTTTCATTTATCTGCCTCCTTTTTTCTATGTTCTACAAATTACTTTTACATACATAAACACCTCCCTTGTGCTAAGTTTCTAAGCCTACTAAAAATTTAAAAATAAATAAAGTTTGTAAAAGAGTGTACTGTTTCTCTAATACCTATGTATTCCGCTGTATGAACACTCCGAACTCTATAGTAATAGCCCTTTGGGGGAATTACTTCCCTATAAACATTCACATAGTCTGCTGACGTTCGGGTATTCGACCAAGATAGATAGTCAACCCAGCGTGAGCCATTCCAATACTGCAAATATGATGTCACTGTTACCCTGTCAACGGTAGTAAACGTGTGGAGCTGGCCATGGACTGACAGCCTATCTCCCCATGAGTTAATTATGCTTGTTGCTGACTTGATAAAGAATGAACTCTCTGGAGCTACCTCTGCCGCTACTTGCCCATGCAATGATGTTAGTATTAAAACTAAAAGCAGAATAATAAATAGTAATTTTTTCATTTAATTCTACCTCCTCTCATAAATAATGATCACACAACTTGCGATGCGGTTCATTTTTTTGCATAAAAAAAGGAGTTCGTCCTAAGTATGTAAAATATCTTTCAGCATGACCATACCTCGGAGGTTTTCGAATGAAACATAAAAAAAAGATAGAACAACTCTATCTACAATTTAGCAAGCGCATTTTTCAAAAAGTATATTACATAGTTAAAGACAAATATCTGGCTGAAGAAATCGTACATGACACATTCATTAAAGCTGCCTTAAACTTAGATTCGGTTAGAGATTTTGATAAAATAGAATGGTGGCTTAGTAGAATTGCGGCTAATCAGGCTTATTATATGTTGCGTAAGACAAAACTCACAGAACTTCCCATCAGCGAAGAAGTCAAAAATGATGCTGTGGATGAAGACCTAACAAGTAATATTATTAAGCTAGAAACGAAACACGAAATACAGCAGGCACTAAGCGCACTTCCACCCGATGATTTGTTATTAATTACATTGCATTATTATGATCAGTTGCCACTAAAAGATATAGCTAACATTTTTGAAACCCCAGTCGGAACAATTAAATCACGGCTTTTCCGGATAAGGCGCAAGTTGCAAAAGACATTACATAAGATTGAGAGGGTAAGCCCATGAATGACAACCTGGATAAAAGCATTCACAATGCAATAAAAGATGATATAGAAAAAATTCCGTTTAACAGTTCAGATAAAATCTGGAGCAGAATCGAAAATGCCCTGGAAGAACTTGAGCCGAAAAAAAAGCCCAGCTTTTTTTTCACCAAGATTGCTGTTGTGATTTTTCTGGTTTTTACATCAGGAATTTTACTAGTAACACCAAGGTTCGCCGATTCCTTTCCGTTTGGCTCATTTTTTCGGAATTTGTTTGATCAGTATTTAGCTGGAACGCAGCGCAATGTCGGCTTAACTCCACCATTCGATGCACCCCCTTCCCATAAACCCATTATGTTAGATCCGACTGATGCAGTTGTTATCAACCCGGTACAGGAAGAGTTTATAGAGACAACGCTCGAAGAACTGGCATCTATTTATCCAAACATCCTGTATCTGCCACAAGAAACGTTCTCCTCTCGGCTTAATAAAGCTATGTATCAAAAATTGGGAGAGGACAATATTCGGGTCGTTTTGGCCTATGAGGGTGGCGCTATAAATTTTTCACTTACCCAAGAAACTGTCTCAAATAGTTCAGGTGTTGGGATCAACTATGATAATCAGGATGCAGAAGTACATTTCGTTTACGAAAACGGTATTGAGTATATGTTTTTTCTCGGACGATATAACATAATTACTGCTTACTGGTTCCAACACGGCTATAAGTTTACTTTCTTCGGCAATCTAACCATAGATCAAGCAATGCCAGTAATTCGCTCGATCAGCAGATATGTGCCCTAATAAGAGTCTTAAACACGAAGAGGCGCAGAAACTATTGAATATCTTCTTTCAGATGAAATAGAGTCTGTTCATACTGGCGGCAGTGTCCGAAATAGGCAAAACAAATGTCGTTAAAACAGGTAGAGATGTTCTTCCGGGCTGCAGGGTTTCGGAGCAGTCTACCGGAGATGACAAAAGAAAAAGCCATAAAATTGATTGAAATGATCCGAGCTTTTGGCGAAGCAACCTTCGTAAGAAGGTCAACAGGACATTTCAAAACAAACTTTATGGCACTTTAAATTGTACCATTGAAATGCCCGTCTGAAAAGTACCATACAACCACATAACTTTTGCCTGGAAGCGCCAAGGGATGCTGTTTTACAATGGAAACAGTACAGGTTAACCGGTTAACCTCCGATTACGGAGGGATGTTGGATGGAAGAAAAAGATCGGGAACAGGTGGCGCTGTTTCGCTTTGGGCTTCTGGCGCCGATGCTTCTTGGCCAGGCGGCTTCCCAGAAGGAATACCTGGCGGAGGTGGCGGCGAAAAAACACCAGGCGCCCTACTACGGGGAAAAGGAGTTTACGCCAAAAACACTCTCCTGCTGGCTTTTGGCCTACCGGCGGGAGGGATTTGAAGGGCTAAAGCCCAAACGACGCTCAGACCGGGGACAACCCCGAAAGTTTACCACTGAGCAGGAAGAAGATATCCTGGCACTGCGTCAGTTAGAAAGGGACATGCCTGCTTCGGTCTTCTATGACCGGCTGGTGGACAAGGGTGAAATCCTGCCCATGGAAGTGTCTTACGCTACGGTGTACCGGCTGCTGAAAAAGCATGGCCTCATCGGAAAAGACCGGCAGAAAAGTCCGTGTCGTAAGCGTTTTGCTTACGACACGGTAAATATAAGATAGGAAATTCCTTCTCGTATAGCCTCCGCAATGGAAATGTTGTGCGCCTTGCTATAATTTCCAAGCCATTGCTTCTCTTGCTCTGAAATAGTGATGATCATTCTTTTGCTTGCCACAATAAGACCTCCTGACAACCTCGGAATGTTGCTTTGCATATATCATACATCTATATCATCTGCCTGTCAAATCTTACAGCTATAGCAAAGACTCCGAGGCAGCTTCCCCGGAGTCTTTGCTTTAATAGCCTAAAGGCTGCTAAATAAAACATCTAGCGCTATCCCTACCAACATCGCGTCAAACTGCCCATCCTTGCCTGCTTTGGTTCA
>JAGXTL010000017.1 GCA_018333635.1 Dethiobacter sp.
GCACCGCCGGCTTATCTTGCAACAACCACACCCCCTTTACTCTCCTAGTTTCCCCCGCTCCATCTCCTACCTTTCCCCGCTCCCATTGCTAGAAGTCAGATGTCGGAAGTCGGACTCGTTGGAATCGACGAAACAGCCGATTCCGATATACATTTCCCCTCTCCCTCTCCTACCTTTCCCCTCTCCCCTACATTTCCCCTCTCCCTCTCCTACCTTTCCCCTCTCCCTCTGGGAGAGGGCTAGGGTGAGGGCTAGTGAGGGCAATGGTGAGGACAATGGTTAGGATTATCTCATATTTTCCCCTGCGCTCACCCACAAAAGCCCTACTGCACCACCCCGTCCGGCTTCGCCGTCCACCCCTCCGCAGAGGGGAATTTTGGGCGGCTAACCACCAACGGACGTCCAGCAAAAAAGGGACGCAGCGAAACCAAAGTTTCGCTACGTCCCCTTTGTTCTTACTGAATCTAAGCTGTTACTGGGCGGTGACTGTGACGGTGCGGGCGGTGGGATTCCAGGCAATGTTGGCACGCAGCGCTTGTGTCAGCGCGCGAATCGGCAGCATAGTGCGACCGTTGACGATACTCGGCGCAACATCGAGCGGTACAGCAACACCGTTAATCAGCATGTTTGTGCTGCCAAGCTGAAACTGAACCACACGGTCGCCAATCAAAGTTACAGTGCGGCGCACAGGATCCCAAAGGATATTGTCTTCGCTCACGCCTACAGCCATGGCGGCAAAACGCAAGGGCAACATGGTACGGTCTCCTACGATAACCGGAGCTGCGTCAATAGCGATAGTCACACCATCACGCACAAAGCTGAGGGCGCCAATTGTGAAGACTGAGGCTCTGCCCACAATAGCATCACCAATGCGGCCGATAACTGCTGTAGCTAGATTTACAGTGGCATCATTCCAATCCGCGGTATTAAGGCCGCGAATCCCTACGGTCAGGTTGCCTTCCATGGCGGCGCGGGCCACATCCACATTCACGCGGTCGATCGTGATGGTGCTGGCCTCAGAGCTGGTGCCGGTCACTCTGAAGGTCAACTCGCGACCAACAACACTCACAGGGGTTTCAGTTACACGCAAATCACCGGTAGTAACGCGTACACGCGGCTTTACTGTAGATTCGTTAAAATTGACACCTTCCGGCAAAACAACGCGATACTCACCGCTTTTAATAGTATCTCTTGCCGCTTCGGTGATGACAATGTTACCGGCCGACTGATTCAAGCCGGGGTAGGTCAAATTCGTGGCCACGCTGCTGGCGGTGAAAGCCCTGGCGATTCTGCCAATAACTACCGTGCCTGTGGCACCGATAGTGCCGCTGACGGTAACGCTCAGGTCGCCCGCGATGGCATCGGCGTCAACAGCCACCCTGATATCTCTGATGCGTATTTCGGTAGCTGTTGCTGGCAGAGTATCAGTCCCGAACCAAGCCTTTCTGTTTTCATCAAACCTAGTAATCGTGCGAGAAAGAGCATTCCAAGGGCCTGTGCCTGCTCTCCACTCGATACCAAACGGTGCAGTAATACCTTCAAACTTGGCATTAAGCAGTTCCAGTACCACGATTCTGTCGTTCGGCAACACATTGCCGCCGGTTGCCCGCAGGTTAAAACGGGCATCATCTGCTGTTGTAGTGCCAATCTCGCCGGCCACGCGGCCTGCATATACTGTGCCGCCGGTATTAGTCGCGCCGGTGATTTCTACGGTAGCCGTGCCGATGGTGGCAACGGTGAGGGTGGTGGTTGTAACTGCTGTATCGGTACCACCAACGGCAGTGCCGCGTACTCTGATTCTGATGTCGCCGGTCACGCCCGGATTAACATTAAGCCTGGGGGTTAGCTCTACTCTGCCGGCAAAAACGTTGCTTCGAGTAGCAACAGTAACCGCTGCACTCCTAGCGTCTTGCGAGATAGCAAATGCACCAACATCTATCCCTGTTTCACTGAGAGCCTCCGGAGCTACAAAAGTAACACCTTCGGTGACAATTTCGAAACTGAGTGCCTCAGTAGCCATCAGACTGCCGGCGGCGCCTTCCTGAATATTAATCCTGGCGGCAAGCCTGTTGTTACCCATCTGTACCAAGGTGGCAGCTTCAGCGGTAACAGTTACTGCCCGCGGCGCCACTCTGGCGATGGGGAGGGAAGCGCTTTCCAGCCAGAAAACATTGCCGCCCACTATCCGGTGCACATCGACAGTGGCTGTAATGTTACCGGTAACGCCGGCTGCGATATTCAGGCCAGCGCCAGCAACTGCATTGAAGCTGAATGTGCCGCTTGACCTGAGTGTTCCAGCGTCAGGCGATATGCTGACACGCAGCATGTTGTCGCTGGCAGCGAGAAAAGAAGGATCGCCAGCAAATGTAGAGGTAAAATAGTTTGAAAACGTATAACGATCCGGCCTGGTGCTGAAGGTCACGCCTTCCGGCAGCCTTACTTCCAGGTAAATACTGCCGGCAACATCACCCCAAGAAGCGTCTTCCCGCTCGGTTGCGGTAATATTCCCGGCTGTCCGGTTATTGCCCACGGTGACATTGGCAAATCCGGAGCCGAAGGTTGTGTTTGTGGTGGCAATTGCCACCCCAGTGAACAGCGACATCACGATGCTCATGATGATAAGTAGTGATAATGATTTTTTCATCTTTTTAAACAATGCTCTTTCCTCCTAAAAATTATTTTTTACTCTCACCGCAAAACAAAAAAACAACAAGTGATCCCTTTATCTGTCTTCCCTGCTCTCCCTCCTTTATATGCAAGCTTTATTCCACAAAACACAAGCCTTAGTTAACGCTTGGCATTGCAGGCTAAATCAGGGATATTTCTGCCCGCTATTATCTTAGACAGCCAATAAATGCAAAAAGTTCCTTCACTAGCAAAAATTTTTTTGCCATCGGTGAGGCAGCAGCGTGTCAAGGGGACGGGGGTTTTGACACATACCGAATAAGCAGGCATCAGACATCATAAGATGAAAATCCCCCCCCGGCCCTCACCCTATCCCTCTCCCAAAGGGAGAGGGAAAAGCAGGAAAAGAATGTCAAGGGGACGGGGTTCTTGACACATTCCGGATAAGCAGATGACGCAGCGCTTTTTCTATCAGCATGACGCGTTTTAGCCATTGACTAGGGCGGGTTTGAAATCCGCCCCTACGGGCTGCCGCCCCCTCAACACCTCTCCGCCGCAAGGAATGTCACCCCTCACCCCTTAGTAGGGGCGGGTTTCAAACCCGCCCAAAAAGCATGTCACCCCTTCCCCCTATCATCCTAAATTATTGACGGATGAAAATTGCAAAATAATGGAACTTTCTCTTATTTGCTGCGTCTAAAATAACAAATTCAGTCTAAGGAGTGATGTGCAATGTACAAGTTGAACGCAAAGGTTATTGCAGTTGGGATGATTATGGCATTGTTTCTCGTGTATGGGTTTATGAACACTAATGCTGGAAACGCGGTTGCTGCAGAAGAGAATGCAAAAAGGAGCCTGTCCGTAACCGGTCATGGCAAAACAGTTGTCAAAGCGGATATTGCTTATGTAAATGTTGGGGTGACAACAGAAGCCAAATCTGCAAAAGATGCTCAGGCAAATAACAGCCGGCAGATGACAAATGTTTTTTCTGCGCTAAAATCTGCCGGAATTGGTGAGAACGATATCCGTACAATCCATTTTGACTTATCCCCAAAGTATAATCACATCGAGACGCGGGGAACGCATAAACAGGTTCTTGTGGGCTATGTCGTCACAAACCAAATCCAAGTAACAGTTCGCAATGTCGATAATGTTGGGAATATCTTGGATGTAGCCACAAATGCAGGCGCAAACTTGTCCGGAGGCGTAATCTTCTCGCTTAGCGATGCCAAAATGGAGAGCGCTTATGCTGATGCTTTGAACAATGCATTGAAAAACGGCAGCGACAAGGCGGAGACTTTAGCCAAAGGACTGGGGGTTTCACTCGGCAAACCAAAAGAAGTTGTTGAAGGTGGCGCTCTTTTCCCGCAACCGCTGTCTAACGTGAGGGACGCGATGAGATTAGCCGAAGTCAGCACCCCGATTGCCGCCGGTCCGCTGGAAATTTCAGCAACAGTCAGCCTTAAATATGAGTATTAACCTGTCTGAGCATCATGTCGTCCACTAAGTCACGGATAAGCCGGTTAATCCTCTCCTGGACCGCCTTGTCGGGCAGCACCACCTGCGGAAAAGCCACCCGTACCTAGCTTTAAATACGATTTTGCAAACATTATCCGTTTCTTGATTGAATATCATAATTATGATATTATACAGACAAGAAAAGGAGGTGTTCCCATGCCTCAGATCAGGCCAATCTCCGACCTGCGGAATAACTTCACCGAAATTTCCCGCATTGTACATGAAAGCAAGGAGCCGGTTTTCCTGACGAAGAACGGTTACGGCGACATGGTGGTTATGAGCATTGAGCAATATGAAGCACTCCAGACAGTAAAGCGTATTGACTCCGCGTTATTAGAAGCGCAGCAGCAAGCCGAGTCAGATACAAGGCGACTCGATTTCGACGAGGTTTCCGCGTCGTTACGCAACAAGCTTGCGGGAAAGGTGCCCCCAACCAATGCGTAAGGTGATTATGCTGCCCGTAGCAGAGCAAGACCTAACGGTCATTGTGGAATATCTTGCGCAGTTTTACGAAAGTACAGCGCTGCGTCAGTATGACCGTATTGTTAAAAAGATTAAGGAGTTACCCCTTTTTCCTGAAAAGTATGAGATTTACAGTGCAGGCCAATATCGATCAGCCGCTTCCGATAATAGTAAAGTTCCGGTACTATCACCGACGCAAAAAGCCCGCCGTTAAGGCGGGCTTTTTGCTCTGTATCATTTAATAAGATGAAACTATTCAGCACCCAGCCCTCACCCTATCCCTCTCCCAGAGGGCTAACCCTTACCCACACTTAACACCGGAGTATTATGGCCATGCTTCCAGGGGAGGGAGGGATTCTTCGTCCCTGATGATGCCATACATCTCGGAGGCAGTATCTAAGCGCTGTAGACCACGCCA
>JAGXTL010000075.1 GCA_018333635.1 Dethiobacter sp.
CCAAAACAAACCCCACAAAACCCATGTAGGGGCGGGTTTCAAACCCGCCCTAAAAACCCACCCAAACCAATACAACAATTCCAAAATCCCCAAAACAAACCCCACAAAACCCATGTAGGGGCGGGTTTCAAACCCGCCCTAAAAACCCACCCAATACCAATACAACAATTCCAAAATCCCTGCCACTACCAATCGGCAATTTCCGATTCGTATTTTCTCGCATATGAATTAACCGGGTTCTCGCGGTCTAAATCCCATTTTGCCGGATTGTTAACAATATATTCACGGCTACGATGCATTTCGTTGTCGTTAC
The DNA here is from genome assembly GCA_018333635.1 of Dethiobacter sp. Lineage (GTDB taxonomy): Bacteria > Bacillota > Dethiobacteria > Dethiobacterales > Dethiobacteraceae > GPS1B09. Next base: position 314 of record JAGXTL010000075.1, read on the forward strand.
GGATGACGCGTTCAAAATAATTACGTTGCCAGACAGGTACCCCAGATGTGCCGCGCATTTCATTGATACGCCGTGATGAAAATGTTTTCATCGCCCTGACGATCTCAGGCAACCCGTGACGATTCTCCGTTTGGGCGGGTTTCAAACCCGCCCCTACTAAAATGATGACGCCGTGGAAGTGATTAGGCATGACAACCCAGACATCCAATACGACATGGGGGTAATATTCCGGCAATGACTCCCATGCCGCCTGAATCAGCCGCCCAGCATCGTTCAGTCGCATCTGTCCATCCAACACCTCCCCAAACAGACATTCCCGCTTGTGGGCACAGATCGTGACGAAATACGCACCAGCCAACGAATAGTCGTATTCCTTCAGGCGAATCGATCGACGCTCCTGTTTCATTACGCCACCCCTCTTATCACGGAGCTGCCGGCTCAGGCAAAGAGCGGGAGAGGATAATCACCCTTCCGAAAACAGAAACGAGCACCACAAGCCCACCAGCCAGCGCAAAACCTCCCGGCGCTTCACCTAACACCAAAAACACCCAAAGAGGATTGAGCAGCGGCTCAATTACCGGCACCAATGTCGCCTCCAACGCCGTCACATGCCTGATTGCCGCCGCATAAAACAAATAAGAAAGACCCAATTGAAATACACCGAGCGCAATCAAACCTGCCCAGCCGGTGATATCGGGAAAGGGCGCCCTCATAAACGGTAAAGCGATAATCACGGCAAGCAAATTGCCCAAAAGCAGCGGCTCCATCGTGGCGCCGTCTTTCTGCAGGCGCAGAAAAATTACAAGCAAGGCAAAGCTAAAGCCGCTGCAAGCAGCCAGCAGATTACCAAACTGATTGCCGGTCACCAGGCCGTCCGCAAAAAAAAGCGCCATGCCAAGCATCACAAAAAATATCGCCGCCCAGTCAATCAGCCTTGTTCGCTCTTTCAAAAGCCACGCCCCCAAAATCGCCACATAAATCGGCGCGGTAAACTGCAGCAAAATTGCGTTGGCCGCAGTAGTCAGCCTGGTAGCCGAAACAAAAAAAATAACAGTCGCCGCATATGCCAGCGCGCCGCCAAATAAGGCAGGCGACCATTTCAGTACAGGACGGCGAAGAACAGCTAAAAGAATCAGTGCCGCAATCGCGCTGCGCACCCCAGCAATCGCTACAGGATGCCAGTCAACAAGCTTTATCAAGATCCCGCCCAAACTCCATAGTACAGACGCGATTACGAGAAAAACCAGCGCCTGCGTGCGGTTCAAATCTTTCGCTAAAATATTTTTCATGCTTCCGCTCCATTTCTCCTCCGCATCGGCCGGCATCTTAATACTCATCAAAAAACGCACTTTTTAATCCGCCGTGCAATGCCGCCCATCTTTGAAACAATTTTAAGATGATACATCATTATATGCTTCTGCTTACTTCTGCAGGTAGCCTGTTTAATCCTTCACGACATTTTTCAACTATTCTCTTATATCATGAAAAAAACCAATCTCTCATTTTCAGACTGTCAACACAGGCACTCGCAGCCTCTCTTGCAAAACTGCCAAGTTTACGCCCACAAGATCAAAATCCCGCCGGTCAAACACTTCCTGCGGCACAAGCACCAGATCATACCTTCTCTTGCTCATCGCCTCCTCTGCCGCCGCCAGCAAATCAGCCACCACAAGCAAACCGGCAGACATTATCGAGCCGCCGAAAAAACTATTCTCCGCCGCTTTAACCGTTACCTCCGGCAGCCCAAAAGCAGCAACCGCCAACTCTACCAACTTCTCAGCAAAGCGCGAAGTCAGAATCAACGGCGCCTGTGAACGTGCGCGCCTGATTTTAGCCTCTGCCTCACTAAACCGCTGCGGCTCCAAATCAAAATGCATCACCATTCCGGAAGACTGTTTCTGCTCTTTGTCGAGTCTGACGGCAAGATCCTCGCCTGCGCGGCGTACCGCTAAAAGAGGATCAGCCGCCTCCCTGACAAAATTAAACGCCTCCACCCTGCTGCGAGCCTGCTTACCGTCTACCGCAAGCAGCACATCACCCGCTAAAAGACCGGCTCTCTTGGCAGGCGTGCCGCCGATAATCCCATAGATTTCCGGCGTCAAATCTTCCGGCAGAGAAGGCTCGGGCAGGACGGGCATCCCCAGCTCAAAGGTCAATTCTTTGCATACAGCTTTCAGCTCATCCCAAAGCGTGACAGGAAACCTCAGTTCAGGTGGGGCAAATTTAGTATAGCCAGGCAAAAATAACCTGCTCGTCACCGCACCCTGCTCCGCCAGGAAACGAAGCGAAGCCTTCAAATCTGCCGCTCCCACCAAATGCGGCATAGCAACCACACTGCCATGAAAAGACAAACCATAGCTCGCAAATGCGGCCACCGCCTGCAATGCCCTCTTTGGCTCCCGGTCATTCAGCAAAAGGCGCCGAGCCTTGAATGTGCAACTATTTAGCGAGACGGTCAGCTCCAGCGGCTGCAACGCCGCAAGTTCAGCCAGCACCGACGAGGAAAGCAATGTGGCGTTAGTCGTTATCACAAGCGGCGTAGCTGGCAAAAGCCGCCGCAAAGCCCGCAAAATTTCTAGAATTTCAGGATGAGTAAACGGCTCACCCTCCTCAAAGCGTGTGGCTGACTCACCGATGATTACTTTCCTGCCGGGAGACAAAAAAGCAGCCGCCTCCATTACTCGCTCAAAAGGCAGCGGCGGCAAACGATATCTCTGCAACGCCGGCGGGTTCTGCCTGTGGCTGCAAAAAACACAAGCTAAATTACAGCCGGAAGTAAGCGCCAAAGTATTACTGCTTGAAGCATTTGCCAATAGTTCCGCCCAGATATCAGCGGGCACCGCCGGCTTATCTTGCAACAACCACACCCCCTTTACTCTCCTAGTTTCCCCCGCTCCATCTCCTACCTTTCCCCGCTCCCATTGCTAGAAGTCAGATGTCGGAAGTCGGACTCGTTGGAATCG
>JAGXTL010000086.1 GCA_018333635.1 Dethiobacter sp.
TGACACGGTCTCCAGTGGAAAGACGAAGCTTGGAACGGATATCCTTTGGGAGCGTAATTTGGCCTTTGGCCATTACCTTGGCGTTATCAACTATAGGGGCGCTCATGCTAAAACCTCCTTGAATTTTAAAAAGTAGGACAATCCCTATTTACCCTACCATTAGTATATGCCAAACAGCGTTAAAATACAATTGCTTTTGAATATTTTGCAGGGGAGGTGCGGCATGTCAGATTTATCTTAGAACTCGGATTTACTATGCCGGCTGGGAGTTGGGAGGATAACAAAACTTATGGGATATTCAGATTTCGGCTTGCGCATAGGCGTAGAAGGCCAAAAGGAATTCAAGAACGCCATGCTGGATATCAACCGCTCCTTTAAAGTCCTAGGCAGCGAAATGGAGCTTGTGTCTGCCCAGTTTGGCAAAAACGACAAGTCAGTCGAGGCTTTGACCTCGCGAAAAGAAGTGCTTGGCAAAGAGATGGACGAACAGCGCAAGAAAACCGATGTCCTCCGCGCCGCACTTTTAAACGCCGCCGCCTCCTTTGGCGAAAACGACAAACGCACACAAGAGTGGCAGATCCAGCTAAATAAGGCAAACGCCGCGCTCATCGGCATGGAACGCGAGCTAAGCGACACAAGTAATGCCCTAGAAGATGCCGCAAAAGAAACAAACGACCTGGAGACACAAACGGAACAGCTGGGCGACGAGCTCGACAAAACGGGCAAAGACGCGGATGAGGCCGGCTCCAAGTTTAACAAACTGGGCGGCGTCCTAAAAGGCGTAGGTGTGGCGATGGGCGCTGCATTTGTGGCCGTTGGCGTTGCCGCTGCGGCTGCAGGCAGGGCGCTTGCCGGCATGTCCGTAGGCGCCGCAACGTATGCCGATGAGATACTTACCGCAGCCACAGTCACCGGGATGAGCACAGACGCGCTGCAGGCATACAGATATGCCGCCGAGCTTGTGGACGTGCCGCTTGAAACGCTGACCGGCAGCATGGCAAGAAACATACGCGCGATGGACGCGGCCCGCAGAGGGGCGAAATTACAAGCCGGGGCGTACAAGGAACTTGGCGTCTCTGTGACTGATGCCGGCGGCAATCTCCGTGACGCAGAAACGGTCTACTGGGAGACTATTGATGCGCTCGGGCGCATAAAAGATGAAACGGAGCGCAGCGCTCTCTCCATGCAGATCTTTGGCAAATCGGCGCTTGACCTTAATCCGCTTATCGCGCAGGGCTCTGCGGGCATCGCGGACTTAACCGAGGAAGCGCGGCAAATGGGCGCTGTGATGAGTGACGAGGCGCTTGCTAGTCTTGGCGCGTTTGACGATACGATGCAGCGCCTTACATCTGGTGCCGGAGCCGCAAGAAACGCTCTAGGCATGGTACTCCTGCCGCAGCTGCAAGTGCTCGCGGGTGATGGCGTGGGGCTGCTTGGCGAGTTTACGCGCGGACTAAACGAAGCTGGCGGCGACTGGACGAGAATCAGCGAAATTGTCGGTAATACAGTCGGTGGCATCGTGGATACCATCATGAAAACCGTGCCTGATATCGTAGCTCTTGGCATGGATATTATCATGTCCATTGGCAGCGCGATTACAGATAACCTCTCAATACTTGTAGACGCGGCCTCGCTGATCATCATGACGCTGCTCGACGGTTTGGTCGCGGCTCTGCCCGGGCTGGCTGAGGGCGCGCTACGGCTTGTGCTTGCTCTGGCTGATGGCATTATCGCCACCCTGCCGGTACTAATTGATGCGGCAGTCAAGATGATCGCCACCCTTGCCGGCGGCATTGGAGACGCGCTGCCGCGACTTATTCCGGCGATTGTGCAAGCTGTCGTCCTCATCGCGCGCACTCTGCTAGAGAACTTGCCGCTTGTACTGGACGCGGCGCTGCAGATTATTTTAGGCTTGGCGCGAGGGCTAGTGACCGCGCTGCCTGTGCTTGTGGCTGCGCTGCCAAAAATTATTGATGCTATCATTTCATTTCTCATCGTCGCAACCCCGCAGATAATCGAAGCTGGCATTCTGCTTCTTGTCGCGCTGGTTGCTGCTCTGCCGGAGATAATTGTCGCTGTTGCAGCGGCAATCCCGCAGATTATTGCAGCCCTTGTGGGCGGCTTTGTCGGCAGCTCTCCGCTGCTTGCCCAGGCAGGTGTGCGGGTGTTTGGCTCTTTAACTCGAGACTTGCCAAAGATTATTGCAAGCATTCTGTCTGCTGTGCCGCGCATAATCTCCGGCATTGCTGATGCGTTCTCCGGCTCGACGGGGCAAATGTCGCGCGTCGGCGGCGACCTGATTAGAGGCTTGTGGCAGGGCATATCTGACATGGGTGCATGGCTCAGAAGGCAGATTGCAGGCTTTATGGGCGGCATTGTAGGCGGCATCAAGAGTTTCTTTGGGATAAGGAGTCCGTCTTTGCTCTTTGCCGGGTTCGGCGGTGACATGGCAGCAGGCATCGGTGTAGGCTTTGAGCAGGCGATGTCACGCATCAGCGGCGATATGCAAAGGGCTGTGCCGGTTGGCTTTGCAGCGGAAAGCAAAAATGCGCAAATCGGACATGTGCACTCCGGCGAAATCACAATTAGAGGTGTGAATAACCAGGGCGAATTTATCGGCGCACTTGAACTGGTTATGGACGAGCTGCGCAAAAGCAACAGGAGGTGATGTTATGCCGGTTGGCATCTGGACGATTGATAATGATCTAATCACGCGCTACGTAAATACCCTCCGCCGCTTTGATGCGCGCCAGCTCTGGCATACCACGCTTGACGGTTTGCCACATGTAGAGACTATCGGCAACGCAACAGAAGTTATTGATGTTGAATTATGGGTGGACAAAAAAGGCAAAGAGATTATTGACAGGTGCCAGGCAAGAGGCGAGCCGGTCAACGTGAGCGACGGAACTGATACATGGGTGGGGCTAATTGCAGAGGCACCAAGCTGGGAGAAAACAAGTAAATTAAAGGGTATCTTTGCCGCTAAAATTTCAGTGAGATGCTTTCAGCCGGCAGTTTGAGGTGGTGAGTATGTGAGGCAGATTAGTCAGGAACTTTTAGAAAAGATAAAGTCAAGGCAAAAGACGCTATATAACAATGCCCAACCGGAGCTTAAAGCATATTTTAGCCGGGGCTTGACGACTGAACTTTTCCTTGTGCATACGCTCCAAAAAAGCGCTACGCTTCAAGCTATAGATGTTACCGTCAAGCGCTTGACGGTAGGCACTGCCCCGACGAAAGCTTATGCAGTTTGCGTGGATGACGGTGTGGCGGCTGTTAAATCAAAAGCACTACCATACGATGAACTGACACCTTGGCTGGATGAATTTATGGCAGCAGCAAATGTCACATCAGTAGGCATAGAGTTTGACGGGTATTGGGATAGAGACTTTAAGTCAAGGCGCTTTGACTTTGTGACAGAAGATGTGCCGTGGATTTTCTACGTGCAGAGCGGCGCCCTATATGCCCGCTACTGGCAGGAGCCCCCGATTATGCTTGCCAGTGGCGTATCAAAAATAAGTACAATCA
>JAGXTL010000024.1 GCA_018333635.1 Dethiobacter sp.
ATAGTGCTGCAAAAACCACTATTATTCGCTAGGGAGTTAATCAGCAGAAGCCTCAAGGTGGGGGGCTGTGCCGTTGATGCCACCAGCGGCAATGGGCACGATACCGTATTCCTTGCTGAATTGGTGGGTCGGGATGGGTCGGTGCTGGCATTTGATATTCAGCCGCAGGCTATTGCCGCCACACGAGAAAGACTGGCAGCAAAGGGACTGCTGGAAAGAGTCAGAGTTGTCGAAGACAGTCACGCCAAAATGGCAGATTACAGTCAGGCGGCGTTTGATGCAGTCATGTTTAATCTCGGTTATCTGCCTCATGGCGACCATACCATTGTAACTAAGCCAGAATCTACAGTTACCGCGCTTTGTTTCGCCGCAAAACAACTAAACATAGGTGGCATCATCACCATTTTGGTTTACACGGGCCATGAGGGAGGAAGAGAGGAATGGGAAAAAGTGTGGGAGTTTTCTGCGGCACTGCCGCAGCAGTTGTTTACTGTGCTGGAGTATCGCTTGATTAACCAGAAAAACAATCCGCCATTTTTGCTAGCTATTACGCGGCTTTAAGGCAGGCTTGCCAATAGGACATGCCGCTAGACATAAACCGCAGACCCGTTTGCCGAAGCGGTCACGCACCTTGTTTTGATATTGATCACAAAGTTCAGGTTTGAGCCGCTCTGCTAAAGGTGTGTCTGGTGTGAAGATAACTCCTTCGATGGCTTGGGCTGGACATTCTTTCATACATAAGCTGCAGTTGCCGCAGATGAGATCAAGAGGTTTGTCGGGCGGCAACGGCGCGCTGGTTAATACTGTCCCCAGTCGTACGCGGGGGCCGTGCGCCTGAGTGATAAGACAACCGCTTTTGCCTATCCAGCCCATTCCTGCCAAATATGCTGCGATCCGATGAGGAAAAATGCTGTTTAAGCGATCTGTCCCCGTTCGCTGCGAAGAAGGTACCGGGAAAGTCTCGTAGCCTCGCACCTCTAGCATGGTTGAGAGGCGGATGGACAAGTCATCAATCAGCGTATTAACGGCACGGTAGTAGTGCAGATAAGTGTTAGAAGGTCCTTCCTGCAGTTCCTCGATAATTGAGCGGGGGAAGGGGATAATGAAAGAGACGGCGCGCTGGAAGCGTGCCAAACGCGGATCTGCATGCAACTGAATTGCTTTTTCGGCTGCTGTCAGATCGGCAATTCCTGCGGCACCGGCACCGGCGTTAATCAGTGCTGTTAATAGCGTTTCTTTAAATTTTTGCAGCTCTAGATTCATAACGGCTCCACCTCATTTGCTAGAATACCATTTTCGACAGCAAAATGCAAAATTTAGGGAAAAATAAAAGAGGAAATCAAATATTAATCTTGAATAGGTTCCTAGCGTTGTGCCGTGCTAGTTAGGTGGTGGATCTCATTGAAAAATATAGAGATGTGTGATGAAAATTTAGTACCTCTTAGACAGCTGGAAGAGGGGCTAACAACAATATTAGGCTCTGCCGGGTACCCAATGGAGAAAATTAACGACCATTTATTGTGTTCATCAGGCAAGCGAATTCGACCGGCACTTTTTTATCTAGCCTTGGGTTTTTGGGGAGAAGAGTCTGCGGCTCACCTGCCGGTGGCTTTAGCCATCGAGCTGATCCATACGGCAACCCTTGTTCATGATGATGTTGTGGACTGTTCGGTAAAGCGCCGTGGTAACCAGACAATTAATGCGGTTTGGGGACAACAGACAGCAGTTCTTACCGGAGATTATCTCTTTGCGGAAGCATTTAGTTTGCTGGCAGCTTACGGTAATATTGATGTTTTAAGGAAGATGGCTGCCCTGGTAAAGGAAATTAGCGAGGGTGAAATTCAGCAGCAGCAGGAATGTTACCGCGCCGACATTAGCTATGCCGATTATTATGAACGAATTTCAAAAAAAACAGCTCGTTTTTTTAGTGCATGCACCAGCTGTGCCGGCTTAGTATCGGGTGCGGATAATGAAAGTATGGCCGCGCTTTCTGAATACGGTTTTCATTTAGGCATGGCTTTTCAAATTGTTGATGATTTGCTTGATTTCCTCGGCAGCGAAGAAGTAACCGGCAAGCCGGTGGGCGAAGATTTGCGCCAGGGGATACTTACCTTGCCGGTCTTGCATCTGCTTAACATATCGCCTTATAGGGAAGAATTTACTGCAAAAATTTCCCGTCGTCAAATTGATGACCAATTTATTGCGAGAATAACTCAGGAATTGAAAGCTAGCAAGTGCCTCGAATATGTACAAGCCGTTGCCGTCGGCTTTGTTCAGCAGGCAAACAAAAACGTCGGCAGGCTCCCTTTCCACCCCAATCGGGAAACACTAAGGAAACTTGGCAACTTTATTGTGGATAGACGGTTCTGAAAAAAACAATGTACTTTATTTTGCAGTGTGTGTTAAAATATTAACAAGTTTGTCGGCGGCATTTTTGTCGGCAGCAGACGGACAGATATTTGTCTGAACAATAATTTTTAGATTTGAGGGGGAAAGTTGAATGCCGCGAGAGAAAAAACCGCAAAATCCGCCAGTGAAGGATAAAAAGGGCTCAAAAACCTCAAAATCTCTTATTAAAAGGTTGCCGGTTTACTTACGCATTCTGGACAATTTAATCCGCAGGGATGTGGATATTATTTCCTCACGAGTCCTTAGTGACGAAACAGGCTTTACAGCGGAACAGATTAGAAAAGACCTCGCTACTTTTGGAGCTTTCGGCACACGCGGCACCGGTTACAACACAAGTTATCTGCGAGAAAAGCTGTTGAAGATTACCGGGCTGGATAAACAAATCAGAATTGTTGTTGTAGGTTCCGGCCATCTAGGCAAGGCGCTTACCCGCTATAACATCCTGAAAAACCCTTATGTGGAAATAGCCGGTATTTTTGACGCTAATCCTGATGAGCTGGATAACGAGATTCTCGGCATAAAAGTACAACCCATGGAGGACTTGCCGCTGCTGATTAAAGAGCAAGGCATTAAAGTTTCCATGATTACTGTGCCGGCTGAAGTGGCTCAAGAGGTGGTTGATTTGCTGGTGGAAAACGGAATTACTGCTATTTTAAATTTTGCTCCCACTAAGCTGCGCGCTCCGGCAAATGTGCACATTCATAATGCAGATTTGACTATTGAGCTGCAGAGCTTGATCTATTACTCGCTGGAAAGGGAAAAGGAGTAGTCGATTCACAAGTAAATTTTAGGTTGTTGACTTTTTAATGCCTGTTGTGTATACTAGAAAAGCGCCAAGAGTCCGGAGCTGTGGTGTAGAGGCCTAACATGCCTGCCTGTCACGCAGGAGACCGCGGGTTCGAATCCCGTCAGCTCCGCCATAATATTTAGCGCCGAGATAGCTCAGTAGGTAGAGCAGCGGACTGAAAATCCGCGTGTCCCCAGTTCAATTCTGGGTCTCGGCACCATGCGGAAGTAGCTCAGTGGTAGAGCATCGCCTTGCCAAGGCGAGGGTCGCGGGTTCGAATCCCGTCTTCCGCTCCATTATCAATTAGCTGAAGAATGTGCTTCGTGCCTTATTTAAGCCGAAGGCATTGTTATCAATAAAGCAGGCAGGGCGACATAGCCAAGTGGTAAGGCAGAGGACTGCAAATCCTTTATCCCCCGGTTCAAATCCGGGTGTCGCCTCCATTTATTTTTTTAAAGCGCCGGAGTGGCGGAACAGGCAGACGCAAGGGACTTAAAATCCCTCGGGCTTTTAGCCCGTACCGGTTCGACCCCGGTCTTCGGCACCACACTGATTAACAGCGAGATTGTGTAATCATGCTTTGCGGGCGGATTATGCAGTCTTTTTTTAGTATTTCCTGCAGTTGGGCATGAAAAAACCTGCCGAAACAGGCGGGTTGTAAAGTTGTATGGTGCCATTATTTTCGTTTTCAGGTAAAAGGGTGGAGTTAGATTCCGTTTCCGAGGCCAGCAAGGCGTTTATGCTTTCTATCAATATCGGAAGGCTTTTGGTAATGGTTCCCCATAAAACGGCAAGGTCGACATTTTCGTAGTCGTGAACAATCCTGTTACGCATCCCTGATGCTGCGCCACGGAATTTACGGATGGGCTGATTGTGTGCTTTCGCTGACATCATTAGTAAGTTCTCCGATCTGACTGACGCAAAACGCAGACGCTGCGATGGTTTTTCTGTCCTGCATAAAAGCATCATACGTCATACCTTGAATATATTCACCGGTTTCTTTGGCATAACCAGTAATTTTTTGCAAGATAATCCTATCCTTGCCTGTCATAGAGCAATACCCCTTCATTTTGAATTTCAATGTAGATGAGGGAGTTTTGTTTGATTTCGGTGATTTCAAAAAGGTCAACCTTTTTGCCCAATGTTTCAGTTATATCCTCCAAAACACCGTAAAATTCAATGTTAAGAAGCTCGCCGCGGCTGTCTATGACGATATCGATATCGCTGCTCTCGGTGGCCTTGCCTTTTGCGTAGGAGCCAAATAGTACGGCCTTGTAAACAGGCGCCGCGTCAAAGACAGGTTTCAAACGGCTGCGAATCTCATCGAGGGGATAAACAATACTCATCATCATCACCCTTTCGTTTATATGATAACGAAAATGGCAAGGAATTGCAATAATCAGCACCTTTATTCCCTAACATGTAAGAGACTTGGAACCTCAATCTGCCCGCACCCTGACCCTCTCCCATTGGCACTCCTAGGGGGACACCCCTAAGAGGGACAGGTGATTTGTCCCACTCGTCCACGCGACCACCCCGCCCTTGCGGGCACCCCTCCAGGGGAGGGAAATTTGGGGGGTGTCGCAGGACGACTCCTTTTCGGGCGGGTTTCAGTGAGAATAGGTGTCTAGTGTAATATCTTATTATATAGACAACCTGTCCAATGTAAATTATGTAGCCAAATCGTCTAATATCTTTCAATAGGTGCAAAACAGGTGTAAAACCAACCTTATGGGTGTTTTTTTTTCTGAATGTGCCCGGCAGGAGCGTTTGCTCGATGGCATTGCATACCTATCATACTCCTGATATAATACTATCAGAGAAAGGGGATGACGTAATGAACATTAAACCGTCAACATCATTGAGGAATGAGTATACGCAAATATCTGAGCTTGCAAGAAAGACAGGTGAGCCAATCATCATCACTAATAAAGGTGAGGCGGATCTCGTCGTTCTGAGTATAGACGCTTTTGAGGAAAGGGAAAAAATGTTTCGTCACAGAGACAAGGTATACGAGGCAGAAATCGCGCGTCTGAACGGCATGCCCACTTATACCCCGGAGCAGCTTCATGCGGAGTTGGAGGCTCTTTATGCAGCCGCCGAAAAGTAAGCTGATCTACCTCGCGCCGGCAAGAGAGGATGTCCTTGATATTGCCAGATACCATCTCGAAAAGGTCGGCGTTAACTCCGTGAGGAATATCACGGGGGAAATCGAGGAAATAATTGGTCGCCTGGCATATTTTCCGCTTATGGGACAGACGCATCCCGATCCCATACTTGCTGAAAGTGGATACCGAAAGCTACTTATTACTCCCGTATACGTCTGCATCTATAGAGTGTTTGGTGAAGGCGTCTACATTTATCGTGTAGTCAACGGCAAAACAGACTACCCCAAGTTACTCAAATAAACAAAACATTACTTTGTTGCTGTTCTTCGGCACTTACAAAAATCAGTCACTTTTGAAAAAAGCAAGACCACTCTCATGGGTGGTCTTCTTGCTTAAGATTGTTAAAACCGTCCAGCCAATCCGGGCAGGCATTGGATACTTTTGGCAAACGTATAGAATCTTGAAGCCGGTTCAGAATAATGGCAATGGAGGGATGAGAGAGATGAACGACAGGTTTACAAACGGCTTCATCGCCGGAACGGTAGCAGGTGTGACTATGTGTATCATAAATTACATTTCCAAACAAATTGGGATTGTTGATTTATTATATTTAGATTGGGCGGCAGCATTGCTATTCGGTCATCAACACGAAACTGTTCCTCAGGCTCTGGTCGGACAAGCAGGCAAGCTGTTTTTCGCCGGTCTTTTAGGGAGTTTGTTTGCCTTCTGGCTGATTATCGTAACCGACAAATATCTTTTCTTTAAGGGCATCGTTTTTGGCGTTGCGGTGTGGTTTGGAGTTCATGCTGCGGCAACACTCTTTAAACTCTCCCCCATGATTCCCATTAATTCCGACACAGTATTTGTTTATAAAGTTGAAGCCGTCATCTTTGGGGTCGTTCTGGCTGAATCTATGCGCAGGTTATCCGCGAGGGAGGAAAAGAGCTGCGGGAATTAGTCGCCTGCTGGGCGTGTAGTGGCAAGCAGTCATTTTGGCGTCGTGAAGTCGCTTAGCTTAACCGAAGGGTAAGGCGCGGAGTTAGGTAGCTGCTTATTCTGCGGAAAAAGGGCTGGATCGCCCAGAGTAGTTGCTGTCAGTGCGGCAGCAGCGCCAAAGACTGCGTGGCCAACCATTTCACTAAGGACAGTTTTCGGCGACAAAGGTCCTACTAGGGTAGCCCCCATGGTAGAGAGAACGCCGTATAAGCTGACCCACGTAGCCTCACCGAATGCCAAGCCTTTTATTAGCGCTTTATCTTTGCCGGTGAAGGCAAGCATGTATACTGTGCCCACGCCAAGGATAGTAGCCACAACATTATCGGCTACAATCCCTACTATTTTTCCGGAGGAGCTGTATGCCTGGTGCGCAGGAAGGAGCATCCCTGCCGATTTTTCCTGTCCTGTTATTTCAGCCCAGTTTTTCTTCTTTGCAAATGACATTAACGACATTTTAATCACGTTGCCCGCTAGTCCGCAGGCGATCCCTAAAATGAATCTGTCTCTTATTTTCATAGTAAAATCCTCTTTGTTTTGACGTTAAATCACTATTTTTAGTTTGCCCGGGAGGAGTGTTTAAAAACATAACTTTTTAATATTTTTTACAGCTATGCGAAGCTTAAAGTCCCCGTAAATATTCATTTTTGAGCAGCAGATAGTCACCTAAGGCCTGCTCAGTTTCTGCTAATAACCGTTCCTTGTCAAGTGGCAGCAAGCCGCCGACGGCAAAATAATTAGAGGCATGGTTAGAACGAAAGAGGCAATTCTTAACTTCCAGGCAGGCAAGCATCATTTTTAGCTCCAACAGCACTTCGCGTGGAGAGAGCAACGAAAATTCACCGCCAGCAATTCTCGCGGCAAGTGGAGTGCTCTTTTCTGTCATCAGTGTGAGCGCTGCCAGGTATTCCGGGTCGATTTGGGAAACGACCTCGGCTGTGTGCAGTGCGTGTTGACGGGAATGTTTTTTGCCGCCGAGTCCTAGGATTACTGTAAGTGAAAGCTCTATCCCGGCAGCGCGCACTTTGCTTGCTGCTTTTATCATTTCCTGGGGGGTAACCCCCTTCTTAACTGCTTGGAGCACCTCGGCATCTCCGCTTTCCAGGCCAAAATAAGCCAGTTTTATGCCGGCTTGACGAATAGCAACCAGTTCTTGTTCTGTTTTGGCTAGAATATTTTTCGGGCCGGCATAGATGGAGATGCGCTCCGCTTCCGGAAATGAATCTGTCAGCTTTTTGAGGATGGCTAGTAATGCCTCAGTTTCCATGGCCAGCGCATCACCATCAGCCAGAAAAATACGTTGCACCTTGCCGTAGTTGGCTCTGGCCCAACTGATATCCTCATAGACTTCCTCCAGGCTGCGAACGCGAAATTTTTTCTTGCTATACATAGAACAAAAAGTACAGGCATTGTGTGAACAACCAATAGTTGCTTGCAGAATCAGGCTTTGTGCCTCGCTTGGCGGCCGGTATAGGGGAGTTTCGTAATTCATTCTCAATCACTCCTTACAGTTTATCGGAAGGGGAAGCTTGTAGCGCAGTAACGCCTGTGGTATAGTTTTAGAAAAGCTTTCGTGTCAGTAAAAAAGTTAGTGGAGGCGGCTGTTGTGGGGATAGAGCTTGCATTGCTATTTCTGATTTTTGTGCTTATTTTTCTGATTATAGAGATTGCCACAGTTATGTTTAAGTTGACCGGCTTGGATCGTGATACGGCTCAGTTTCAAGCCGTTTCCATCATTTCTGCAAATGGCTATACCACAGTAGAATCAGAGCTAATTACCGGGCATCCGGTCAGGCGGAAAATTGCTGATGGCGCTGATGATCAGCGGTCCTATCGCGCTTGCTTTCGTTATCTCCATCATTGTCAGCATCCTAAATGTCGGACTGGGAGGAATTAAAGATATTCTCTTGTTTGGCGTCATTCTCCTTTTGCTTTTCTTCTTTTTACGTAATCCCAGATTTATTACCTTCTTTGAAGGGTATTTAGAGAAAAATTTAGAGAAAAGGTCGGATTTTTGTCAGTTAAGTGAGGAGGCCTTATTTAACTTTGATGAATATACTGTTTCTGAAGTAGTTTTGACTAGTGAGGATGCGCCGCTGTCAAACCGTACATTGAAGGAAACTCGGTTGCAAGACTGTGGTATTATTGTTTTATCCATTAACCGCAATGGCAATGTCACCCATACGCCGCGAGGTGATGATATTTTGTTGCCGGGAGATACTTTGCTCCTTTATGGTCGCGCAACTCAAATTAAAATGTATACCGAACCGGCTGCTAACCAAGCTTAAAGCAAAACTTTTTCGCAATTTAAGTTGTGAAGTTATGCACTTTCCGTTCATAAATCAGAAAAATATACTTGAAATTTGCTTGTTTTTGCTTTATTATCTTACGTAATGGAAATTTTCAAGAGAGTAGTTACGGAGGGCATCTAGCGGATAGTGATATCGGTTACATGCAGTCCGGTATATGTGTTCGCTACATATATGCCGGACTTTTTAGCAGCTATTTTCCCCCATGTTTTCCAAAACTGCCGGTACTGGTTACTTCTCCAAATTTATTTGCTTGATCAAGACCAGGATGTTTATTTTCATTGCCGGCAAAACAAAGGAAGAGGTGTTGTGGTTATGCTAAAAGCTATAAATAAAGTTTTGGTAGCTAATCGGGGTGTGCCGGCGGTACGAGTTATGCATACCTGTATTGACCGTAAAATCCAGACTACCGCTGTTTACAGCACTCCCGATCGCTTGGCTCGTCATGTGGCGGTGGCTGATTCTGCGGTGCATATCGGTGATGCACCGCCCGGTGAGTCTTATTTGAATATGGATAAAATTATTGACGCGGCACTGAAAAGCAAAGCTGATGCTGTCCACCCCGGATGGGGTTTTTTGGCCGAGAATGATGAATTTGCCAGGCGTGTTCTTGCTGCCGGGCTAACTTGGATTGGACCTGAACCTAATGTAATCAGGGACATGGGTGATAAAATTAAAGCGAAGGAAATTGTGGAAAAAGTTAATGTGCCGACCATCCCTGGGATTAACATAGTTAATACGGAAGAAGATATTACCCGCTGGCTTCGGGATAAAGACGTGGCCTACCCCATAATTATCAAGGCAGCCGCCGGAGGCGGCGGTAAAGGGATGGTCAAAGTGGAGTCCGAGGCTGAACTGACTAGGGCGCTGGCGCAAGTGCGCTCAGAGGCGCAAAAGTCGTTTGGCAATAACAAAGTACTGGTGGAAAAATATATTGAGCGTGGGCGCCATATTGAAGTGCAAATTGTGGCAGACAAGTTTGGTAATGTTGTCCATCTTTATGAGCGAGAATGTACTCTGCAGCGACGCAATCAGAAAATCATTGAGGAGGCGCCATCTCCTTCACTTAGCGAAGAGTTAAGGCAGGAAATTTGTGGTAAGGCAGTGGCGCTGATGAGGCAAATTGGCTACTCAACTGCAGGAACGGTAGAGTTTCTTTTTGATTCTGCCACGCAGAAGTATTATTTTTTGGAAGTAAACACTCGTCTGCAGGTGGAACATGGCATTACGGAACTGATTACAGGTCTTGATATTGTCGGGATTATGCTGGATGTGTCAATGGGCAAGAAGTTGCCTTTTGTTCAGAATGATATCAGGCCTAACCGTTGGGCAATGGAAGCGAGACTTAATGCGGAGGATCCCCGCACCTTCAGCCCCTCATTTGGGAGAATAAGCCGACTGCATGAACCGCACGGTCCCGGTGTGCGAATCTCTTCCGGTGTTTATGAAGGGGCAGATATCCCATCATATTATGACTCGCTTATTATGTTAGTGATGTCAGCCGGCGCAGATCGGGCTGATGCGATCCGCGTTATGGATCGGTCGCTGAGCCGCAACTTGAGGGTTGAAGGGGTTAAGACCTTAGCTCCGCTGCTTTTAAGCATTATCCGGCACCCGTCCTTTATTGCGGGTGAATTCTCTACCCGATTTATCGAGGAAAACATGCGTGATTTGGTAGCAACCTTTGTTGAGGTAGACCATGAAGACGAAGCGCTAAAAGTGGCCCGGTTTGTGGCGGAAATATCCGCCCTCGGTCCGCAAGCCTGGATGTGAGGGAAAAATTATGATGCATAATATTCTTGTTAAGCCTGGAATGACGCCCCGGGAAATCACAAAGGCTGTTCGTGAACTGCCGGGGGTATGTCTCACATCCACCGGGATGCGCGATGCCGGCCAATCCGATTATAAGAACCGGCTGCGGCATCACGATTTGGCCGAATTGGCTCCTTTTTACAATGAGATGGGTCTCTTTAGTGCGGAATGCCATGGAGGAGCCCGCTGGCATGTAGGGATTATGAGCCGGAGAGAGAGTCCCTTTGTTGAGCTTCGCAGTCTGCGTGAGAAAATGCCTAATGTGCTATTACAAACGCTGGTACGGGAAGCAAGTCTCTGGGGTTATCGACCCTACCCTCGCAATGTTATAGAATATGTGGTTTCTGCTGTTGATATTGATGTCTGGCGCTGCTTTTCCTTCTTAAACGACATTCGCAACATGCGTGTAGTGGCAGATGTGATAATGAGACGTGGCAAGCTGTTTGCGCCTACGCTTTCTTTCACTCAGGCTGCTTGGGCGTCAGATGAGTATTATCTCAGTCTAGTACGGGAAATTGTTGCTCTTTGCGGTGGCACTGAAGAAATCATTTTAGTGATTAAAGATATGGCTGGCGTAGGTAGTCCCAAACGTATTGCCAACTTGGTAGACAGTATTAAGTCGGCATACCCTGAACTGGTAGTTCAATATCATCGTCATACTACAGACGGTTTAGCCATGCCCGCTTTGTTAGCAGCTGTCCGCTCGGGAGCTCAGATTGTTGATGTGGAGGAGGATTCACTGACTCGTTTTTATGGTCAGCCTCCTATTCTTAGTGTGCAGGCCTATTTAGAAGAATCGGGTATTCCTGTGCATCTTAATCGTGCTGTGGCGGAAGAAGCGGTGCAAAAGGTGAGGGAATGGATAAGTCAGTATGAATGGGCAGAGTCGCCGTTTAAAGGCTTTGATCATGGTGTGCTTGCGCACAGAATGCCGGGGGGTGCGTTTCCCAGTTCTTTTGAACAGGCACAACAGGGCGGGTTTTTACACTTAATGCCTGCTATCCTTACCGTAATGTCATTTTATAATCAGATGATCCATTATTTTGATGTCACTCCCGGTTCACAGATTACCTGGACTACCTGTAGCGGGATGGTCAATAAATACGCCAAGGAAAAGGGCGAAGTGGGCGTACGGCACCTGATTGCCCTGCTCAAAAAGTTTGTTGATAAAGAACAAAATTTCTCAGCTTTGGAGCAAGAGGAACAGAAGGAGTTGCTGCGACTTTTTGCGAATGCACCGGGTGACTTTAAGAATCTGCTCCTGGGCCGTTATGGTCGGCTTCCCATCGGTTGGCCTGCCGAATGGGTCTATAAAAGTGCTTTTGGCGCTGAGTATACTCAAGCGCTGCAAAATAGAGAAGACGCCTCTCCGTTAGACTCGCTGGAGGATGAAGACTTGACTGCCGCACGAAGTGTTTTGGGCGCTGAAATTGGTCGACATCCTTCTGAGGAAGAGTTTATTCTCTATTTGATGCACCCGAAAGATACTGTGGAATACGTTGAATTTAAAGAACGCTTTGGCGAGGCGCCATATGTATTGCCTACCAAGGTTTGGCGCGAAGGGCTGAAAAAGCCAGGCGATAAAGTGGAATTTGAAATTGAAGGTAAGCCTTTTTGTATTGAGCTTGTTTCCATTGGCGGTGAGCATGAGGGATTGGTTCACGTTGTCATGCGTGTAAATAACAAGACTCGGGTTTATACTGTCACGACGCCTAGGGTAAAAAGGGCAGAAACAAGGATGGCAAAGGGCGAAAAGGATGTTCCCTCACCAATTAACGGTACAGTTTGGCGTCAAGGCAATCCAAAGCGCGGCCAGTTAAAAGTGGGAGATATTGTCAGCAAAGGCGAAGAAATTGCTAATATCGAAGCGATGAAGATGGAAACTACTGTCGTCGCGCCCTATGACGCACAGATCAGTGAAATTGTTTTTAAACTTAACGATATTGTACAGGAAGGTCAGATTTTATTCGTCTTGGAAAGGGCTAAAGAATAAAATTCCCCTCATATGCAATTAAATACGCAATAAAATAACCTGTCAGTAATGACAGGCTTACTTTTTTATGGTGGGTCGTAGTGGATTTGAACCACTGGCCCCTACCGTGTCAAGGTAGTGCTCTCCCCCTGAGCTAACGACCCGATTATTTCTGAATGCATAGTAACTATAACAGAAAAAAGGGAAAATAGCAAGTTTGAAGCCAATCTTCTTGCACAATATTCTGCAAAATTATATTGAGAAATCGTGATAAATCTGTTATGCAGTAAAAATATTTTTCTCAAGTATAATCAAAGCAAAAGCAGTAAAGCATAACTCCAGTATTATATTTTAAGGAGGATAATAGATGCGCGTTTCAAAAGAGTCAAGTCCGATTACAAGGGTAAAATGTATCGTAAACACTTGTGAGTATTGGGATAAAGGAGAGCATTGTCTTGCTTCTTCGATTGAGATCCAGCCTCAGGATGCTTCAGATACGGAAGAGACAGATTGCGCCACATTCAGGCCTAAGCATTAAAGAAAAGACGTGCGTAGCACGTCTTTTCTTTTGGGTGTGTCCGGGATGGGCGGCGAAGCCTTTCCAATACGCATGAATGAAGGGCACCTTGGTTTAAAGTATACAATTTTTTTCTCAATCATATAATACTAGGGAAGGAGGAGGTGCCAATGTCCCTATATGCAATTGCCGTAAAACATAAGACGCCTGATCTGCCGGAAAAGCTGGGAGTAGGGATGTTTTTTTTTCGTAAAATGGGCTGGCAAATAAGCTTCGTAGAGAAGCTGATCAATCAGTGGCCTCATTTGTTTTGTAAGATTGAAAACAGTCAAGGTGCTGAACTTGAACAGCAGGAGCTGTTTAGTAAAATTTTAGCCGAAAACCTGGCAATTTTTATAATGGAGGAACAGGCCAGTCACTATCTTGAAGAAATAGTTGGGCAATCATATTTTTATTTTCCCCGTCATGAGCGACGGGAAATTTTATTGCTGGCAGTAAAGCATTATGAAAGCGAGCGAACCAAAGAGCCGGGAGAGCAACTTTTTGGAGAAGTGCGGGAGGCATTGGAGGTTTATCTAGCACGAAGACAATATTTAAATTTACACGGGTTTATTCTTTTTCGTTTGCGGACTTGGCTTGAATTTTTGCGCAGGAATGTTGACAGAGCTGTGGATGATTTCCTCTGGGAAAAGGAATACCAGGAATTTATTGAATTACTAAAATATTTTATGGCACTGCAGGAGCCAAAAATTAAGCTAGTGCATGTGACACTGGATAAATTAGGGTTTGTTCTGCTCCTTGACCAGCATTTTAAGCCGGTGGAGCAGTGCCGGCAAGATATTCAGTGGGGCGTCTGCGACAGTGCCGCAGACGTTGAAAACCAGTTGGTGAGTATGTTGATTAGTGCGGCTCCGCGTCGCGTGGTGCTGCATAAACAGATATATAACTTATATCCTAAGGCAGCGGAAACACTAAAACATGTCTTTGAGAGCAGGGTGACCTTTTGCAGGCGTTGTAAGCTCTGCCTGAGTGAGAATATCTATCTTACATTAAAAGAAAAATAGAGCGCCGCAATCGCAGCGCTCTATTTTTCTTTTCTGCATTTGTGGTAAAATGAAGTATGAAAGGAGAGAGCGAATGATTTTTGTTCTTTTGCCTTTGACCGGTGCGGTGATTGGCTGGGTTACTAATGTATTAGCGATTCGTCTGCTTTTCCGGCCGTTACAACCGTTTCGCTTAGGACCTCTTACCTTTCAGGGGCTTATTCCCAAACGCAGAGGGCAGATTGCCTACACTGTTGGAGAAGTGGTAGCAGAGCAGCTGTTTTCTGTGGACGAGTTGGCGGAACAACTGGACATGCCGTCTATCCAGCAGGAATTGGAGCGGCTGGTTTGTATTGCAGTCGATCGCTGGTGCGCAGAAAAAATAGGGGTGCTGCCCAAGTCTGTGCGTCATACTCTTAGTCAGAGGTTGAGCGATTTGGTGACGACTGAAGTTGCGCATCAATTCCCGCGAATGGTCGAATTGCTTGTCACTCACATGCGGGAGCAGGTGGATGTACGCGCTATCGTAGAAGGAAAGATTAATGCATTACCCCTGCTCGCGGTGGAGGAGATTGTGCTAAGTGTGGCCAGAAGTGAACTGAAGCAGATTGAATTGTTTGGAGCAGTTCTTGGTTTTTTGATTGGTTTGATGCAGGCGTTGCTGGTGTTCTGGCTTGCTTGATGCTTTGAGCTGGCAAGAGTCAGTGATTGTGCCTGTGAAGTAATTTTACGGAGAATGGAGTGGTGAATTTTGCCTAAGGTGACATTAACGGATGGTTCTGTGCGGGAATATCCCGAAGGTGCCCGCGTGGCCGATATTGCCTATGAACTGGGCGGCCGCCTGAAAAAAGATGCGACAGCCGCAAAAGTAAACAATGTTGTCAGAGATTTGTCAGCAGTTTTGCCTGGAGAAGCCGAAGTGCGTTTTTTGCTTTTTGATGACGACGAAGGGGCGGAAGTTTATCGTCATACATCCAGTCATATCCTAGCTCAGGCGGTGAAACGCCTGTTTGCAGATGTGAAATTGGGGATTGGCCCTGCCATCAAAGACGGCTACTATTATGATTTCGATTACAGTGAGTCATTTGTGCCGTCTGATTTAGAGAAGATTGAGGCGGAAATGGCAAAGATAATCAAAGAGGATTTGCCGTTGGAACGTTTTGAGCTGAGTCGGGAAGAAGCGGCGTCTTATTTTGAAAAATTAGGCGAAGGTTATAAAGTCGAACTGGTCCGAGATTTGCCGGCAGATGCGGTGATTAGTTGTTACCGTTGCGGAGACTTTGTAGATTTATGTGCCGGACCCCATTTGCCTTCTACAGGCAAAGTGAAAGTGGTAAAACTATTAAACTTAGCGGGTGCTTACTGGCGCGGCAGTGAAAAGAATCCGATGCTGCAAAGGATTTACGGCACCTCTTTTCCAAAGAGAGCGCTTTTGGATGAATACCTGCATCGGCTGGAAGAAGCAAAAAAGCGTGACCATCGCAAGTTGGGCCGTGAACTCGATTTATTCAGTATTCAGGAGGAAGGTCCTGGTTTCCCATTGCTGCACCCAAGGGGAATGGTTATTCGCAATGGACTGGAAGCCTACTGGCGTGAGGAGCACCGCCAAGCCGGCTATGAGGAGATTAAGACTCCGATAATTTTAAACAGGGTGTTGTGGGAGCGTTCAGGTCACTGGGCGCATTATAAAGAAAATATGTATTTCACACGTATTGAGGAGCAGGATTTTGCAGTTAAGCCGATGAATTGTCCAGGGGCTATGTTACTGTTTAAAACAAAAATGCATTCCTACCGGGATTTGCCAATTCGCATGGCAGAGCTGGGACTTGTGCACCGCCACGAACTATCAGGCGCATTGCACGGTTTAATGCGTGTGCGAGCCTTTACCCAGGATGATGCTCATATTTTTATGCTGCCGTCACAAATTAAGGACGAAGTGGCGAGAGTAATAGAACTGACAGATAGAATGTACCATCTTTTTGGTTTTGAATATCACGTGGAACTGTCCACTAAGCCGGAAAAGGCCATGGGCTCGGCTGAGATGTGGGAGATTGCCACCGCTGCGCTGCGCGATGTGCTGGAAGAGCGGAAGATTACTTATTTAGTTAATGCGGGAGACGGGGCCTTTTACGGACCTAAAATTGATTTCCACCTTAAAGATTCTATCGGCCGGACCTGGCAATGCGGTACTATTCAGCTTGACTTTCAGATGCCGGAGAAGTTTGATTTAAACTATGTGGGTGAAGATGGGCAGAAGCATAGGCCAGCGGTGATTCATCGGGTGATATATGGCTCTATTGAGCGGTTTATGGCGGTGCTGATTGAGCATTTTGCCGGAGCTTTCCCTGTTTGGTTGTCGCCCCAGCAGGTAGCGGTGCTGCCGATTACGGAGAAGTTTCATCAATATGCTAAGGATGTGGCTGCCAGGCTATGGGCAGCAGGCGTCCGGGTGGAAGCCGATTTGCGCAATGAAAAGGTTGGCTACAAAATTCGCGAGGCGCAATTGCAAAAAGTTCCTTACATGTTGGTTGTGGGGGAAAAGGAAGAAGCTGCCGGAACTGTAGCTGTAAGAGAGCGCACATCAGGCGAAGCCGGCACAATGAAGATCGAGGAGTTTATTGCAAAAATTAAGCTTGACATTCAGGAAAAGCGCCGTTGACTTCTTGCTTGGATTATGTTATATTGAGTTGACCTAAGAAGAAGCCACCGCTTCTCACCCTAAGGCAGAGCCCCATGGGTCAACAATAATCGCCAGATTAAGTGAGCGTATTTTTTGTTGAAGATGAACGCAGGTGGATTCGCCTGCGTTATTCCCGTTGCAGAGGAAACCATAAAGAGCTTCCTGCGCAATACTGGTGCTAATTATTTTTTTGGAGGTGATGCAAGATTAGCAAGGACTTACTTGTTAATGAACAAATCCGTGCCCGGGAAGTCCGGGTGGTTGACACGGATGGTGCTCAGTTGGGGATTATGCCATTGAAAGAAGCGTTACGTTTGGCCGCTGAGAAGAATCTTGACCTCGTGGCTATGTCTCTTGCTGCCAAACCGCCTGTCTGCCGTATCATGGATTTTGGGAAATACAAGTTTGAACAGAGCAAGCGGGAGAAAGAAGCCCGCAAAAACCAGAAGATTATTACTGTCAAGGAAGTTAAGGTCCGTCCTAATATTGAAGACAATGACTTTAACGTGAAACTGAAAAATGCCCGTCGGTTTCTGGAAGCGGGAGATAAAGTAAAGGCTACCGTAATGTTTAGAGGCCGGGAAATTACCCACCCTGAAATGGGTCAGAAACTGCTTCTGCGGATGGCGAAGGAAGTGGAAGACCTGGGCAATGTGGAACGTGTCCCTAAGGTGGAAGGACGGAACATGATAATGATTCTGACGCCGAAATCGAACTAGGAGGGAAACTTGCTATGCCTAAGATGAAGACACACCGTGGCGCCGCCAAGCGCTTCAAAAAAACGGGAACCGGCAAATTTAAGCGTAGCCATGCTTATGCGCGACATATTCTGGAGAAAAAAACTCCTGGCCGCAAGCGTCGGCTGCGTAAAAATACTTTGGTCAGCGCCTCAGACACCAGGCGTGTGGCCAGGATGTTGCCAAACTAAACGCAAACACATACTAAAGAATACAACAATGCAAGGAGGGTTTTCCCATGCCAAGGGTTAAACGGGGCGTGACCGGCCGGGCGCGTCATAAGAAAGTAATCAAGCTTGCCAAAGGTTATTTTGGCGCTAAGAGTAAATTGTTCCGCACAGCTAACCAGGCAGTAATGAAGTCGCTTGCTTATGCTTACCGCGACCGCCGCAATTTAAAGAGGGATTACAGAAGGCTGTGGATTGCCAGGATTAACGCAGCTGCCCGGGTGAATGGGATGTCTTACAGTCGCCTAATTAATGGGCTGAAGCGTGCCGGCGTCGATATTAACCGCAAAATGCTTGCTGAGCTGGCTGTCAATGATACGGAAAGTTTCAGTCAATTAATTGGTGTTGCTAAAGAAAACCTGTAATAAGAATATTTAACAATCTTTAGAGTCAGAAGTTTTTGCTTCTGGCTTCGCCTTTTAGGAGGTGACAGGAGCTTTGTATCTCAATCCGTTTCAGGCACGCAAAGTATCGCCGCCAAAAATTTTGGTAGGCGGTTTTGCTGCTCTCATTTTGCTTGGCGCCATTTTGCTCTCACTGCCTGCCGCCACTCACACCGGGCGAATCCCGTTTTTGGACGCTTTGTTTACAGCGACTTCCGCCGTGTGCGTAACCGGACTAGTTGTGGTAGATACCGGTACATATTTTACGAGGTTTGGACAGACGGTGATTCTGTTCTTGATTCAGATTGGCGGATTGGGATTTATGACTGCCGCCACCTTGGTATTTATTATCTTGGGCAAGAAAATTACTTTGCGGGAACGACTGGTGATCCAGGAGGCGATGAATCAGATTTCCCAGCAGGATCTGATCAGGCTTGTCTTTAGAGTTGTGCTGCTGACTTTCGCTATTGAAGCCATTGGTGCATTGTTGTTAAGTACAAGATTTATTCCTCAATATGGTTTGTGGACGGGCCTTTTTTACGCGGTTTTTCATGCCGTCTCAGCCTTCTGCAATGCCGGCTTTGACCTGGTAGGCGGATTTGCCAGTTTGACCCCATATGTCTACGATCCGGTGATTCTCTTGACAATCGCCGGTTTGTTCATCTTTGGGGGTCTGGGTTTTACTGTAATTATGGAGGTTCATCAGAAGCGCCGGTTTGTTCGATATTCGCTCCATACGAAAATGGTGCTATTAATCACAGCTATTTTGTTATTGCTGCCTACCGTGGCTATCTTTGCTTTGGAATACAACAACCCCGCCACGCTTGGGCAGCTTACTCTAGGCAATAAAATTGTAAACGCTTTCTTTACTGCGGCGACGCCAAGAACGGCCGGGTTTAATTCTTTGCCAATGGACGGACTTTTTCCTTATACACTTTTTCTTATAATTGGTTTAATGTTCATTGGCGCTTCTCCCGCCTCAACCGGCGGCGGGATAAAGACGACCACGTTTGGCGCGCTGGTGGTGGCGGTGATTTCCACTATTCGGGGAAGAGAGTTTCCGCTCGTCTATAGCAAGCAGATTCCGGTTGAAATTTTACGTCGCGCTCTTTCCATTGCGATGATTTCTTTTTTTCTGGTTTTTCTTGCTACTTTTGCCTTACTCATTACTGAGGGAGGCTCATTACTAGATATGCTCTTTGAAGTTATGTCAGCTTTTGGTACAGTGGGGCTCTCTACCGGGATCACGCCTGAGCTTTCCCCCGCCGGCCGTATGATTATTATTATAGTCATGTTTGCCGGCAGAGTGGGTCCGCTGACACTCGTGTTCTCGTTAGCGAAGAGAATGCAGAAGGCGCCTGTTAAATATCCTGAAGAGAGAATCATGATCGGTTAAAGGAGTGAATTCTGTGAAGGCTAGACAGTTTGCGGTGATTGGAATCGGACGTTTTGGTGCCAGCGTTGCAGCAAAGCTGTATGAAATGGGCTATGATGTCCTAGCCATCGATACTAGCGAGTCCAGGATTGATGGAATTGTGGACAAAGTTACTCATGCGGTTGTGGCCGACTCCACTAGTGAAACAGCGCTGAAATCGCTAGGGATTAGCAATTTTGATGTGGTTATAGTGGCCATCGGACAAGATATTCAGGCTAGCATTCTTACTACCCTGGTGCTAAAAGAGATGGGCGTAAAGCAAATTGTTACCAAAGCACTAACTGAGCAGCATGGTAAAGTATTGCAAAAAATTGGCGCAGATAGAATTGTTTTCCCTGAACGTGATATGGGTATCCGTGTAGCCAATAATCTGGCAGCCGCTAATGTGCTTGATTTTATCGAGCTGTCGCCTGACTTTAGCATCGTGGAGTTTATCGCAACTGCTGAAATGGTGGGAAAGTCTTTAAAGGAGTTGGATTTTCGTGCAAAATTCGGCGTAAATGTCTTGGCTATCCGTACGGCTGACAAAAATATCAGCGTATCGCCAGGCGCCTCCGACAGAATTCAAGCCGGAGATTTGCTGATTATGGTAGGAGAAAACACTAGTCTGCAAAGAATGGGCGAATCCTAGCATGTCTTCTGTGATAGAAAGCGCCCAAAATCAATATCTAAAGCTATACCGCAGCCTAAAGAAGAGACAAGTACGTGATGAGCTGAAGCTGCTGCCGCTTGAGGGCATCAAGCTGGTTAGCGATGCTCTTTCCCGAGGTTCTGTTCCTCGCTTAATTCTTCTGAGGGAAGATGTAGAGATGGACAAGTTCCCTTTTCTTTTGCCGCTCTTAGGAAACATTTTAATTGTCCGTGTGGCAGAAAAACTTTTTGATGGCACAGCTTTTACAGATTCTCCGCAGGGAATCATTGCCATCACTGAAAAGCCCGGCTATGCATTGACAGAGCTTTTTGTCGGCTCTGCACCGCTTATTTTAGTGGTTGACGCTGTGCAGGATCCGGGGAATTTGGGAACGATGTTGCGCTCGGCGCTTGCCGCCGGTGCCTCCGGCGCAGTGCTGTTGCCGGGAACGGTGGACAGCGCTAATCCAAAGACTCTACGCGCGGCTATGGGGGCCCATTTTGCTATGCCGGTAGTGGAGGCAACGACTGCCGAACTGTTATGTGAACTGCGACTGCGGCAGATTCCGCTGGTTGCCGCCGCCGCGACGTCTGCTATTTCCTACAACTGCTTTGACTGGTCTGTGCCGGCTGCGGTAGTAATCGGCAACGAAGGAGCGGGAGTTTCGCCTGTCGTGGCGGAAGCTGCCGACGCATGGGTTGCGATTCCGCTTGCCGCAGCAGTGGAATCGCTTAATGCTGCCGTTGCTATGTCTGTTATTTTTTTTGAAGCCGCTCGTCAGCGCCGAAAGCTTTAGGGAAATACAGAAGATTTCTTGAATCATCTTCTTGCCTGTGCTATAATCCTGCCTTTGACAGCAAATAAACTGAAAAAGAGGCCGTAACTCCCATGAATAAAGGAGTTTGCGGCCTTCATGTTTTTCAGAAATATGTAGGGAAAACTAGTCAGGAAGCTGATCGCGGTATTCTTCGTTCGAGATGCGATCCGTATCTTCAACGGCACCGTTTGTTTCATCATTTTCATCGTTCGTTTCTTCGTAATAAACATGGTTTAGCTTGTTGTACTGAGCTACGTCCTGCCACGCATCCTCGCCGTCATAGCCCGTATAATCTTTATCCCCCATATAGGAGCGGGCAAACGGCAGGCTTAGTTCCTCAATGGGCCTGGGATAATTGTGCGGGGGAACCTCCGTTTTGCGTTTGCAGTGAATACAGAACTCAGCGTAGGGAATGGCGTCAAGCCGGTCAGCGGGAATTGTTTTCCCGCAATTTTCGCAGACACCGTAGAGACCCAGATCCATTCTTTCCAGCGCTTTGTCCACCTTCCTCAGAATCAGCAAGTTTTTCTCGTGCAGTGAAATATCTTTGGCCCGCTCATAATTTTCACTGGCGATGTCGGCCGGATGGTTGTCGATGACAGAAAGTTCCTGTGTTGCATCCCGCAACCCCTGGTGCTCCTGCAAGCCCTCCGTTACATCCATCTGGTCAAGCAGTTCTTTTTTCATTTTATCCAGTTGCTTCCTGTGGCGTATAAACTTTGTATTCATTGCTTGTCAGCCTCCTGCCATTCTGTTTTTCACAATGCGGACAATTCCTGCGATATAATACCTGATAATCGGATTAACATACATAATCAGCTCTGCTTAGCCTGCTTGTATCTTGACATATTTATACATATACATATAGTATTTGGTCTACAAAAGGATTAAAGCTTAATACAGAAGATTTCTTGAATCATCTTCTTGCCTGTGCTATAATGAAGGCAGTCCCATTCCATGAATAAGGAGTGGTCTGCGATGTTTAATGCTGACCTGTTTTGGCGGTTTTTTGAAAGAACCGGTTCTGTAACAGCATATCTTTTGTATAAGCAGATGGTGACAAGCAGAAGAGGCTAAAGGCAATGATGGGACGAGTACGTGCGCCAAGCTGCGGAGCCTCCGGTACAGAACAAGAGTGATTGGCGTGTCTGTTCAGCATGTCTGATGCTGCGGAAGTTTGCTTTCGTCCCTTTTTTGGGGCGATATTTTTTATTCCATTGCTTGTTAGAAAAGGGAGTGAAGGCGTTCCGTGCAGAAAAAACTTCAGGAAATACATAACCAAGCCGTTGCAGAAATTGCTGCAGTGCAGACAGAAGATGAATTAAAACAAGTTCAAGTCCGTTTTCTGGGCAAAAAAGGAGAGATGACTTCCCTTTTGCGTGGAATGGGACAGCTGCCGCCGGAAGAACGTCCGCTGGTGGGAGGCTTGGCGAATCAGCTTAGGGATGAATTGACGAATCTTTTTACCGCGCGTGAAGAAGAGCTGCGCAGTACGGCTCGCCGCAAGGCAATGGCTGATGAGCAGGTAGATGTGACACTGCCCGGTAAGCCGCCCATGATCGGCCATTTACATCCTCTGACACTGATCATGGATGAAATTGCCGAAATTTTCCTCGGGATGGGTTTTACTATTAAAGAGGGTCCGGAAATTGAGACAGAATATTATAATTTTGAGGCGCTGAATATTCCCAGGGAGCATCCGGCACGGGAGATGCAGGATTCTTTTTATATACGGCCGGAGGTTTTGCTGCGTACCCACACATCACCGGTGCAGATCAGGACCATGGAAGAGTTGGCACCGCAGGTGCCGGTACGGATAATTGCGCCGGGAAAAGTATACAGACGCGATGATGATGCTACCCATTCCCCAATGTTTCACCAGGTTGAGGGGTTGGTGATTGACCGTGATATTTCCCTTTCCGATTTAAAAGGCACTTTGCTTTTGTTTGCTCGTCAGATGTTTGGACCGAAGCAGCAGGTACGATTACGCCCCAGTTTCTTCCCGTTCACTGAACCGAGTGCGGAAGTAGATATTGCTTGTGTGATTTGCGGCGGCCAGGGTTGTCGTGTCTGTAAAGATAGTGGCTGGATTGAAATTCTCGGTTCAGGCATGGTACACCCTCGGGTGCTGGAGTTGTCCGGATACGATCCGGAAGAGTATACTGCTTATGCGTTTGGCATGGGCGTGGAGCGTGTTGCCATGCTGAAATACGGGATTGGCGATCTGCGGATGTTTTTTAGTAATGATATTCGTATGCTACGGCAATTCAGCTGAGCAGGCAAGCAAAGGAGGAACTGGCGTGCGTGTGCCATATACATGGTTAAAGGATTTTATCGAGATAGAGTTGACGGCTCAGGAATTGGCGAATGTCCTGACTAATGCCGGCATTGAAGTGGAAGAAATCACAACGCTGAAGGTGGATTTTAGCGGGGTGGTAGTTGCCGAAGTGCTGACGGTGGAAAAGCATCCTGAAGCTGACAAGCTGTTTGTGGCCCGTGTATGGGACGGAGTAGAGGAGCATACTGTGGTAGCAGGTATTGCCAATATGCAGCCCGGAGACAGGGTGCCTCTTGCTAAGCCGGGAGCTGTGTTGCCCGGAAATTTGCAGATTAAGAGAGCTAGACTGCGAGGTGTGGAATCTGCAGGTATGCTTTGTTCCGCTGCAGAACTCGGCCTTGCTCTAAATCCCAATGCGGAAGGTATTCTTATCTTAGACGAGAATACACCGCTCGGCCAATCACTGGCAGAAGCTCTTTACTTAATGGACCCGATTCTTGTTCTGGGGCTTACGCCTAACCGTGCGGATTGCTTGGGTTTGCTGGGGGTTGCACATGAGGTGGCCTCCCTGACAGGAAAACCGGTGCAGATGCCAAATATTACCGCTAACATTTTGCCGTTATCTTCTCAGGCACCAAGGATTAGCATTAAAGATCCGAAATTATGTGCCCGCTATGCGGGGTTGTTGGTGCGAGATGTACGCATTGCTCTATCTCCGCTTTGGATGCAGGTTCGCTTGCTGCAGGCCGGGGTACGTCCGATCAACAATATCGTCGATGTGACTAACTATGTAATGTGGGAATGGGGACAACCGTTACATGCCTTTGATTATGCCACACTTGCAGAGGGTAGGATTGATGTACGGCTTGCCTTTGAAAATGAGTTTCTTGTTACGCTTGACAATGTGGAGCGACCGTTAACAGGAGAGATGCTGCTGATTGCTGATGCGTTGCGGCCCATAGCCATAGCAGGGGTGATGGGTGGTTTGGCAACGGAAGTGACTGCGAAAACAACAAGCGTTTTATTGGAGTCGGCTCATTTTGATCCCACCTCTATCCGTCGCACAGGCCGCAGTCTGGGTCTTTATTCCGAAGCACAGCAACGCTTTGAAAAAGGAGTGGACGTCAACGGTTGCACCGAGGCAATCCTGAGGGCTTCACGCTTGATAGAATTGTTGGGTATCGGCTGCCTAGATGGGCAAGTGGTTGATGAATATGTTGCTCCACGCTACCCGAATCAAATTCGACTTCGTCCTGAGAGGGCGCGGAAGCTGATTGGTTTGGAGATTTCCCAGTTGGAGATGGCTTTGATTTTTCGTCGACAAGGGTTCTTTGTGGGCGAAGGAACTCAACTACATGTGACTGTTCCTACCCGTCGTCAGGATTTGCTGCTGGAAGTCGATCTGATTGAAGAAGTGGCGCGAATTCATGGCTATCATAAAATTGGCAGCACACTACCTACCGGCGCCATGACTCAGGGCAGACTTACAGACAGGCAGCAGCTGCTGAAAAAAACAAAGCAGACACTGCAGTCTTGCGGCTTCGCGGAAGTGATCAATTACTCATTTATCAGTCCGCAGGATGCGGAAAAGCTCCAAATACCGGCAAATAGCCGGCTGCGCCAGGCAATTCACCTAGCCAATCCGTTATCGGAAGAGCAAAGTGTGATGCGGACACAATTAGTTAGCGGCTTATTATCGACCATCGCTTACAATAAAAACCGAAATCAGCACGACCTAATGCTGTTTGAGCAAGGTTCAGTCTATTTTGCCCGGGAGTTGCCCGAGAGTTCTGCTGACGAACGCACCGTTTTGGGAATTGCTATAACCGGGGCGTTCCCGGGAGAGCACTGGCTGCAAAAACCGTTGGTAACAGATTTTTTTGACATTAAAGGGACGGTAGAGACAATTTTTGCGCGACTAGGCAGTAAGTCGGCAACATATCTGCCGGCGGAAATTCCTTGGTGCCAGCCTGGTCAGAGCGCAAGTATTGTATTAGCTGGTGAAGAAGTTGGCTGGCTAGGCAAAATCCACCCTGATGTGGCAGAAAGATATGACATTGATAAGTCGGTATATATGACAGAGCTTGATTTGCAGGCCGTGTTATCACGCGCAAATTTGTATCCTGAATATGTTGCGTTGCCGCGCTATCCGGCTATGCTGCGGGATATGGCAATTGTCGTGCCTGATGCGGTCAGCGCTGCGGAGGTTATTAGCCTAATACGCGAGGCCGGCGGCTCGCTGGTGGAAGAAGTAAACTTGTTTGACTTGTATCGAGGGCCTCAAATTCCGACAGGATGTCGCAGCTTGGCTTTTGCTGTCAAGTACCGCGATAAGCTTAGGACGCTGAGTGACGAAGTGGTAGCGCGTCAGCACCAAAATATCGAAGAAGCCCTGGCTGCCAGGTTTTCTGCCAGTTTGCGCCGATAACGGCAATACAGCGTTCAGGAGAAGGGAAATTGTCAGATTGAGGCGAATAATAGAGGGATAAAAGATGGGGAGGTCGGTTGCCTTGACCCAAACGGAACCTAAAAATCGTGTCCATGTAAAAATTTATGGTGAGGATTACACCATGAGGGGGTCTGCAACTCCTGATTATATGAAGCGGGCAGCTCATTACGTGGATGAAAAAATGAGGCAAATCGGGCAGACTAACAGTAGGTTGGGAATCAGCAGAATCGCTGTGCTGACTGCTATTAATCTGGCGGATGAACTGTTTTTGCTGCGCAAAGAATTACAGGAACTCGAAACCATTCTCGATCAGAAAACAACGCGATGAGCAATTGGTTGGATATTTTGATTATTTTTATCTTGCTTTTTTCTGCCATTATGGGTTGGCGGCGAGGGCTTGTCCGCCAGTTTTTTGACGTGGCAGCCGTTTTTGCCTCGTATTTGGTAGCGCTGCGTTACGGCAGCCAGTTTGTCCTGCTTCTTGACAGTTACCTGCCTTTTTTTCGTTTGCTCCCTGCCTGGGTTAATAATCCTACACCGTTTGGCCTTGTCTTGGGTGACATTCTTCTGCGCCTCTTTGGCTTTGCTCTTCTGTTCTTTTTGGTGCGTATGTTTTTCCGGCTGCTGGCAGGGATGGCGCACAGCTTTTTTTCCCTGCCGGTACTAGGCACAGTAAATGCCTTAGGCGGGTTAGGGTTAGGTCTATTAAAAGGCATGCTTTTTGCTTTGATTCTGGTAGCAGTAGCCAATCTAATTGCTACGCCATTTTGGGAAAAGGCACTGGAAAACTCTGTGGCGGCGTCACACATTATGGATATCTGGCCTGTCGTCTATCAACAAATGCTACATTTCCTGATGCGTGAGAATCCTGTTCTGCTCTAATTATAGCTTAACCGTGTATAAAGCACGGTTGTTTTTTTATTAGAATTTTTAGGGAGGTGAGGTTTGTGGAGAGAGAAATTAGATTGCTGGAATTTGACAAGATACGCGCTCTCCTGTCGGCGCAGACGGTTACGGCTATGGGTAAAGAGCTGGCTGAGGATCTGCTTCCTACAGACGATCCTTTATTGGCAGAACGTTGGCAGAAGGAAACTACAGAGGCGGTTTCATTGCTGACACGTCGTCAACTAGAGTTGGAAGTTATTGGTGATCTGCGACGCCTGTTGGAGTATGCCGCGCGTGGCAGCATGCTTGGGGAAGAGCAGTTGCAGTCTGTTGTCA
Organism: Dethiobacter sp.; assembly: GCA_018333635.1. Classification (GTDB taxonomy): domain Bacteria; phylum Bacillota; class Dethiobacteria; order Dethiobacterales; family Dethiobacteraceae; genus GPS1B09. Next base: position 26,809 of record JAGXTL010000024.1, read on the forward strand.
GCTTGCTTAATGCAGTCGCCAAGCTAAAACTTTATTTTAAAGAAACAGCAGATTTCCCTATTCTAGCTGGCTTGGCGGAAAGAATGGACGCGCTGCCGCTGCTGCGGGAAGAACTAAAGCGCTCCTTGAATGAGGACGGACGGCTGCGTGACGACGCCAGCCCGGAGCTGCTGCGGTTACGGCGTGCGATTACTGCGGGTGAAAGGGATTTGCGTGAACGGTTTGATAAGTTTATCAAAAATCCGATGCAGCAGAAATATTTACAGGAAAATCTAATTACGGTGCGTGGGGATCGCCTGGTTATCCCTGTGCGACTGGAGTACCGGGCGCAAGTGCCCGGTATAGTTCATGACCAATCTTCCAGCGGAGCCACCCTTTTTATTGAGCCGATGTGGGCAGTAGAAGCCAATAATAAATTGACAGTTAACAGACGGCTGCAGGAGCGGGAGCGGGAAAGTATTTTAGTTCGCTTATCGCAGTGGATTGGTGCCGAGCAAACAGCATTGCAGCTTTCTTTAAACTTTTACGGTGAATGTGATTTCATCCGAGCAAAGGGCAGGCTTAGCTTGGCACAAAAAGCTGTGGAGCCTAGCTTAAATAGCCGCGGATTTATTAAACTTAATGCAGGCAGGCATCCTCTTCTGACAGGTGAGGTGGTTCCCATCTCATTGGAAATGGGAGAGTGCCTGCGTACGCTGGTGATCACCGGTCCGAACACCGGCGGAAAAACTGTGACGTTAAAGACAGTTGGTTTGCTTACGCTAATGGCCCAAAGCGGTTTGCATGTGCCGGCGGGAGCAGGGACTGAGTTAGCAGTTTTTCCCTGGGTTTTTGCAGACATTGGCGATGAACAGGACATCAGCCAGTCGCTTTCTACGTTTTCTGGGCATCTGAAGAATATCATAGAAATTATCGGAAATCTTGCACCAGGCTCACTGGTCCTTTTGGATGAGGTGGGAGCAGGGACCGATCCTACCGAAGGCGCGGGTTTAGCGATGGCTATTTTGGAGTATTTGCATAGTGCCGGCGCAGTGACTGTGGCTACCACACATTATAGCCGCTTAAAGGCTTTTGCTTATCTCACAGAGGGGATGGATAATGCTTCAGTAGCTTTTGACGTGGCCACTTTGCGGCCTACATACCAGTTAATGGTAGGCATACCCGGGGTGAGCAATGCTTTTAATATCGCACGACGTTTAGGTTTGCCCGAGGAGATCATTAGCCGCGGCTATGATTTTCTTTCTAATGAAGAAGTGCGGTTTGAAGAAACTGTAGCGGATCTTGTGGCAGACCGGCGCAGGATGGAGTTGGCATCTAACCAAGCCCAGGACGATAAAAAACGGGCAGAGCTATTGTTTCTGCAGGCAAAAGCAGAAAAAGAAGAGCTGGTGAGGAAAAAAGCAGACATTTTGGAATCTGCTCGCCGGGAAGCACAGGAAACGGTCATTAGAGCTAAGCGTGAAGCCCAACAGTTATTAAAGGATTTGCGCAGAAAGGTTGAAGCGGACAGACAGATTTTAACCGCGGAAATTGATGACGCCGCTGAAAGACTGCAGGGATTAGAAGGATTCATAGCTGATTTGGCTCTGCCTGTGTCGCCGGAAAAAAGGTTGGCAGCGGCGGAAGTGATGATCGGGATGGGTGTCTATGTTCACAGTTTGGGACAGCAGGGTACCGTAGTGCATAAAACCGGGCGGCAGGTGCAGGTTCAAATGGGGGCAATAAGAGTGCAGGTGGAAGTAAGCGATCTTTCTTTAAGACAGCCTGCGAAAAAACTGGACAACCGGCAAACGCTATCACCTTTACCGATGGGACGCAGTTCCCTGTCCCGGGAGCTAGATTTGCGTGGACTTACGCTTGATGAGGCGGAAATAAAAGTAGATGATTACTTGGCGGAAGCGACTGTGGCCGGGCTGCAAGAAGTGCGCCTTATTCATGGGAAAGGGACTGGGCGCTTGCGGGCCGGACTCAAGCAGTATTTACAAGGTCATGACTGCGTGGAGTCTATGCGCATAGGGCAACCTAGTGAAGGCGGTACGGGAGCCACGGTAGTTAAATTAAGGGCGGAACTTCGTTCCTGAACACCCCGCAAGGGTAAAGGGGGAATTACCCTACACTACAGAGAATTCCCCGACGTTTCAGGACGTCGGGGAATTCTCTAATTTCTATTATTGCCGCGATTACTTCTAGTGTCATTTCCATTGTTTGATGATGAATCGGGATTTTCTGGCTGCTGTGTCTGCGGTTGCTGTGATAAATCTTGCACCGTTACACTTATTGAAGCCCTTTCCGAGCTTACTCCTTCTGCGCTGATAGCAAGTACCTGGTAACTATAGTATCCGGGGATCAACCCTTGATCTGTAAAATTAAGCTTGTCTGTTTCATGCTCATTTAATAATTCGAAACTGCCCGACCCAGGATCCCTGCGGTAAATGAAGTAGCCGCGTGCATTGCTGACTACCGTCCAAGTTAACGTTAAGTTTCCTTCCTCGTCTACGGCAGCCTCTAAATTCTGAGGCATATCAGGTCTGAAGGTATGCAGCGGACAAACTCTCGAGGGGGGCATTAGTGCCGCATCTGCCGGCCTGAGGCCGGCGCCGCCACGCCAGCTGTCCGTGGTGGTTATAAAAGGCGGACGGTCGAGAAAAACTCTCTTTTCCCGCACATTCTCGGGGCAAAACTGACCGGCCAGCAAGCCAGACTGAGTAGAAATTTCCAGCTCCACATGGATATCGCAGGTCTGAGTGGGGACATTACGCGGCAAAAACCAGTCGGAGGCGAGATGTTCAGGAGGACAGTTGGTTCCGGGGCGCAGGCCGCTTTTGCTACAGACAGTTACTTTTACCAAGTTGTCAGGTCTTGTAAAATCTCTCTCGGGGAGTTCTCGGTGAATAAATTTCAGGATGGGGTTCATGAAGGGATTGGTATGTCGACCTGAAGAGAAATTGCCATCAGTTGTTTTATCGGGCCACCTGTCACGGCCCAGCCAAAATACCGTCACATAGTCAGGTGTGTAGGCAGCCAGCCAAACATCGCGGGATAAATCGCTGGTTCCGGTTTTGGCAGCTAGCGGGCGACCGATGCGGACACCGGCTGCAGTTCCGCGGAGCACCGCATCTTTTAAAACATCTGTGGTGAGCCAGGCAGCTTCGGGGCTGAGAACATCTTCACCCTTTAGTTTGTTTTCATAAATTATTTTTCCCTCGCTGTCAGTAATCTTTGTAATGGTGGCAAAGTCGGTGCGGACACCCTCATTAGCCAACACGGCAAAAGCTTGTGCTACCTCATAAACACTAAAGCCGGTCCCGCCGCCTCCCAGGACAATTCCCAGTTCGTTTTCAGGAGGCAGATTAGCAATACCCATCCGTTCCGCGTACTCTTTCCCTTTGGAAATGCCCACTTGCTGAAAAAGGCGGACGGCAGGCAAATTAAGGGAGCGTAAAAGGCTATAACGGTTCGTCACCAGACCGTTATATTCTCGGGGGTTGTAGTTAGTGGGTCGAAAATTACCCCATTCGCCCGGGGCATCGTCAATAATGGAGCCGGGGCTGGCGATTCCTTCGTTAAATGCCGGCGCGTAAGCCAGAATGGGTTTTAGTGTGGAGCCGGCCGGCCTCTGACCTCTTATGGCGCGGTTCATGCCATTTGTTTCAGGGTCATGGTCACGGCCGCCTGACATGGCAACAATATGGCCGGTGGCGGGTTCTGCCACAATTACCGCCGCTTGAACAGGTGATAAGTGGTCGTCATTGCGAATTCTAGGGTACAGGGCATCATTATCAATCGTTTCTTCAATGAAGGCCTGTTTTTCCCTGTCAAGCGTGGTATAAATGTGCAGACCGCCGCCATAGAGCACATCCCAAATTTCGCCGGCACTTAAAGTGGCAAATTGAGATGTCTCGGCCAAAATATTGTGGGCATCTTCTAAAACTTGATTGCTGAACCAAGGAAAGGGCATCAACTGTTCAGGTCTTTCGACCAGTGCCAGTTCTTCTTCACGAGCTTTTGTCGCATCTTCTTCGGTAATCATTCCTAAATCAACCATGCGGGAGAGCACTAAGCCTTGTCTGCTTTTTGCTTCAGCTATGTTGCGCCAGGGAGAATATCTGCCCGGCAGATTAGGAATGCCAGCCAGGATGGCCGCCTCCGCCAAAGTCACTTCTCGGGAGCTTTTGCCAAAATATGTTTGTGCCGCCGCCTCCACGCCGTAGGCATTGAAATCGAAGAAAATAAAGTTAAGATACATAGATAAGATTTCGTCTTTTGTGAACGTTCGCTCCAGTCGGTAAGTAAGATAAAGCTCCTGGATTTTTCGCCGCATAGTACGATCTCTTGGGTCAAAAAATGCATTTTTTATTAGTTGCTGAGGAATGGTGCTGCCGCCCTGCAGAGGGCCGGAACTCCTAAACAGATTGCTATAGACGGCACGCATAATCCCGCGTATGTCCAAACCGGGATGTTCAAAAAAGCGCGCATCTTCAATGGCAATAAAAGCATTAATCAGGTCTGGAGAGATCTGACTTAGCTCAACTGGGATTCTGTTTTGTGTCCCCAGAAGCCGTGAAATCAGAACGCCGTCTCTATCGTACATAAATGATGTTTGCGACGGGAGAAGTCTTTCCGGATCCCATTCAGGGACTTCAGCCAAATAAGCGGAAACCACATGATATGTAGCGGAAGCCGAAGCTAAAAAAAGCAATACACATGAGATTAAGGCAAAACGGATAAGCCTTTTTTTGCGTGATTTCTTCTTTTCGTTATGCTTGCCGCCTGCCGTTATCTTTCTTTGGTTATTGTTATGCGGGGTCATAATTTTCTCCCTCCCTTACAGCGCTTAATTATGCCATAATTATATCACAAGCAGCAGATTACGGTAAACGAACAAATTCTCGCGTTGTTGAAAACGCTTTGCAAACAAGACTTCCATGTGGTAGAATAAATGAGAATTTGAGCAGGAAGCCGTAGCTTTGGCAGATGGGGGTGGTTAGCTTGAACGTCTTGCAACAATTTGAAATTATTAAGAATAATACGGTAGAAATCATCGCAGAAGAAGAGTTGCTAAAAAAACTTAACTATTCTGTCTCGACGGGAAAGCCTCTTCGTGTAAAGTTGGGGCTGGATCCTTCAGCGCCTGATTTGCACCTGGGACATGCTGTTGTCTTACATAAACTCCGTGAATTTCAGGAATTGGGACATCATGTCATTATTATCCTGGGTGATTTTACCGGTCGCATAGGCGATCCGACAGGCCGGTCCGAGGCGCGCCGACAACTGACAGACGAAGAAGTACTGCAAAACGCCGCCACTTACCGTGAGCAGGTATTTAAAATTCTAGACCCAGTTAAAACAGAGCTTGTTTTTAACAGCGAATGGCTTGCCAAGTTGAATTTTGCCGATGTGATAAAATTGGCTGCCTGCTACAACGTGGCTCGGATGTTGGAACGAGAAGATTTTTCTAAGCGTTATAGAGAGCAGCAGCCAATTGGCATTCACGAATTTTTTTATCCCTTGATGCAGGGATATGACTCTGTATTCCTGCGCGCTGATGTTGAATTTGGCGCTACAGAACAAAAATTTAATTTGTTGATGGGTCGCCATTTGCAGCGTGAGTACGGCCAAGCCCCACAGGTTTGCATTATGATGCCTATTCTTGTCGGCCTAGACGGCACTCAGAAAATGAGCAAATCTTTGAAAAATTATATTGGCATCACTGAGGAACCAAGTCAAATGTTTGGCAAAGCAATGTCTATGTCTGACCGGCTGATGCCGGAATACTATAAACTTGCTACCGACTACACCATGGGGCAAGTAGCAGAAGTAGAAAAATCTCTAGCAGATGGGTCCCTCCACCCTCGCGATGCCAAACTTCGTTTGGCCCGCAGGATTGTTCAGCTTTATCACGGCAAAGAAGCGGCAGAACAGGCGGAGGCGGAATTTAAAAATATCTTCCAGCAGGGCAATCTGCCAAATGATATACCGGAAATTGATATTTCTCCTATTGCTGAGGGGAGTAAGGTTAGTTTGTTGAAGCTGCTCACTTTTGCCAACATGGCAGCGAGCAGCAGTGAGGCTAGAAGGCTAATCCAACAGGGCGGGGTAAAAGTAAACGATGAAAAGGTAGATGAAATTGAAGCTAAGATTTCTACTGCAGCCGGCACCGTCATTCAGGCCGGAAAACGCAAATTTATAAAGATAAAATAAATCTGTCCACTGCGTGCGGATTTTCGGAAAAACAGGGATAGCTCTTCAGTCCCTGTTTTGTTTTTATTATTCAAATGTCTGTGCCTTCTAGCGCAAACTGCCCCAAAATATTTAGCGGCGGAAAATCAGGCGCCCATAGTTCCAGCTTAGAGACATGGGCTGTTCCCGTTGGGGCATGTTTTTTCACGATTTCACAAGCTTGGTTGAACTCAGTGTTGCTCCATTGTCTGCCCGCAAAATGGGGGCTTACAAGGCTGATATGGAAATCCCAGCGTGAGAAAGAATGTGGGGAAAACCCAGCTTTCAAAAGAGTGCCCTCAAGTTTTCCCGCCAAGTAACTGAGTGGTTGAGATTGAATGTCTACCCCCACCGAGAGGAAAGGTGCTTTAAAACAGCTCTTCCCTTGAATTCGCACAGAGAAAGGGGACAAAGAACTGAACATCCCTCGCAATACCGGAACGGCAAGTTCAAGTTCTTGGCTGCGGTTAAGTACCCCTACGGTAAGGTGCAGAGTAGGATAGGGTTCGGTATACATCTTGAATTTGCGGGAAATAAGTTTTTGCAATCTTAAAAGTTCAGTCATAATGACGCCGTCAGGAATGGCAACAATGTAGAAGGGTTTAGGCGGTTGCACCTTACTCGCCCCTTTTCACTTCATCGTTTTCAGAGGAAGATATTTTTTAACATGCACCTTTCGCTATCCTTTGCATATAATGTATGGGGATGGTGATGTAATGCTGGGCCGCAGGGTAAATATCAGCCGGCAAGCGATTGTTTTTTTTGTTTTAGCAGCTTTTTTATTTACTGTAATCCGTCTCTTTATGTTTATTGAGCAAAGTATGCGTCCTGCCATCTTATCGATAGCAAGTGCTCGTGCAAATATTATTGCTACTGAGGCGATTAACGAAGCGGTTAGGGAAAAATTTGCACGCGACGTTTTTTATCAGGACTTGATTCATCTGGAAAAAAACAGGGAAGGCAGAATTGTTATGGCGCAGACAAATATTATGGCGGTAAACAAGTTGCTGGCGGAAACCACCTTGGAGGCACAGAAAGCGCTTGCCGCTCTAAAAGGGGAGAGAATTCACATCCCAATTGGGCAGATACTAGGCAGCAACTTGCTCGCTGGCTTAGGTCCCCGGATACAAATCACACTGATACCAGTCGGTTTTGTGAATACTTCCGTCGTTGATCAGTTTGAAGAAGCGGGGATTAACCAAGTGCGTCACAAAATTTACTTTAACATCCAAGCAGAAGTCGAAATTGTTATTCCTTTTTTATCGAGGACAACTAAGGTTTCCAGTATGATTCCGATTGTTGATGCCATCTATCCCGGTGATGTGCCGGATACTGTTATCGACCTACAGTTTCCAGCGGGGCAGACGGTCCCGTTGCCTTTCCCTGTAGAATGAAGATTTCGGGCAACTTGTTTGTTGATGCAAAATTGGCTGTTTGTTTCAACAGCTTGAAGCCGTCATGATAATGTTATACAATGTACATATTGAAAGGAGGTCAAGAAAAATGACCTTGATAGCGCCTTTTTTTATGCTTCCTATGTTTCTTATTTGGTTTGTAGGTTTGATCTTTCTTGTGGCCGCAGTTCTCGCCGTATATTACTATGTAGTGGGCAAGGATGAAGAATATCGACGAGCTAAGGGAGTTGCTGTTAAGATGTTTTACATTGTTGTCGTATTTTTTGTGCTTGTACTTATATTTTTGATACCGATGCGTGGTTAGTTCTTTGGGTGGACTGCATACCCTTTTTATTGCTTAGCCACAGCGACAATATTTTCAGGTGCCAATTTTGCAGTTGGTTTGCCGGTCATAGAAACCAGGCTCACCCCGGCAATGACGATGACGCCTCCCAATAACTGTCCTGCCACCAGTGACTCTTGTAAAATGACAGCCCCTCCCAACACACCGAAAACAGGCACCAAGTTAAGAAAACTGGTAATGGTGGCGCTCCCTAGCGTTTTTAGAGCGTAAAGATATAAAAAGTAGGCGACGGCAGAACAGAAAATGCCGAGATATGCCAGGTTAAAGAGCACAGCCCCGCGCAATACGCCAATATCTACGCCTGCAGGCAAAGCGAAAATACCCAGCAGGATCATGCCCACAAGTGATTGTTGAAGGTTGATGGAAATGCTGTCATACTTCTGCATGAGAGGTTCGTTGATGCGGGTGTATACTACCCACGAACAGGCGGCCCCAAAGATTAAGAGATTGCCTTTTAAATTGACCAGTGACAGCGCTCCTTCGCTGCCTGAACGGATAATCAGAAAAACCCCCACGAAAGATAGAAATACACCAAGCCAGCGTGAAAGGCTGGCTTTTTCATGTAAAAAAATAGCACCCGCCATGACATTTATCACTGGTATTGTAGCAATAATCAAAGAGCCGGTTCCGGCAGTAGTGAAGCGCAGGCCATTATTCTCAAAGATAAAATATAGAAATATGCCGAATGCACCCCCAGCAATAATCCGTGGCATGTCAACTACGTGGACGAAACTTTTTTTTGTCACGAAGAAAATAGCGCCAAGAACTAATGCTGCAAGGATCATGCGAAAAAAAGCAATCTGAATCGGCAGGAGTGAATCAAGCAACACTTTTGTGCTGGTATAAGATAAACCCCAGAGTAGAGTAGTAGTTAGAATAGCTAAGACGGCGCGCAGTTTGCTGATATTTTCCATGGAAAACCTCTCTTCTTAATCTTGTCATAAATCGTTTCATTATACCATGTTGCCGGTAAAACTCGCAACGCTGAATGGTTTGTCTAGTTGCCTCTTACCATCCAAGCGTTTTTAAACGACTTTCTTGCTACAGTTAAAAGTGCTTGCCAAGTGGGTTATCTTTCTCGCTACTTGTTGCTACAGCGGTCGTAAGCTTTGAACCAAAGAAGACCTGCGGCATTGGGAAAAGGCTCGACTTTGCTAAAATGCTTGCTAAAGCAGGCATGAAAAGGATAATATGTATAAGCGGATAAAAAATTGTGTTCTGTGAGTTTGAGGCGGTATGCGACCACCCCGCCCTTGCGGGCACCCCTCCAGGGGAGGGGAATTTTTGTAGCAGGAAATTATATGGGAAACGCGTAGCGTCTTCTGAGGAGTGATGATGATGCAAAAGAAAGTAGCGGAGGTAAATTTGGAAAGTGAGATGCCTACGGTTGAAATCGCTATCCAAAGGATGAAAAACTCTCTGACAACATATAAGCGTCAAGGTTATAAAGCAGTAATTCTTATACATGGTTATGGTTCCACCGGCGTAGGAGGCAGTATCAAAGCGGCAGTCATAAGGTGTCTTGGCGAGAGCAGCATGAAAGGAATAGTAAGAACATTTGCTACGGGAGAGCAATGGTCAAACAGAAAAAGAGAACTGGTGGGAATGTGCAAAGCTCTGGAGGATTTTGAACATAAAATAGCTAACAATTATGGAGTTTCAGTCGTGATCTTGAGATAGTTGACAGGCAAAACAGATCCTCGGCAATAAAAAAGACGCTTCGCGTTTTCTTTCAGTTGACGCGTCTTTTTTATCCGCTAGGGGCTGCCGCCCCTTCGGCGGGCCTGCGGGCCCTGAGCACCTTTTAGTAGGGGCGGGTTTCAAACCCGCCCGGGGCGCGCCCCTTACAAACCCCCAAGCATAGGATCGTAGCTTCCCTGAAAGATATAATTTCCTATGCTATAATAAAAACGGCACTGATTTTATCGTGCCGTTTTTATTATGAAAGCTAAAAGCAAACATGTAGTTTGTATAAAGGTTCTACAGTGCTTAGGACCTCAGGAGATGGTTTTTGTGCGAACTTCTTGAGTACGAGGGGTTTTCACCCAAACTTTAGGCTGGCGGTGTAAAGCCCTGAGCGCCAATGCTGATGTAAAGGGCAAGATGATGAAAAAGCCGACTATGGGCAGGACTGCCAGCTGGAGCACCGGCAAGAAGCGCAGAAAACCACTTGGTGCGACTGAGAAGTTGATATACTTGCGATACCTGTAAAACAGATAGAATGTGAAGCTAAAATAGAGAGGTGCGAACAGAGAGAAAGTTGAGCGGACTGCCTCCGGTATCATGTTCGGCTCCACCTTGCCTTGCGAAACCAAGATGAAAAATATTAAAGGAACCAGCGCGAGCGCCTGATAAAGATACCACTGTGCATGCCCCTTCCAAAACAAAGTGCGTAAAAGCGGCAAGCGTATGTGATTTGGATAACCCTTGGCAGAACTCAATTTGTCAAAAACCTGCAGGTGTCCGCTGCCCCAGCGTAAGCGTTGGCGATAGTATGCCTTGTAAGTAGCAGGCGTTTGTTCAGTGCTGACAAGAGGGATATACTCAGGCCATTCCCCGGTTTCAAGGTAAGCACGCACACCAAGCTCTAAATCCTCAGAAAGAATAGAATGGTCGTATCCGCCAATTCTCAGCAGGAGCTTATGCTCGACATGCAGATTTGTTCCGCCAAGAAAAGGGATATGTCGCATAAGAATAGGCAAATACCATTCATGGGCCAACGCCTGATATAGAGCGATCACTTTATTAAGCGGGCCAAGCTGGTAGAAGTTGCGCACCTGAAAGACAGGTCCCTGCCATAATTTTTGTTTGCCCGCTGTGGCAATGTAGCGGTTAGCTAGATGAAGCAGAATATTTTTCTCAGGTCTGCTTTCCGCATCAAAAAAACTGCAGATAGTTGTTTTAGCACAGATGAATTGTAACCCGTAATTCAATGCTCGCGCTTTTGTGGAAGTCACTTCCCTGCCTAAACATATCCCATCAATTCGTCCTTCAAAGTCATAAGGGACGACCACGTTTTTCAATGTAGGCACATTATCTCGGGTGGCAAATTCTCTGATCTTTTCTTCCACAACATCTTGGGTTGTGATTTTATTGATATCATTCTTTTTAGAGTCAAGTTCTTTTCCATCGGTAATTACAACGATTTCGTATAGATTGTGAGGGTAGTTAAGCGCAGCCAAGTGTTCAATAGTGTTGGCGATAACCTCTGCTTCGTCTCGAGCCGGAATCATCACGGAGAAGCGGGGAACAGGCAGATTATTTTTCTCAGCTTCTTCCATCACCTTTTGGGCTGAGAGAAGATCAAGTTTTTTCCAGTAATATCTTCTGGAGATGAATCCCCAATAAATGTAACGAAGAAACAAAAAAGCCACCAAAATTGTTAAAAGAAAACTTACCAGATACAAAAATTCTGGCATGTCCATCCTATCGTCTCCTCAATAATAAAAGTATTTTGCAGAAAAAATGTTTATGGATTGAATTGAACACGATTGCAGAAATAACCACCTTTCTTTGATGTCGCTCAATTAAATATACACGACTTATGCAGTTCCTGTAAAGATAGATGATTTATGGTAATTTGTTTTTATCACAGTCCGTGCACGCGGTCAATTATATTTATTGACAAAGGTCAGCAAACATGTTAGGATATGACTTGTGTCGCAGCGAACTGAACAAGAAACAGCATATCGGCGTCTCACAAAATGGTGCTTGCACGGACAGTGAAAAGCTGGTATAATAAAGTTCCTGTTGAGCGAGATAGACAAGCAGAGCGGGATGTTCTTTGAAAACTAAACAGGAAACGCCATGCGAAGTAAGCATTGTTAAAACGATGCGAATAAATTGTTTTGTCGAGGCGAAGGCAACCCATGAGGGGTTAAGCTTTTGAACCGGACAAGCGAAAT
>JAGXTL010000038.1 GCA_018333635.1 Dethiobacter sp.
AGTGGCGATAAGCATGCATGATAGCCGTAAACAGACTGCTCAGACCCAAAAACAAGGCAGTCGGTGCCAGTAGTAGTGTCAAACTTGACGCCAGCATGGCAGTCTCCGGCTCCAACCCGGGCGCTGCCAGGCGGACCATGACTGGCGCAAAAAACAAAACCGGAATAATCCCTGCTAGGAGCAACACACTGCAGATGACAAGCAACGCATTAGCTATCCGCCACGCTTCCGCCTCACCGCTTTTAATTCTATACTCTGTAAAAACCGGGATAAGTGTACTGGCTATAGAACCTACAGCCAAACTGCTGAGCAGAGTAGGGAAAATGTGTGCCACCAAGTAAGCATCTGTGGCTGCCGTCGCCCCGAAATAAAAAGCAATCACCGTCTCCCGGACAACGCCGAGCAGACGGCTGAGCAGCGTAGCTATAATCATTACTACAGTTGCCGCAAAAATGCCTTGCTTATCTAATTTCAATCGATGCACCTCAATAACTTGACTCGCCAGTCAGATTAAAATTACGCCTGATGATTAAAGTTAACGTTTGGTAACAACGTTAGCGAGGTCATTGCACGACGCTCGGCTCAAAATTGCCTGTAAGCGCCAAATTCTTCAAACTGGCCGTCAGTCCTTTTTTAATCCCGGCTGTACAAATCCCTCGTATACACCTTGTCCTGCACATCTGTAAGATCAGCTGAAAATCGATTAGATACAATGATATCTGACATCTTCTTAAATTCAAACAGATCACGGATCACCCTAGAGTTAAAAAAGGTGTCCTCCTTCAATGCTGGTTCATATACGACCACTTCAATCCCTTTAGCTTTGATTCGTTTCATAATTCCCTGGACGGAGGATGCTCTGAAATTATCCGAGTCGGTTTTCATAGTTAGCCTATAAATCCCAACCACATTAGGTTTTTTGGCTAAAATCATATCCGCGATGTGGTCTTTTCTGGTTCGGTTGGCGTCTACAATGGCTCCGATGATGTTATTCGGCACATCTTCATAATTCGCCAGTAATTGCTTGGTATCTTTGGGCAAACAATATCCTCCGTAGCCAAATGATGGATTATTATAATGCAAACCAATTCGAGAATCTAACCCTACCCCTTTGATAATCTGCTGGGTATCCAATCCCCTTATTTCTGCAAAGGTATCTAGCTCATTAAAAAAGGCAACTCGCATCGCCAAATATGTATTCGCAAACAGCTTAATAGCTTCTGCTTCAGTAGAGCTGGTAAATAAAATGGGGATATCTTCTTTGAGCGCCCCTTCTGCCAGAAAGCTGGCAAACACTTTGGCTCGTTCCGATTTTTCACCGACAACAATTCGTGATGGATAGAGATTATCATGTAAGGCTTTCCCTTCCCGTAAGAATTCAGGGGAGAAGATGATGTTTTCGCTATTAAGACCCCTAATTGAATTTGAGATATATCCCCTTGTTGGTATAAAATAAAACTACGGAAGGGGATATGATGATGAAACGCCAGAGATATCCAAAAACCCTAAAGGAACAACTTGTCAGAGAGGTTCAGGAAGTTGGTAATGCTGTTCCAGTAGCTAAACGTCATGGAATAAACCTAAAAACATTATACCGTTGGATTCATGAATCTAAGCATAAGGCCTGGGATGTAGCGGCTGACGATGCAAAGAAGATAGCCCCGTATGTGCCATCCCCCCAGGAGTTTCGGCAAATTGAAAAGGAAAATGACCAGCTTAAGAAGATACTTGGCGAAAAAGACCTTGAGATAGCCATATTGAGGGATCTGGTAAAAAAGGCTCGCCCCGGCTCTCCGACAGGATTGAGATAGCCAACAAATGGATTGCCCGGGGATATGCATGCGCAGTGGTACTGCGAATAGTTGGTATAAACGAAGCAACCTATTACTACCGAAAAATGCAAGAAGCCAAGCCCCAAAGAAACCACACATCACAAGGTGGCCGTCCTATTCCGGGATATGCATGGACAAGTGACCGGCAACGAATTAGTGACGAGCAAATTAAGGAATGGCTAATGGAGCTGGCTGCTGGTGAAGAAAGTGAGTACGGATACCGTAAGCTAGCTGTTTGCCTAAGGCGGCAGCATACCCTGGTGATTAACAACAAAAAGGTTTACAGGTTATGCAAGGAATTAGATATATTAACACCACAGCGGCGTGTCAAGGTTAAACATCCCAGGCGCCTAGCTATTAATCGCCAGGTGACAGCATCTGACCAACTTTGGGAAATTGATATAAAATACGGTTATATTGCTGCAGAGGACCGATTTTTCTACATGATGGGGATTATTGATGTCTATGATCGGGCGATTGTGGACTACCACATAGGGCTGTCTTGCGAAGGTAAACATGCGGCCCAGATTCTCCAGCGCGCACTGTGGAAACGACAACTCTTTAAAACAAACTGCCGTCCGGTCATCCGGAGCGATAATGGCCCCCAGTTTATCAGCAACCACTTTGAAACCGCATGCAATCAACTGAGCACTGAGCACGAAAGAATCCCCCCGAAGACACCGAACAAAAATGCACACATAGAATCTTTCCATGCCATATTAGAGGATAATTGCCTTAGCAGGCACGAGTTTTCATCGTACCAGGAAGCTTGCCAAATAGTAATCAATTATATTCAATTTTATAATGAACGCCGCATTCACGGCAGCCTGTATGACTATGCACCCTTTGAATTTCGCAAGCTATTGGCTGCCGGCCAAATAAATCCATTTATCGTAAAAGTATAGCACACTCCCTCATGATACCGGATGCCGGAGCCTAAGCTTGAACCCTTTTGAAAAATTATCACCAGCCTTCTGCCTAAGACCAAGACGACAACCGCTTTTTGC
>JAGXTL010000022.1 GCA_018333635.1 Dethiobacter sp.
ATTTCGCTTGTCCGGTTCAAAAGCTTAACCCCTCATGGGTTGCCTTCGCCTCGACAAAACAATTTATTCGCATCGTTTTAACAATGCTTACTTCGCATGGCGTTTCCTGTTTAGTTTTCAAAGAACAGTCCACTCTGAACCGTGTCTTCCTGTTGCTTTCGCAGCCAGGAATTATAGTTTACCACAAGGCGCTGGCTATGTCAATCGTCCTTTTTCTGGAAAAGAGCCACTGTCTGACAAATACCGCGCCTCAGAGCGACTTTATTATAATATCACATTTCACTGGACTCGTCAAATATAAATTTTTCCTCAAGTTTAAAGTAAATCCCTGCGCAAATCTTCTGCTGCTCTGGCAGATAAATAGCCCGGCGGAACATCAAATACAGTTTTTGCACCGGTTTGCCCTTCACGATTTAGACGAACCACAGCCCTTGCATAAGCTACAAGCACGCTTGCCGTAAATTCTGGGTTACTCTCTAACTTTAAGGAGAACTCCACAATCTGGCTCGTTTCTGCAGCAAATCCCGTCCGGCCGCTGCGAATCACGAAGCCGCCATGCGGCATACCGGAGTGCTTTTCCCTTAGCTCATCCTCGCTTATAAATGTAACCGTTGTTTCGTACTCAGCAAAATAATTTGGCATAGCCTTAATTTCAGCAGCTATTTGCTCTCTGTCAGCCCCCTCTTCGGCCACAACAAAACACTGGCGAAGATGTTTCTCCTTCGTTGTTAATTGAGGGTTTTCTCCGCTTCTAACTTTTTCTATTGCTTCATCCACTGGAATGGTGTACTGAATCCCATTTTTGACTCCCCGAACTCTTCTAATGGCGTCGGAATGTCCTTGGCTGACGCCTCGACCCCAGAAGGTATATTCTTTGCCATCAGGCAGAATAGCTTCGGCTACCATCCTGTTCAAGGAGAAAAGCCCAGGGTCCCAGCCGATACAAATAGCTGCCGTTTTGCCGCTCTCTTTAGCAGCCTCATTTACTGCCGCATAATATTCGGGTATTTTTGCATGAGTATCGAAGCTATCTACTGTGTTAAACGAACGGGCAAAGTGAGGCCCTTGTTCAGGCAAATCGGTCGCTGAACCACCACATAAAATCAGCACGTCAAGCCGATTAGCAAAATCACCGACATTGTCAACGGCAACCACCTCGACGCTCTGGCTGTGAATCTTGAGTGAAGCTGGGACACGTCTGGTGAACACAGCCACCAATTCCATGTCAGTATTTGATTTTAAAGCCGCCTCCACACCCCGACCTAAATTACCGTAACCAACAATTCCAACTCTTATTTTCTCTGACATTTTTACCTCCGATTAAGTTTGACTATTTTGCCTCACAAAACGCTTCCCTACATCATAACGCACCAAGTTTACCGCTGTAAAGTCCCCGCAGCAAATTTGTGCAGGCAACTACCAAAACGCAAAAACTCCGATTGACACAATGGAAAAATCTATTTAAAATAGCGCTATAAAGAAAATAGCATATTATAGGTGCCCGCAAAGGAGAATAGGGAACCGGGTGAAATTCCCGGACGGACCCGCCACTGTGCAGGGATAGCAATTGCCAAAACCACTCCGTTTTAGGGGGAAGGTGGCAATAAGCAATGACCCCAAGTCAGGAGACCTGCCTATAATAATGATTTCTGCCCGAGGTGGGCGGAAATGCGACTGGACGATGGAAAAGTCCACGCTCTAATGCGTGGACTTTTTTATTATGATCAGGAACTTTGTGAAGGAGGTATTGTAATGACACAGATATGGTATGCAAGAAAAGGGGTAAGCACGCCGGAGATGGAGCAAGTGGCAGCAGAGGAAAATCTTTCTCTAGAATTTGTGATGGAAGGTGTTGCAGCGGGAAACATTGTAATCCCGCGCAATAAAAATCGCAAGGACATCAATCCGATAGGCATTGGAGCTGGCCTTAAGACTAAAGTTAGCGCCAGCGTCGGCGTCCACGGAAGCAACGGAAGCCTCGCCTCAGAAACAGCAAAAATCCAGGCGGCTGTTGAAGCAGGCACCCACTCCATTATGGACTTAAGTGTCAGCGGTGATATTAATGCCATGCGAGAACAAACTCTTGTTACTACACCTACACCCGTCGGCACACTGCCCCTATATCAGGCTGTGGCCGAAGCAGCGCAAAAATACGGTTCATCTCTAAAAATGCAGGAAACTGACCTGCTTGAGGTGATTGAACGACAAGCTGCTGCAGGCGTTGATTTTCTGGCTCTGCATTGTGGAACTACTATGAACATTGTGGAACAAGCGAAACGGGAAAAACGAATCGATCCTTTGGTCAGCTACGGAGGCTCTCACCTGATTGGCTGGATGATCCATAACGGCAGGGAGAATCCGCTTTATGAACATTACGACCGAATTTTAGAAATTGCCCGCAGACATGATGTCACGGTCAGCTTGGCCGATGGAATGCGACCAGGTTGTTTGGCTGATTCGCTTGACGGAGCACAGGTGCAAGAATTAGTTGTGTTAGGCGAACTGGTTCGGCGTGCACGTGAAGCAGATGTTCAGGTGATGGTCAAAGGACCGGGTCATGTTCCGCTACATCTGTTAAAAGCTACCGTTATGCTGCAAAAGAGCCTCTGCAAAGGCGCGCCATATTTTGTGTTTGGCCCTGTAGTTACCGATATTTCTGTCGGCTATGACCACATTAGTGCTGCGATCGGCGGCGCTATCAGTGCTTGGGCCGGAGCGGAATTCCTTTGCTACGTTACCGCAACGGAACACGTCGGTCTGCCTGACCTAGACCAAGTGCGGGAGGGTTTGGTAGCAGCCCTGATAGCTGCTCACGCTGCGGATCTGGCAAAAGGCTTACCTGGCGCAGCAGATTGGGACTTAGAACTTTCTAAAGCCAGGAAAAAATTAGACTGGCAAAAACAAATTGAACTGGCTATCGATCCGCAAAGAGCTGCGTTTATGAGAAAAACTAGAAGTGAAGAATCCTCCAAAGGATGTGCTATGTGCGGCAAGTACTGCGCGATGGATGTGGTGTCTGCATATTTAGGAGTTTCAAAACAAATTTGTTAATGGGGAGCGATAAAAATGACATTAGTATTAGCAGCGCGCTCGGGGAAGATTACTCCGGAAATGGAGTGGGTTGCAGCCCGGGAAAGCGTCCACGTTGACTTGATCCGGAGAGGCCTGGCAGAAGGAACAATAGTTATTCCCAGAAACATTAAACGTAAACAATTCAACTACAGTGGAATAGGTCAGGGCTTACGGATAAAAGTGAATGCTTTAATTGGAACATCCAGCGACCGGACAGATTGGGCCATGGAGGAAAGAAAATTAGCCAGCGTGGAATTGACCGGTTGCGATGCAATGATGGACCTCAGTACCGGCGGCAATATTGATGGCATGCGGCGTTTAATCCTCAGCAAAGCAAATATTCCAGTTGGAAGCGTACCGATCTATCAGGCAGCTATTGAAGCTATTGAAAGGCGCGGCAGTATTGTCAATATGACGGCTGAAGATATGTTTACTACGATTGAAAAACACGCAGCCGACGGCATTGATTTTATGGCAATCCATACAGCGCTTAATTTTGACGTGCTCAAACGGCTGCAATATACCGGCCGTGTCACCGATGTTGTCAGCCGGGGAGGAGCATTTTTGACCGGCTGGATGCTCCATAATGGTCGGGAAAATCCGCTTTATGAGCAATTCGACCGCTTGTTGGAGATTTTAAAGATGTATGATGTTACATTAAGCATGGGCGATGCTATCCGCCCCGGATCAACAGCCGATTCTCTAGACGGTGCGCAACTGGAAGGACTAATCGTCGCGGGTGAGCTGGTTGCTCGTGCGCAGGCGGTTGGTGTGCAGGTCATGGTGGAAGGGCCGGGCCATGTCCCCATGAATCATATCGAGTCTACCATGCTGCTGCAAAAACGGATATGTCACGGTGCGCCATATTTTATTCTCGGTAATTTAGCAACGGATGTGGCACCCGGTTATGACCATATTACTGCAGCTATCGGTGGTGCTATTGCCGGTGCGTCCGGAGCAGCTTTTCTCTGCTATGTCACCCCGGCAGAACACCTTGGACTCCCTACTGAACAAGATGTAAAAGACGGCGCGATCGCAGCGCGAATTGCGGCTCATGCGGCTGACTTGGCAAAGGGCAACAAAAAAGCATGGGAAAGAGATACGCAAATGGCTCTTGCCCGGGTTACTTCAAACCTAGAGCGGCAAATAGAACTTTCAATTGATCCGGAAAAGGCCAGAGCCTTGCTCAGCACAACGCACAAGAATAATTGCTGTGCTATTTGTGGAGAAGAATGTGCTGTTTGGGTGGCAGCCAAATATTTTGGCATTGCGCTGCCAATCACATAACAATTAACATATCAATCCTGTGGTCCTCGCAAACCTTATCCCCCCTCACCCTAACCCTCTCCCCCCATAGGGTGGAGAGGGAATGTTAGAGCTGCATCCTAGGCCTCCCCCATCAAAGGGTGGAGGAGAATTTTAGGGTATAACGCAGGAAAAGCAAAGCGCACCAATCATAATGAAAGGTGCGCTTCTTAAAATATAAAATTTAGTCTGGCGGAGTCCTATTCTCGGCCTAACCCAGTGAGTGCAACGAACGGAGTTATAGTAGCCAACTTCGCCGAAGAACAGAATCTCTTCATAGCAGCCAACTCCGGGTCAGCACATTTTGTAGCATTCGCCGCCAGGGACCGGTCC
>JAGXTL010000051.1 GCA_018333635.1 Dethiobacter sp.
AACCATCATGCAATTGAAACTTTTTTAACATTGGGCAACCTCCCTTCACTCTTAAAACATTCTATCAGCAGGATGAACATGTAGCAATAATTTTTACGCCAAGTCAAGCGCACGAAAAAACCACAAGGGCAAAAAGCTCTCGTGGTTCAAGCTTTTCTAAATGGCGCGCCCGGGGGGATTCGAACCTCCGACCTCCTGATTCGTAGTCAGTTACTCTATCCGACTGAGCTACGGGCGCGTAAAGAGATAGTAACACATTCTCCTTATAAAATCAAGTTTTTAGCCTCTATTTTTTAAGCACCGCCCGCAGGCAACACATTGGCTCCATGTGGCCAGTCTTTCATCACCGGCTGATAGCCCTGCCGCCTAATCATTTCTTTTATTTCTCCTATTAACCGCTCATCAGCAACGGGAAACTGTTGGCTGCCCTTTTTTTCTGCGGCGAAATAACCGCCTACCGTAGTTTTTGAACCTACTGACATGGTGGTAACGCCTAAGGGCAAAAGATGATCGCGCAACTGTGCCCGTTCACGGGTGGAGATGGTAATGCCGGCTTGGGGCAAGAAGAGACGAAAGGCCAGGAGAATCTGCACCAATTCTTTATCGCTTACCGGGCAGGGCACAATAAAACCCTCATGGCTCGAATGAACGCGAGGCAAAGAAATGGCAATTTCAGTCGCAGGGTATTGCTTTTGCAAATAATACGCATGTAAACCTGCCCAAAAAGCTTCCTGCCGCCAAGGGGCAAGCCCAAATAAGGCTCCGATGTTAATCCGACGCATCCCGGCTTGGCAGGCTCTTTCCGCTGCGTCTAAGCGATTGAAATAGTCACGCTTCGGGCCGGAAAGATGAAGCTTGGCATAGCTCTCCTGCTGATAAGTTTCTTGGTAAAGAGTAAGACTCTCAGCCCCTGACTGAACCATCTGCGCATACTCTTCCACGCTTAACGTATAAATCTCAAGACCAAGGGAAGCGAAGTTAGGACGCAGTATGCGAAGACAGTCTGACAGATAAGCAGCAGTAGCATGGGCACAAGACTCCCCGGTTAAAAGGAGTAAATGTCTAATGCCTGTGGCAGCAATACTTTTGCCTTCAGCTTCCACTTCAGCCAGACTCAACTGCTCCCGGACAATCTTCTTCCCGGCGTGAAATTGACAATAAAGACAATGATTAACACAGTAATTACTCAGATAAAGCGGTGTATAGAGCAAGATATTTAGACCAAAATGCTTAATAGTCAACAGCCTGGCTTTTTGAGCCATGGGCTCAAGCACTGTTTCCGCCGCAGGAGAAAGGAGCAATAGGAAATCTGCGGGAGAGATGCTTTCCTTAGCCAGGAGCATCCTTGCCTTACTGCTATCTGTTGATTCAAGTCCCTGCCAAAGTTCCTGCCGGTCATAACGCTCCATGTACTGTGCAAAACTCATCAGAACACCCCCTTAATCGAGGAAACCGGTCAAAGGTGAACTGGCACGTGCATAGCTCGTTTCCCCACCCATTCCCGCCAAATAAGCTATTCTCCCCGACTCTACCGCTAAGCGAAACGCCCGTGCCATCGCTACCGCATCATCGGCTGTGGCAATAGCAGTGTTTAACAATACTGCCGATGCCCCCATTTCCATTGCCTCCGCCGCATGGCTCGGTCTGCCAATTCCGGCATCCACTATTACCGGCACATAACACTCTTCAATGATAATATTGATAAGCTCCTTCAATTTTAAGCCTCGGTTGGTGCCGATTGGTGCCCCTAGTGGCATCACAGCCGCTGCCCCAACCGCTTCCAGCGATTTTGCCACCATCAAATCAGGCGACATATACGGAAGCACGGTAAACCCATCCTTCACCAATTTTTCGGTGGCTTTTAAAGTTTCGTAATTATCGGGCAACAGATATTTTTGATCGGAGATCACTTCGATTTTCACCCAGTCGCCGCAGCCGCCAGCTCTGGCAATGTGAGCCAGCCGTATAGCCTCTGCGGCTGTACGTGCGCCTGAAGTATTAGGCATGATAATAGTTCCGTCTGGAATAAAATCTAAAATATTTTCCTCGCGCTGATCAAAGTCAACACGACGCAAAGCGACAGTCACAACCTGCGTCCCGGCAGCCTCAATTACCTGCTTCATTTTTGGCAGCGGAATTTTGCCTGTGCCAAGGAATAATCTGCTTGAGATTGAGGAATTACCGATTGTTAGCAAATCTTTAGACAAGCTCAACCACCTCCCAAAAATTTCAAAATTTCAAGTTGGTCTCCTTCGTTTAAGATGGTTTCCGACAATAAAGAACGCTCGATAATCTCAAAGTTTAACTGCACTACCACATAGGATGCGTCAAGCTCCTTTTGGCTTAATAACTGTGTTATAGTATAATTTTCCGGCAATGTTTCCTGCCGGCCGTTAACTTTTACGCAAACCATCTCTGTTTCCTCCTTGCTTTTTGCGCTGAAAGACCCTTAACTGCCGTATGTCCAGCCAGTCCGGAAAAACACCCGCTTAGCTTACGCTTTTTTTGCCGCAATACGAGCCTTAAACCTTCTTGCTGCTCCCACAACATCTTCGGCGGCTACAACCGCCCTAATAACAGCCACATTGCTGGCACCGGCGTCAAGAACCTGTTCAAGATTGGTTTCATCAATCCCCCCGATAGCCACAAAAGGGACTGTTAACCGGCGTGACACATTCGCAACCAACTCCAAGCCTACCGGCAGCGCTTCAGGTTTGGTGGGCGTCGTGAAAACGGGACCGACTCCCAGGTAGTCAAGCGGCAAAGCGGCAGCCGCCAGTGCCTGTTCCAAAGAATGAGTGGAAAGACCGATGATTTTTTTAGCCCCGAGCTTTGCCCGAGCTTCGCCAACAGGCAGATCATCCTGACCAAGATGTACTCCGTCAGCATCAATCGCTAAAGCAACATCTACATGGTCATTAATAATAAAAGTGGCGCAATACCGTCGAGCCAGCTCCTGAAGTTTGCTGCCAACTTCCACCATTTCCCTGACAGTCATATTTTTTTCGCGCAACTGAATGACTGTGGCGCCACCAACCAGAGCATCCTCCATCACCTTCAGCAATTCCCGATCGGGAGTAAAACATTGCCCGCTGATTACATATAGAGACAAATCTAAATTTTTCATAACTCACCCTCCGGTTTGAAATAAAGACATAAAAACCGTGGACCCTGCTGTCCACGGTAAATGCCGGCATTTTTACCGTCTGCCCGATCCTTCCCTCCGCTGGTATTACCCATCTCAGGTTCAAAGAGTTGGCCAAGTTTATCGCCCTTGCCTCTCAACTCGCGCTTGCGAGTACCCCTAGGTTTCTTCAATTACTTACATTGTAGATAAAGTTGCCCTCCTTTGTCAAGTTGTTACCGACAACACTTTAGTCTTCTTCGTTCCATTGAAAGGATTTTTTTGATTTAAAGAGAACTTGAAAGAGAACTTGATAGAAAAAGTCGGAGGCGTTTTATGGCCGTTATAACAGTTTCGCGGCAATTTGGTGCCGGAGGAGAACTACTGGCAAAGAAGCTGGCAAATGAGCTGAATTTCCGCTTAATTGACAGAAAAGCCATCGTGGAAGCCTTAACTGAGATGGGCTTGTCACCGCAATTATTAAAGTTTGACGAGCAAGCGACCAAGGGGGAAGATGCGGAAAAGCGTCAACGCTTTTATCTGACGGCTCTGCATGAGCATTTGCTCACACTGGCCGATAAGGAGTCGTATGTACTGGTGGGAAGAGGCGGGCAATTTTTATTCCGCAACCGCCCAGACGCTTTTCATGTGTTGGTTTGCGCTCCCTTTAATCAGCGGGTGCAATGGGTTCATGAAATCTATAATCTTGAAAAAAGTCCGGCGAGCCTGCTGGTAAGAGAGCATGACCGCCGAAAAAAAAGATATCTGCGACAAGTTTTTGACCGCGCTTGGCTGGATCCTGAAGTATATGATCTGGTAGTTAACACAAAGACACTGACACCGCAAGGAGCCGCCGCCTTGGTGCGACAAGCCGCAAATTTCTTTCTGGAGCGGAATTTGCGGGAAAGCACTCCTGTCAGTGCGCGGCCGCCCAGACGGGAGCAGAATATTGCCGACAAGCAGACTCCTGCCTTTATGCACCCTAGCGAGGAAGAATTTGCCCGCATGCTTAATTTTTATCATATCCCCTGGCAGTATGAACCGAAAACATTCCCTCTGCAATGGGACAGTGAAGGAAGAGTAACAGAAGCTTTTTCGCCCGATTTTTATCTGCCCGAGCAGAACCTGTATGTAGAGCTCACCACTCAGCGGCAAAAACTAGTCTGGAAAAAAAATAAAAAGGCGCGTCGCCTCAAGGAATTGTATCCGGAGGTTAATGTTAAAATAATCTATAACAAGGATTATCAACATATTTTAGAATCCTTGGGCATTGACTAAGAAATGGAGCGTCAAGATGTCATACCGACTAGAGCCTGTATTGCACCGTACAACCATTGAGGAGCGAATTGCCGATTTAGGCAGGGAAATCTCCCGCGATTACCAGGGAAAACAGCCTGTCCTCGTCTGCGTTTTGCGAGGCAGCGTCTATTTTGGCGTAGATTTGACTCGCGCCATTACCGTACCGCATCTCCTTGATTTTATTTCCATTTCAAGCTATAGCCAAGAGACTGACCCCATAGGGATTGTACGAATTACAAAAGATCTGGACACGCCTATCGTGGGACGCGAAGTATTGATTGTGGAAGATATAGTTGATACCGGCCTAAGCCTACATTATCTCATTCGCAATCTAAAAACCCGCTCTCCTGCGGGATTGCGGGTTTGCACACTCTTAAACATTCCGGCACGGCGCATTGCCAATGTGCCGCTTGATTACCAAGGTTTTGAACTGCCCAATATTTATGCGGTAGGCTATGGACTAGACTACCATGAAAACTACAGAAATTTACGGGACATCTTCTCACTGGTAAAAGAAGAAACATAAAACCAGATCCCAACAGGCCTTCCGGCTACCTGCGGCTACGGACCGGCAACGTTTACCATGCCATGCTTCACCGCCCCCGGGCGGGATTTCCGGCAGAAAACGGCTCATCCGTTACCGTCATCCTTCCAGCGCAACGCCTTAGCGTGCTGCGGCAGGACGCCGATCGGGCTGTGACGCTACCGGTTCTCACCACACAGTGGCTACTCCACGCACACAGCAACCTATCGTTCAGGAACCATCTTGTCTCTCGGAATCTGGTTGATTCTATTATCGCAAAAAACAGTCGCCTTGTCAAGTAAATATACAAAAAATTTTGACTATTCAAACAAAAAAATTACTCTCGAAACAAAAAAGAACCAGACTCCAACAGACCGCATTGTTACCTGGTGGAACTCCCAATCGCTGATATGGCGATTTCTCTCCATATTTTGCAACCAGTTAAATCGTTCCTGCTCGGTGTGACCAGCGCACCTTGGACTTCTCCTCCGTAACACTCACACACTTCACATGACACCCTTGCGATACGGGCATTGCTTTTCTCACACTGTGATACTTCACTATGCGCCGCCACCGGGCTTTGCCAGGAAACTACTGCCTCTCGGAATCTGGTAAACTCATTATCGCACAGAGCAAGCCGACTGTCAAGGATTTTTCTTAACAAAATTGACAAAATTTATTAACAAATTCTTAACAAGTTGACACTCGTGAAGAGCATTAAGCTCAGCTTTCACTTAAAGAAATCGGCTCAAAAAACAAAAACAGGGCTGCGTGCCCCGAGTTCTAAATATATGGCGGAGAGAGAGGGATTCGAACCCTCGAAGCAGGTTTTAATCCCGCTTAATCGCTTAGCAGGCGACCGCCTTCGACCGACTCGGCCATCTCTCCGTATTTACCTTCTTAACTCCGCCAAGCAAAGATGGCGGAGGGGGTGGGATTCGAACCCACGGCTCTTACGAGTCACTGGTTTTCAAGACCAGCTCCTTAAACCGCTCGGACACCCCTCCGAACGCAAATCTAAGTATAGCACACGCCACATAGCTTGTCAATTGCAACGACGCGTAAAAAACGAAGGTTCAACCTCGCATGGAGGCTGAACCCCGCGTTCAGTTAATTTTAAAGCAATGCTTTAATGCAAATCACTAAGACGATTTGATCTCTTGCTCAAGCTTCTTAATTTCTTCTTCAAGAGCTTCGATCTCCTGAAAAAGTTCGGGAGACATGGAGTGTCCTGTATGGCCAATAAATGATTCGGTACCGGAGCAATGAGCAGGATTACGCTTCGTCAGCTCTTCAAGCTTTGCTTTTAACTCTTGCAACTTCTCAGCCTTGTCCATTTTTACCACCCTTTCGTTGTTTTACTAACCGGATCTGATTGTGGCGAAAACTTAGTTGCTCTGCTCTGATTATAACAATATTCTGTCATAAGAGTCAATCGCCTCCAGCAACAGGCAATTATAATGCGGCGAGCTTTTCCACCATCCGCCTGCGCAGACTCTCCAAAACCTCAGGCGATAAACGCTGCTGCATGGCGCTTGTTTCAAGAAAACGCTCAGGAATAGTTATTTCTTCCGGCCGGAAACCCATGGCTTTTTTAAGCGCCATTTTTTCCCGGTAAATCTTTTGCCCCAGACTAAGCAACTCTTCCTCAGTCCAGGATAAACCTAAAGCTGAAAGCGCCTCCGCGACAACGGGAAGTTGATAAATCTTGCGGGCAAAAAGGCAGATAATCAGGCAATTCAAAGCATTGCGCATCTCTTCTTCCCTGACAATCCTCTCCACAATTTCCTCAGGGGCTGCGGCAGCAGTATTATTTTGCACCTCCTGGTCAATAGCATAACCTGCATTGTCCAGATGAGAATGGCGGGCGCCAAAAGCTTGCCCAATAATATTAGCGTAGCCAGTGTGGTATCCAGCCACCTCGTTTTTGCCGAGCGTGCAGGCAAATTGGCTGCCTCCGTACTGCTTCGCAGCAAACCAAGTGCCGCGAGCGAGTGCCTGATAAAATGCTGTCGGCTGAGAGATGATATTATCAAGTGCCGTCAGATACGGGGCCATCTGTCCAAAAGAAAGTTCAACTTGAAGCTCTTGCCTGCCAATCAGCGCTTGTTCCTGCGCTTCTGTTGCCCAAGCCAGCGCTACACCGGCAGAAATGGCATCCAGTCCAAGCTGCTCCACCTTTTCAATCAGAGCGTAAACGTGACGATGGTCTGTCAGTCCGAGCATTGTCCCGAGCGCATAAACCAACTCATGGTCGTAAGCAACGGCTACCGATTCATATTCATGCTCATGCCCCAGCGCGAACTGGCGACGAAGAAGGCCGATATGGATACAGCCGATGGGGCAGCCGGAGCAGGATAGTTTTCTAATCAACGTTTCCCTCGCAAACGTTTCCCCGCTCAAGTTAACTGCTTCCGGGTAGGAACTGGCTTGAAAATTACGCACCGGCAAAGCGCCCAGGGCATTAAGCGGCTCTACGTTGCCGGTGGTGCCCAGTCCGTGGTACTTTTCCATGATATCTGTTTCTACCGCTTGCCTGTAGATCTTTTCATAAATTCGGCTATACTTTGCGGAATTTTCGATGGGGATGTTTAAGTCGCCATGAATAACGAGCGCCTTTAAATTTTTACTCCCGAATACTGCGCCCAATCCTAAGCGGCCAAAGTGGCGGTATGTATCGACTACCACGCCGGCAAAGGCTACCTGCTTTTCCCCAGCCGATCCAATACGTAAAGTTGAACGGTGGCCGCTACCGGGCGACAACTGTCGCAAGATATGTCCGCTCTCTTCAGTTGAAAGTCCCCACAGACCACGAGCGTCATTAAAATGTACCTGCCGCGGCGTAACAGTCAGGTACACCGGCGCTGCCGCCCGGCCTCTTATGACTATGGCATCGTAACCGGCAAAACGCATGCTCATGGCAAGTCGCAACCCGGCATAGCTTTCGCCCAATTCGCCGGTCAACGGTGATTTAAACATGGCAACTGCCTTAGTAACCAGCGGATAAATGGTGGCCATGGGGCCAATTGCCAGCACTACCGGCTGGCTGGGATGGAAAGCGTCTTCCTCTGGCAAAAGATATTCCTTAAACAGACAGGTAGCAAATCCCACCCCACCCAGCCAGTCGTTTAAATCTTCTCTTTGCTCTATAATGATTTCTTTCCGCTCCAAATCAATGAGTAAAACGCGTGCCGGCCGGTTGCTAAGCATTTTAGCGCACCTCCATAGAAAGTACTTCATGGGGACAAAAGCCAACGCAGATTCCGCACTGGATACAGATAACAGGCCGGCAATCCTGTTCGTCAAAATAAATAACCTGCACAACACATTTTTGCGCACAGGCAGCGCAACCGACACATTTCTTGCGGTTAAACTTTACGCCGCCGCCTGCGCGGGGAAGAATCGCTTCGCTTGGACAAACAGTGGCACAAGGCGCATCCAGACAGCCACGGCAGATATCGGCGGCCAGTTTAGACTGCAGTCCGCCCCTGGTACGTATCTGAATGGCGCTGTAGCGCGGGCTGAAGCTTTTGTAAACCACACGGGCACAAGCCAGCATACACGAATAACACGCGATACAGCGGTTCATCCCTTTAGCCTGCAGAATTTTATTGGGCAAAGCAATCCCTCCTTAAATTAGCAGCGTGGCATCGCCAAAGCTAAGAAAGCGGAATTTTTCCCTGACGGCATAAGCATAAGCCTGCATAACCAGCTCCTGAGAAGCAAAGGCTGAGATTAGAACCATATGGGAAGAACGGGGAAGATGCAGATTAGTTATAATTCGGTCTATTACTTTAAAGCGATAGCCTGGCACAATAAACAGGTTTGTCCAGCCTGAGCTTGGCTTAATCTCACCTGTCAAAGCTGCGCTCTCCAAGGCGCGCACAGCGTCTGTGCCACATGCCACCACCCTGCTACCCCGCGCTTTAGCTGCCTGGACCGCAGCGACCGTTTCCGCCGGCAAATGATAAAACTCTGCGGACAAATTGTGCTCCGCCACATACTCGGCTTTAATCGGCCGAAAACTTCCTATGCCCATATGCAAAGTAAAGTTAACAATCTGCACTCCTTTTTCTTTAACCGCTTGCAGCAAATTTGGCGTAAAGTGAAGCGCCGCAGTCGGAGCTGCAGTCGAACCGTGTTCTTTGGCCAAAATAGTCTGGTATCGCTCCGGATTGGCGAGCGGCTCTTTAATATACGGCGGCAATGGTGTCTCGCCCCATTTTTCCATCGCAGTTATCGCCGCCTCAGGGCTGGGAAAGCGCATAATAAAAGTGCCGCGTTCCGTTTTTTCCTGCAAATAAATCTTCATCTCCTCACCCAACAGCACAACTCCGCCCTGCGGATAAGGTTTTAACAAAGCCTCCCAATCGCCACCGCCTAAAGAATGTAAGAGAAAAATTTCTACTTTGCCGCCTGTCGGTTTTCTGCCAAAAAGTCTGGCCTTCATTACTTTGGTATCATTTATAACTAAGATATCACCCTCCTCCAGCCAGTTTAACACTGCCGCAAAGCCGGTCTCAAATACCTGCCGCTGACGGCGATCAACTACCAGCAAACGAGAGCTGTCTCGCGGCTCCACCGGCTGCTGGGCTATCAGCTCCAAAGGAAGATGATAATTGAACAGTTCTGTTTTCAAGCCGCCTTCCGTCACGCATTCCGCCTCTTTCTCTGTATTGTCTCTGACTGCCTTTAGGGCTATCTCAGCACTGTTTTCAGTCTTCTTTACTTATTCTGCCGTTTTTTAATCCAGGCAGATATGGATGAAGCGCTGCAGGGACGAGCACCGAGCCGTCTTCCTGCTGATAGTTCTCCAGAATGGCCGCGACTGTACGGCCGACCGCCAGGCCGGAACCGTTTAGCGTATGGACAAATTCCGTTTTTCCGTTTTGTTTGCGCCGGAAGCGAATCGCCGCGCGGCGTGCCTGAAAATCGGCAAAATTGCTGCAGGAAGATATTTCCCGATAAGTATCGTAAGCAGGCAACCAAACTTCAATATCATACTTTTTAGCTGCCGCAAAGCCTAGTTCTGCTGTGCACATCAGCATCACTCTGTAAGGCAGCCCTAACCGTTTCAACACTTCCTCAGCATGGTTTGTCAGGCTTTCCAATTCCTGCAGGGAATCTTCCGGCCGGGCAAATTTCACCAGCTCCACTTTATTAAACTGGTGCTGACGAATCAAGCCGCGGGTATCTCGTCCATGAGCGCCGGCTTCGGCACGGAAACAGGCACTATAGGCAACATAACATTTTGTCAGCTCATCTTCCGCCAGAATTTCATCTCTGTGCAAATTGGTCACCGGCACTTCCGCAGTAGGAATCAGAAAATACTCGGTGTTAGCAATCCGGAAAGCATCGTCTTCAAACTTAGGCAATTGACCCGTGCCCACCATACTATTTCTATGAGCAAGAAAAGGAGGAAAGATTTCTGTGTAACCGTTTTCTATAG
The DNA here is from genome assembly GCA_018333635.1 of Dethiobacter sp. Classification (GTDB taxonomy): domain Bacteria; phylum Bacillota; class Dethiobacteria; order Dethiobacterales; family Dethiobacteraceae; genus GPS1B09. Next base: position 10,396 of record JAGXTL010000051.1, read on the forward strand.
TATGCAAATCCAGCATAAAGTTAATTAGTGCTCGTTCGAGCTGGGCTCCCAACCCTTTATAAAACGCAAACCTCGCTCCGGTTACTTTCCCCGCTCGTTCGAAGTCAATTATCCCAAGATCGGCAGCAATCTCCCAATGAGCCTTAGGCGTGAAAGAAAAATTTTTCGGCTCTCCCACCTGCCTGACGAGCACATTTTCCGCTTCGCTTTGCCCGATAGGTACAGCCGCATCAGGAATATTAGGCAGCGTCAGCAGAATTTCCTCCAGCTGCGCTTCCACCTCCCGGAGCTCATGGTCCATTTCTTTGATCTGCTGGGAAACAAGGCGCATCTCTTCAATCAGCAAGCCGGCATCTTCCTTGGTGCGCTTCATTTGTGCCACCTGCTCCGAAGCAGTATTACGGCGCATTTTTAATAGCTCCGCTTCCTTTAACAGTTTGCGACGCTTTTCATCAATCGAGGCAAACAGCTCAATACCTGCTTCCTCACCTTTATCGAGCAGCGCTTTGCGCACCACGTCCAAGTTTTCCCTGACAAATTTCAATTCCAGCATCTAAGTATGCCTCCTTTCAAAATAAAAAACCCGCCCCGAACAGGGACGAATTTAATCGCGGTACCACCCTGGTTGACCAAACTGGCCCCCTCCGGCACGTAACGTGCGCCAGCCGAAACGGAATTTCCCCCGCCCTCCTCCGAACTGGAATTCATCTGCCGCCTCACCGGTTCACACCATCCACCGGCTCTCTGAGAAGACGAGCAGGTTACTGTTGTCCTTCTTCGGATTTTTAAGTATGATTAACAACAGTATACTCGGGATATGAGGAAAATGCAAGCTGGGGAACCTTTTCTGCCAATTGGATTTTGACGTGAGGGTAATTGACAAAGTAATTATCCCCTGCTTAACGGTAACGGCTGCACCTAAATCTTATCTGAAAACGGAGTGTGATCTTTATGGCTGTATTTTTAATTGCCTTTCTAACCGTTCTTTTAGCTGAAATGGGCGACAAAACCCAGCTTGTGACACTGGCCATGGCCACACGTTTCCCCCCTCGCCAGGTTTTAATCGGAGCATTGGGAGCACTCGCTGTTATTACGGGTATAGCAGTAATCCTCGGCGACTTTTTAGCCACCTACTTGCCTGTGCAGGCCACCTTACTCGGCAGTGGCATCTTTTTTCTCTTAGCAGGACTCTATCTTTTCTTTAAACAGGAATCTCAGGAAAGTAAAATTATGCCTCCCAAGCATGGCGCTGCTGTGCAAACTTTCGCCTTTGTGTTCCTGGCGGAGTTGGGTGACAAAACACAGCTTGCCAGCATTGCCCTCACTGCCGCTTATCATGCGCCGGTCGCCGTTTTTTTTGGCGCTATGGCCGGACAACTGGTGAATCACGCTGCCGCTGTATATCTTGGCTCACGTTTTCTGGCTCGCCTGCCTGCTAACACCATAAAAGTAACGAGTGCACTGTTATTTATTGTTTTTGGTGTGGTCTTTCTCTTTGCAGCGCTACGCCCTGAGTAATCAAGGACACCCTGCAACAGAACTTTTCTGCCAAAAAAGGTTTATACGTCGACAGTAGCGATCGCGCTGAGGAAAAGATCCTGCAACAATTCCCCTCCGGTGGAGGGTGGACGCCAAAGGCGGACGGAGTGGTAATGAAGCGAAAACCACCCCGGCACTTCGTGCCACCCCTCCGCAGGAGGGGAATAATTTCACTCTGTGACTACTCCAACTCTGGAGAATCCCACCAACCCTGATTGTTAACGGTCTGGGAGAACTCGTACTGCTTGGTATATCTTGTACACCAGATAAAACACCAGCGTTACCGGGAAGAACCACATCCACCCGTTATACCAGGAAGCGTAAGGCCTCA
>JAGXTL010000032.1 GCA_018333635.1 Dethiobacter sp.
CGCGACCCAAACGTAAGGGGTTACACCGATCTTGACGCGCTGTTTAAAGATTTGAAAGCATGAAATATACCGTCAAACCCACAAACAGATTCCGCAAGGACTACAAGCTGATGGAAAAACGTAACTTGGATATGTCCTTGCTTGATGAAATCATCGCGAAGTTGGCACAGGGCATCCCGCTTCCTTCGAACAACCGCGACCATGAACTGACTGGTAACTATGCCGGGCATCGGGAATGTCATATCCAGCCCGATTGGTTGCTTATCTATCGCATTGAGAAAGATGTTCTTGTTCTTACGCTGACCCGCACGGGTACCCACAGCGATTTATTCTAAGCGTCTCTGCCAGCGTCCGCCTTCCCTGGCGGTTATCTTCGAGTGGCAGGAAGTACACAAAGACATGAGGTTATCGTTGTCGTTGGTGCCGCCTTGCGCCAGCGGCTTAATGTGGTGGACTTCCTGCGTTGGCGTAAACCGTCCCCGTTCTAAGCAGCGTTCGCAAAGCGGATGCGCCGCGCGGTAGCGGTCGCGCACCTTCCGCCACGTCCGGCCGTAGAGCTTGCGCGTCGCCGGGTCACACTGGTAGCGTTCGTATCGTTTTGCTTCCTGCTTGGCGTGTTCTTCGCAGAACCGGCCGTCCGTCAGCTTCGGACAGCCGGGGTGGGAGCAGGGCCGCTTGGGTTTGTAGGGCATCACTTCACCTCATTTTTGGCAAAGTGAAAGGACGCCCACCGTGTGACGAGCGCCCTCTCAGATATTTTGCTAACCGAGTATCAAGTACGTTAATTTTGTCAAACACAATCCCCATGCAATTGAATAGATTTAATCTTGTAGCGGAATAATCCTCCCGGTGCTTTAACTTCTATTTCATCACCGACTTTTTTTAACAACAATGCCTTGCCAACCGGCGATAAGTATGAAATATCTCCTGCACTTACACTGCTGCGGAAGGGACTCACTATGCGGTACTCAAAGATTTCTTGGTCGAATAAATCTTGTATTTCCACTTCGCTACCTATGGTAACAAAGGGAATTTTGTTGTCTGTGGTTTGCGCCTTACTCGCATTTATAATAAGTTGTTCAACACGTTTGATATAATCTTCCACAAGCATCTCTATTTCATTACGTTCCGTTGACTGTTCCGGGTAGTATTCCTCAAGAAGCTTTTTCTTCCCCTCCTCGATTTCCACCAAGTGTTTAACCAGATTTTCAAATGTAGTTTTCGATAGTTTAACCTTAGCCAAATTAACCCCTCCATAGATACCCATTAAATGGCAAGCCCCCATATAAAAGGCAAGGGAGCTTCGCCAATAGGCGAAACACCCAGTTAAGGGAAGCTTATCATGAAATACAATGATTGTCAATGGAGTATGATATTTCCATTTAATGCAAGGGTTTATAGTTTATGGTATTTTCAAAGTGCCCTCCAAAAAAGATTGCTTGTATACTTGGAAGCTACGTTTCGCTATTCTAATGCTATCAAACTTTTGCTGTGACATTCAACAGATTATAGTGACATCTTTTACTCGCTCCGAGCAGGCGGCTAACGCTTCGCCGTGTATTCGGTGAACGTGGCGCACGCTGCAATGAAAATCCGCCGCGATTTCATCCCATGTTTTGAAGCAGAGATAGCGCAGTTCCAGGAGTACCCTGTAATCTGGGCTATTCAAAGAACGGATAGCATTCGCAATGTCCCGCTTCAAGTCGACGAGCCTGTCGATGTCTAAGTTTATTTCATTCTCCAAATCCAGCATTTTGGCGATGATCTCCTCCATGCGGTGGACATTGCGCGTCTCGCTCGGCGGTGTCGGAGAGAGAGTGGATGTGGCTTTGGCGGCTAGCTCCCGAAGTGTTCGTACCTGCTCTAATTTTGCGTCTATAAGGCGGTTTATCCGCCGCGTTTGGGCCAAGTACTCCTTAACCGTCATAAACACCGCCTCCTTTCCCCGAGTTCACATCCTGTCCAGGTTATCCGCGACTGCTTGTCGCCGTTTGGCGTGATGTTTAGCAGGCACCTGTGATACTCGCTTTTATCGTTGCCGCACTGGAAAGCCGTCCATATCTTGCTGCTTGCCGATTCGTCGGGACATGCAAACCGGCAAGCCGCGCATCTGACGCGCTCAGTTGTTACTTCGCTCATAAGCCTACCTCCGATTCGGTTTTGTTTCCCTCGGATTGGCAGCTTTTGGCTTTAGCTGTCGTTGATTTACTCCGTAGGTTTACAAATTTGCTTTGACCGCCTCAATCAGGGCGGTCTGGGTTTTGTCCTTCCGCTTAAGGACGGCCATGACTTGCTCGTCAATCGTACCTTTGGCGATGATGTGGTGGATGACCACCGTGTCTTTCTGCCCCTGCCGCCAGAGCCGGGCGCCTGTCTGCTGGTAGAGCTCCAGGCTCCAGGTAAGTCCGAACCACACGAGAGTAGAGCCGCCGGCCTGCAAGTTCAGCCCATGCCCGGCAGAAGCAGGATGGATGACCGCCACAGGGATTTCACCGTCATTCCAGCGTTTGATAGAGTCAGCGCCATCCAGCTTTTCTGCGGGAAATCGCTCCAGTATGCGCGTCAGGTCGTGCTTGAACCAGTAAGCAATTAAAACTGGCTTGCCGTTTGCCGCCTCAATCAGATCCTCCAACGCATCTAGCTTGCGGTCATGGATGCAAAACACTTCGCCGACGTCGCCGTAGACTGCGCCGTTTGCCAGCTGGAGCAGCTTGTTACTCAAGGCGGCGGCGTTTGCGGCGCTGACCTCGCCGCCAGTTAGGCTAAGCACGAGATCACGTTTTAGTTCATCGTAACGCTTGAGTTCCGTTTCTGATAATCGCACATTGTGTTCCACCATCAGCAGTTCCGGCATCTGGAGATGGTCGGCTGTTTTCATACTGATGGTGATGTCTCCGATTTTGTTGTAGATGCGCTCCTCAGCCTTCGGCAAGGGTTTATAGCTGAAGATGACCTGGCCATTCCGTTTGTCCGGCAGGAAATAGTCGCTTCGGTACTTTCCAATAAACCGGCCAAGCCGCTGCCCCAGATCAAGAAGCCTAAACTGTGCCCATAAATCCATCAGGCCGTTGCTTGAGGGCGTTCCCGTCAGTCCGACCACTCGTTTTACTTTGGGGCGAACCTTCATTAGTGAGCGGAAGCGCTTTGACTGGTGGTTCTTAAACGATGACAGTTCATCGATGACCAGCATATCAAAGTTAAAAGGGATGCCGCTTTCCTCTATGAGCCACTGGACATTTTCGCGATTTATGATGTAAATGTCCGCCTTGGCATTAAGTGCGGCAAGCCTTTCGCGCTCCGTACCGACCGCAACCGAGACCTTTAATCCTTGCAGATGAGACCACTTTTCCGTTTCCTGCTTCCAGACATTTGTGCAGACCCGCAACGGGGCGATAACTAGGACTTTGCCAACGTCAAAGTAATCGTAGAGCAGATCGTTTATGGCACTCAGAGTGATAACGCTCTTGCCAAGCCCCATCGAGAGAAATATCGCGCTTATAGGGTTGCTCAAGATGAAGTCAGTAGCAAATCTTTGATAATGGTGGGATGCATAATTTAGGCGTACCATCTTGGCATCTCCCGTTCGGCAAGGTCGAAGATAAAGTCGCGACCTTTAGCCGTCCAAAGCAGCATCGGCAATTCATAGCCATTGTCTAGCTTCACAAGTCTTGGAAGCGCAAGATTCCTGCCGATATAGTCGGCATAAAGCCGCCATGTTTGTGAGCCATTTGGTTTATACTGCACACGGCAGTCGCAAAGAAAGCGATTCAAGGTTACGGCAGTGGTTCCTAGCTCCTCGGCAATTTCGCCGATCTTATAAAGCTCCACCGTATCAGTTTGCCCTTCGTACTTGGCGGCTGTAAGTTCGAGGGCTTCCCGGACTTCCTCCGCTGCTATGAGGGCAAGTAAAGCCTCCTTGTAGTTCCGGGGCGCAAGTCTGCGCTCCATTTCGTTGAAGGCTGCGATGTATGCTTTCTTAAACTGCATCGCCTTTTCGCCCGTGTAACCCATGACAAGAAGCGTGAAGCCGTCTCGTGTGATAGCGTATTCATAATAGGTCTGTCCGTTTTGTGGCTCCAGGTAGGGGGTGTGTCCAAAATTGGACTGACCCCAAGATGGGTCGTTTTCAATGATGCCTCGGACATCACGCATCACGTGTTTGTGTTCTTTCTCAAAAACCCGCGCGATGTCGCGGCTTGAGACAACGGCTTTGCCGTCTCTCACGGTTAGTCCAAGGCTTATAAGTCGGTTATCCATTCGCGATATCCTCCAATATCTGCTTAATTTGTTCGGGGCGGTCAAGCACAAAGACCTTGAAGCCTAAGCGCCGAAGCATTCCATGCCTTGCTTCCTGTAATGGACGCGGATGCTCTCCGTACTGTTTGACCTCCACGAAAGCAAGTCTCCCTATTGGTAAAAGGACAAGCCGGTCAGGCATTCCGTAGTAATTTGGTGAAACAAATTTTAGCGCGATGCCTCCCGTAGCCTTCACAGCCTCGACCAGTTTGCCCTCCAGAATCTTTTCTTTCATAATCACCTCTGTGACGAGTTTCATGATTTAGTCGTCACAGCCCAAACCCCTTTATCCATTGGGGTTTCAGGTCTTTCTGCGACAACCTCAACGATTTTTCCTATATATTACTTACGCGCGTACTATTGCTTTTCTGTATTTATAAAAAAGCATTTTGAATATATAGGAAATACTTGTCCCACTTGTCCTAGACATTTAACAAACCCTTATGCAGCAGGCGTTCTCCGGTATGCCTCTGCGACAACTCTATTCCCACTTGTCCTAGACCTTTAACAAGCCCTTATACAGCGGGCGTTCTCCGGTATGCCTCTGCCACAACTCTACAGTAAAGCCGCTGCATGCCGTAGATGGGTATCCGCTTCCTAACCTTTGTCCTTTGCCACCCGCTAACGCGAGTCATTAAAGCAGCTAAAGCATAAGAATCGGCAGGTTTTAGTTCAGGAAGACTTCGCCCGAAGCACTCTACCCAAATCTCGGCGTTGCTGACCGTCTCGCGGCGCACTTTGCCTGCCTGTGATGTCGGAGCGTCCTTGTCGGCGATATAGCTTCGGCGAGCATAGATGTCCATACTGGCCCAATTCTCGGGGAGCAAGGTCTCAAGATACTCCTCGACCAAGCCTTGGCGCTCATCGACTTCCATGGCGTCACGCTGAGTTTCCTCAGCTTCCTTAACAAGGCGCCCTTCAAGGTAGAGCTTCTCTCCGCTTTCCCAGATGGTTTTAGCCTCGGCCCAGATCTGGTCACGTTCCTCGGCGCTGAAGTTCCATTTCTTGATCTGCTCCTCCTGATGCACCTTTACAATCCAGAAACGGCGGTTACCTGTGATGTCGCGGAGGTATCCGCGCTCGCCATTGACAGAGGCGATGATGATGCACTGGCGCGGGTGGCTCTCAACTGTCTTTCCGTAGCTTGGGCGGTACTTGTCGTCAGAAGTTGAGAGGAAAGCCTTCACCTTTTCAATGTCAGCCTTCTTCATGCCGGCAAGTTCGCCGATTTCCGCCACCCAGAAGCCCTGCAGCTTCTCAGCGCCTGACTTGTCATCCATATCGGTCAAGGTCAGCGTTTCCGTGTAATACTCATCGCCCACGAGGTCTTTAAACAAGGTGCTTTTACCGATGCCTTGCTCTCCGTCTAGCACGAGCACGCTGTCAAACTTTGTGCCTGGCTTGTAGACCCTGGCGACAGCTGCTGCAAGTGTCTTGCGGGTGACTGCCCGTACATACGGCGTATCATCTGCTTGCAGACAGCGCACGAGCAGTGTCGGTACCCGCTGCGTCCCGTCCCATGGTGGTAATCCGTCAAGGTAATCTCTTATCGGGTGGAACCGCCTATCGTCAGCCACCTTTGTGAAACTGACATCGTGATTACGGCTTGAGAAAGCAACGTAGCGGATATCAATTAGCGCCTTCATCTGCGCTGTGTCAGCGTCACGCCAGAACTTGTTATCAGGCGGCCGCTCCCATGGCACCTTGCCTGTAACCTGAACCCTGTTTGCCAGTTCGTTATAGGCAAAACTGGCGAAATCAGGGTCGTTGTTGAGGATAAGCATTTCATTCCAGACGCTGTTTTCCAGAACGCTGCTGCGTGGTTGATATTTTAGGAGCGTTCGCCAGTCACCGGATTCTGTGTCAAAATCTGCTTGCGCCTGAGCCTGACGATCCTTGTCCAGATGGAGTTTCACCCTGTCAAGCGATACGGCAAAGTCACACATCGCCTTAAACGACGCCTTTTCATCGAGGTCGGGAAATTTGTGAGTTCTGATAAGGTCAAAGGCGTTTAAGAGCTTGCCGCCCGCAGGGTCTGAGGCGTGGTGGGAGTAGGACCATTTACTGTCGTAAATGACCACGCCCGCCGTGGAGTCGGCTTCCTTAAACTGATAGCGACCATCGACTGCCGCTGGTTCGTAGATATCAAGAAGAAATTCGGAGATTGCCTCCTCTATGGGATAAGCACTGCAGAACGCACCAACCAGACCGTTTTTTTCAAGCGGGTCTTGCTGGCTCTTAATCTCATGTTTGCGGACCTCGCTTTCCCGCGATGAAGTTGGCCACTGGGTCACATCCCGCCAGTCGTCGTACTTATTTAGATACTTATCGGGATCGAGCGCTTCGCCGGATGTTTCCTCAAAGACGAACTCGCCGTTTGCCGAGCAGGAAGCCCAGTACATCATGCGGTTTGCCTGATAGGTGGTATCGTCAAAATAATCAATACCTATTTCCTTTGCCACCATGCGCATCAGGGCAGGATATTCGTCTGCGCTGACTTCTCGGCCAAACAAGATGACCACTCTGTATCGCGGACTTGCCGGCGTATGGCTGTGAGTGGAGTAGATAAAATACGTCAACCCCGCAAGAGCGGCTGCTGCGGCGCTGATGAAGTCTGCATTTTTTGGAATATTGTCCGCGTCAAGCACGCCGACACTGCGGCAAATAACGTTTCCGTTCTTGCGGATGCCGCCTTTTAACCATCCGCCCACGAAACCGCCGTGGTCTTTGGCTTCTTCCCTGCGCTGCTTGGACAGCTTCGGGTACTCCTCGGCGGTCTCCGTCGTTCTGCGCGGGGTGCGATTGCGGTTGACGATGTATTCCCATGAATGCTCCTGATTCTTATATTTCCTATCCGTATTGCGGTTGCAGACGGAGATTTTAATCAGTTCCTTCATCCAACGATTCCTCCTTGCACTTGGCGTTGAAGTATCTGACGGGAATGCCTCGTTTTTTGGCTTTAGCGATTTCTTTTCTCATGCCATCACTTATGCGGCTACCAAACACCCATACTTCATCACATTTACAAAGCAGCCCAAGTTCTCGCTCATCGCGGTCGCTATCATCCATAAACTGCGGAAAATGGAGATGCGGGGCAATGGGGATACATCCTCGACTTATGGCAAAGTGACAGTAACCTCTGGCGCGGGAAATGTTGTATTCCACATCACCCATGAAAGGCGAAGCGATATAGACAAGCGGTCGATAAGCTTTGATCACGTTTGCAATGGCAATCTCGGCGGTCGGATCCGGGTAGCCTTCTGAGTTTTTCATATTCTACCGCCTTCTGTTACGAGCGCCTTCAACGCCTCGGCAAACGACTCATACTGTTCGGGGAGGAGTCCGTAAACCGACGTGATTTCGTATTCATCTAAAAGGTCATACACCTGCTTGCCGTAACCAGCTTGACAAAGCGTGTCTGAGAGCAGCGCGATACCGTCAACCGTGATTTTGATGTTCTCAATGTGTTTGCGCTTCTTGGTGCAGGCAGAACAAATAATGCTTGTGGAATAGAGATCACCCTCGCCGTCCGAGAAAACCTCTACAAGGTCGACAGGCAACTCTCTGGCGCAGTTAGGGCAGAGCGTAAACACGTTTTCGTCCGTGATGTTGGCCTTTAAGACCTTGCCGTTTGCCAGTTTGGTTTTAAGATAGAACATTTTCGTTTCCTCCAAATTTGTGATAGACGAATAACCGCCTCCACTTCCTAATGGACAGCGAAGGCGGCAATTCCGTAGTGGTATTTCATGATTTTTGATAAAATGGCGTTTCGAAACTATCGCAGCGAAGCGGAAGACCTGCAGCCCACGGCGGTACACGGCTCATCTGCTCACATACAGCAGAAGGCGATACACGTTTATCAGCCTCGATAACAACCTCGTCGTGAATGTGCATGACTACATCGGCAGAGCGAAATGTCGCTAGGGCGTAGTATAGGATGTCCCTTGCCACAGCTTGGGTGATATTCTCGACCCACTTGCCGGGCGAGGACTCAATGCGCTCCCATCTCTTTGTCGTGCCGATGCCCTCGTAAGTCACGCACTCCGAACCGAAACGGCTCTCGCCGATGCGCGGCTTGACGTATGCCAGCTTCCTACCGCTAGGCAGGGTAATAAAGAGCATATCGCTCTGATAGCTGAATCTGATCCCGTTGGTTTCGGTTATCTTCTTATGCTTCACGGCGGTCTTTGCCGCTTTGTCGGCGTCCCACCAGAGCCGCACGATATTGGGATTGGCGCTTCGCCATGCATTCACCAGGGGCTTAAGCTCATCTTCGGAAAGCCCCATATCTAATGCGCCCATCGCCTTTAGCGCGCCAACCGAGCCGCCGTAACCACATGCCAAGTCCGCGACTTTGCCCTTTTGCCTTAACGGATTCTTCTTATCTATCTGCTCAACAGGCACATTAAACATTTGACTAGCTGTGGCGATATACAGGTCATTTTTTGCAATGTAGGCATCAAGCACCCATTTCTCACCTGCAATCCAAGCTAAAACAACCCTTTCAATTGAAGAAAAATCAGCCACAATAAACTTGCAACCTTCTTTTGGGATAAACGCCGTGCGGATGAGCTCAGAGAGCACCGCCGGCACATTGTCGTAGAGCAGTTCAAGGGTGTCGAAATCGCCGCTACGCACAAGGTTCCGCGCTTGCTCAAGGTCTCTCATGTGGTTCTGGGGCAGATTCTGGCATTGGATAAGCCTCCCGGCAGCTCTGCCGGTTCGATTCGCGCCATAATATTGGAGTAGCCCTCTGGCGCGGTTATCGGCACAGGCCACCGTTTCCATCGCCTGATACTTTTTGATCGAGGATTTTGCCAATTGCTGACGTAGCAACAACACTTCGCCTAACGGCTCAGATGCGGTCTTTAATATTTCTGCGACCGCCTTCTTGCCGAGGGTGTCAGTTTCCAGTCCGTTTTCGGCAAGCCAGTCTTTTAGCTGTGCTACGGAGTTGGGGTTATCCAGTTCTGTTAGCTGCCGCATCTTCTGCATCAGTTCGGATTTTGTGCGCTTGTCTGCGGCGATGGCGTTTTTTACAAGCGTCATATCAAGCAGTACGCCTCGGTCGTTGATTACTTGGTCCTCTGCGTATTCCGCCCAGATGCACTCCGGCACAGGAAACTTGACGAGACGCGCTTGAATGGACAGCTCTGTTTCCACATCGCGGCGATTATATGATTTGAATGCTTCCCACTTGTCGGGGGCGTGTTCTGGGAGATTGCGTGTTCGCTGCCCGTTGGCGGCGGTGGCGGCACACGGCTTGCAGAAGTATCGTATAAGGTCCTTACCCCCGGTCAGTTTCTGCTTATCCAGACCAAGCACCACGCCGACGTTTTCAAGAGAAAGTGGCAATCCCATATATGCCGACCAGACCATGGAGCAGCGCCATGACACCGGGTTTAGATATTTTACCTTGCCGAGGACGCTGGCTGATTGGTGGTTGTCGGCGAAGGGGTCAAGGTTTATACCCGTGTCCGATAGGTAGCGCGACAGGCAGACCCGCTCAAAGGAACTGTTGTGAGCCCAGACTAAAACACTCTCATCCAATACCGCATCAATTACGCACTGTGGCACTTTTTCGCCATTTGCGAGGTCAACCGTCTGAATGTCACTGCTATCGAAAGCGTAAGACAGAAGCAGTATTTCAAAATCATGCGACCCACAATAACGATATAGACCGCTTTTTGTGAGGTCTACGCTGCTATACGTTTCTAAATCCAAATGGAGGTTGCTTCTGTTTTCAAACATATTGCACCTTCGCTACACGATACCCGCCAGTTTCTCCAATCGGATTTATGCATGCGAAATTTCCATGTTGCTTTTTTGCTTCTTCGTTATATCTTTTTGCGGCATCTTCAGCGGTATCGTAAAACCCGAGTGTCTGCTGTCGATTATGGGTGCGGATATACGCTTGCCATTTTTTGCGTCGCTTGTTCCAATGAACACCTTTGTAACCACTGGTGTTACGGCTTGAAATATTAAGATTCCAAGCGCTTTCGGATGGAGTTGCCCAACGTAAGTTCTCGCGGCGGTTGTCAGTTCTGTCGCCGTTGATGTGGTCCGCATACATTCCTTTGCGGGATCCTAGTAAGAAACTGTGAAGCAGAATAGCTCTACCCCCTATCGAAGCAACAAAATAGCCATCACGTTTTCGCCTGCACCACCCGTGGCTACTAACATAGGCGGCATCTTGTAATGAAACCGTAAATTCTCCGGTAACAGGCGAGCCAAAACGGGCGACGCCGTTTTCGACCACATAATCAACCCCTTTTCGTCGTGGTTCACGACAGGCAATACATCCCTTGCTTGTACCTTTACGCACTGTATAGCCTGAAAGGCTTCTGACGTTGCCGCAAGCACAGCGGCATATCCAGTATGCTTCGCCACGACCATCAAATCGGTCAAAGCTGAGTACCGACCACTTATTGATTTTCTGACCAGCCATATTTATAAATGTCATAAACAGCTACCTCCCGACTAAAGCGGGGCGGGAGACTGCATTTCTCCCACCCCCCTCCGCTTGTTTTCCTTGCTTTATTTGAGGAAGTCCTCGTTATCGTCAGTCTTGAAATCGTCATCGAAATCGTCTTCGGCTTTTGCCTTCCCACCAAGTGACTCGCCGTCGCGCACCTTCTGGATATTCTGCAGTCCGCAGGCGATGCCACGATTGCCGTTGCTGTTGAAAACGAAGAACGAGAGGGAAGCACGGGCATACACGCCGGAGTAAATTTCGCTTGTGTCATATATGGGTTCGCGGTTTGCGTCCACCACGCCCGGCGCCGTGTTGCTGTTGGCGTTTAGAAACCAGTGACCGGCATAAGCCTCGTCGCCGGGTCTTTCTGTGTCGCCATCACGCAAAGGGGTTTTTAGAGAAGCAAGAGATGGCACAGATTTGCTGTTGCCCTTTAATTTGGCTTCTCCCTCTTCGTAGGCGGCTTGGATTGCCGCCTTGACCTTGGCGATTGTCTTGGCATCGCTTTTTGGGATGAGTATGCTGGTGGAATACTTCGGCGCGCCGCCATTGATGGATCTCGCCTGCCAGATGTTCGCATAGCTCAGTCGGCATACACCCGTGATAATTTTCGTGGGGTTGACTGCACCCTTGTTTGCCATGATAGAATCCTCCTAATTTTCAATTGGGTCGGCAAAATCGTCTGCCGCCGTAGTAATGTAGATTTCTTGGCGCTTGTCTGTTGCCGGAACAAGCGCCGGTTTGCCTTGGGGTTTTTCGATCAGTGCGCCGATTGTCTCCTCGAATCGCTTCTTTCCAAGAAGCGAGGCCATCGCGGTAACACCTAGGACTTTGTGTTCATATGGGTCCAGCCCGAGACACTTGACAGCTTCTGCGACAGCCGTCTCGTCTGTGTACTTGCGGTTGCTCCTGCCCTTGATCAGCTTCCAGCCAGCAAACCGCACGCCTTTTAGTGCCTCTAAGAGAGCGAAGTCTTTTACATCTGATGCCCATGAGACCAGCCCGTCAATCTTGCCAAGGATGGTCGCAATCTCGTCGTTTTCAAGCAAGGCGGGATCGGTAAAATCGTATGCGGCAAGCGCCATATTCGCTTTGGCGCGTTCGCGGCATTTTGCTTTCGCCCTGCAGAAGCGGCAATGCTCGCCTGCCTTGTAGTTGCCGTTGCCATACCACGCCAGTTCTGCTGCGGGTTTGAGAGCTTCAACAGCCCACTTTTCGATATCCTCGCGAGACATTTCCCATGTGGAACAGTTGGAGAGTCTTGGCTGGAAGATGCTCATCCTTACTTTGTTAATGGGGTAGAGGAAGCCGAACAGCTCCAAAGCACCAAGGGCATAAATCCGAAGCTGGCCGTTACCTTCTGCGTCAATTTTCACGCCGCGTCCCGTTTTTAAATCAATTATCTGAAGTACACCCTCCGAGACAATGAGCGCGTCGCAGGTTCCTTTACATTCAGGCACCCAGCGGGAGCAGTCGACCTTCTGTTCTACAAACAGTTTCGGGTTGGTTAACCCCTCCATCTGCTCTGTAACAAAAGCGACGTAGTCGTCGGTGTATTCCGCCATCTCAATGTTGTCGCAACTAGGCGGCACTGAAGCTTGACCGAGTTTGTGTCGTAGCTTTAATTCCGCTACGCTGTGTGCCTGAGTGCCTTCTGCAGCATAGCTCGAACTTGCGTCTTGATAGTTCTCAGTCAGTCGAGCTGACGGTGGGCATGCTATCCATCTGTTGCTAGACGACGGCGATAGCAGTGAGTGTTTTGCCCCATCACTCATTTGAGCGCCCTCACTTCTCTGACGAGGAGGTCGTATTCTGACGGGTCGATATCAGAGAGTCTGTTTGCGCCGTGCTTCTTAATTAGCGTTTGCACCGCCTCTCTGAATCCACTTGACGCCTTGTCTGCGAGGATGCCGCGCACCTCCTCAAGTGTGGGTGTTTGCGCAGGTCTTTCCTGTGGCAGATCCGGCTGGCTGCATATCTCATCAGAGTCGTGTTCAGATTCGTACAGAGCTTTGATTTCCTCAGCGATTTTGCCGATTGCTGCCGCAAGACGTGCGAGGTCATTTTCGATTTGCTTGGCTTTGCCTGGTGTCATAGCATTTTTCTCCTCTCGATTTTTCCGCGTATCGTTGTTCTAAAGCGATCAGCTTGCCGGCAAGCCTTTTGCTCACGATGCTGATTGCAGTTAAAACGCCGATAATTTCCTCGTTCCGTTCGCGGTCGCGGTACTTTGCAAAACGGACGCACTCTCTTGTTTGCATTGCTTTACCTCCATTTTTATGGTGTAGGAGCGTCGCCCCTCACTTTCTACTGGACAGTAAGTAGCAAGAATCCGTAGTCAAAAATCAGTTGCCTTTGAAAAAACTTTTGAGGATTTCGTTGGAACGCAGAATAGATTTTAACCGCTTCTCACGGTAGTACACGCCGTCAAGGGTAATCCGGAAACGGTCGGCAATGTCCTGTTTTTTTACCTTTTTTACAAGACAGTCCCAGAGTTCAAGTTCATCTGGCGCAAGGCTCTTAAGCACAAAGCTAAGCGCAGAAAGCCGCTCCTGATCTTCCAAAATGGCAAGGATGTCGGCAGTCTCGTCTGCAACTTCTAAAAAGATAGCTTTGCGTCCGTCGCGATTGGCAATGGGTTTGTCCAGTTCGCCGGGGCAATTTTCAATCTTTTGGATCTGATAGCGCTCTGCAGCTTTCAAGTCGGCGGCGTTGCGTTTTCCAAGAACATCACCCAGCTTATTTCTAGGCAGCCGAATGGCGCAGCTTGCTTCGGGGTCGTAGTACCACCGCTGCTTAAAAGGATTAGCCGGGGTCGGAACTTCGGCGGGCGCAAAGCACTCTCGGCGGGTTACTTCTGTTTCCACTCCGCTTGGGAGCATTTCATAGTAGTGCTGGTAATAGAGTTTTTGGTAATTCCTCATCCTTGACTTCCCTCCATAGATTGACATTTTTACTTTTTTTGTTATAATGTTTTGGCAGGCTTTGCCTGGAATTGGACTGAAGATAACCGTGTGATTGTCCAATCCAAGGCAAAAAAAAAGCCCCTAGAGATTGCTCTCTAAGGGCTAACTTGAAGTTCATTGGGTGGCAGTCAACTGAGATTTGAGTTAATATAGTTAATAGAGTAAATGAGTTTCTAGGGAGGCAACTGAGTGGCAAACATCGCTTACCCTGTGTTATGTGGCGGCACGTTTTTTACACTGGTTCTGGAAGCACGAAAACAACGGACAAGCAAGCGCAGCCAACATGCTGGTGAACTCGATGGCCTATCACAACCTGAAACCTTCGCAGGTCTTGGCAGAGTGGTTTACCTTGAGTACGCCGAGCCAAGAAATAAGGATACTTTTAGTACAAATGTGTTTGATTACAAGTCTTGCGAAAATAATGGCACCAATCTTTCCTTTCTTTTCAATCAGGAAATAATGGCATTCGATAACCGCGTAAAAACGCAATATCTTGCCGCACTAAAAATGATGAATGATTTTGTTAGCCGTTTCCTTGAAGTTGGGACAAGTACGCCAAAAGAGGTCTGGCTTGTAAAGGCATTACTCGATCTAATAAATGCTGATCAGAGCATTGATGACGATCAAGAATTCTTCATAGTCGAAAATGGGCAAGGAATAACAAAAGCCGCTCTCCGTGGCATGAGCGACTTCTGCTTGCAGACTTTTCTGTTGGGCGTTTGGCACTTCGTCATTGTAAATAGACCAGAGAATAAAGCGGGTAAAGCTACCTACGACGCTTGGTGCCCGTCAAGGGGCGGAGCAGAAAGAAAATATGCGGGAAATATGGGCGATAGCATTACTCGGTCTATTAACGTAATGCTGCTTGAAATGGCAGACATCAAGATAGAACAGGAAGCCGCTGCTACAGTTGAGGACGAATCATCTGCAGACTCCGGCGAACCATTTGTGGAAGATACAGCTGACGATGCCTCTTCAAAGACAACTAACCAGACGGTTAATAATCCGTTTGTCTTTAACCAGTACGGGAACAACAGTATTCAAATCGGCAGCGTTGATACGATTACGATAAATAACAGCGGGGGTGGTAAAAGTGAACAATAAGCCAAAAACACTTCCATTAGAAAACTTACCTCCAAATACTACAGTCTTCACACAGACCGGCGAAAGAAGTATGCAAATCGCGCAGGCTAACAACGTAAATAATGTTGTGAATCTGATCATTCCGATGATGTCTCCGGTATTGGGTGGCATTGTCAACACAAACGTTGCCCTCAATATGGACTATTACAATCTGTTCGTTATTGGCAGCGAAACCTTCTGCGATTGCCACTTTACTGTTCCAAAAGACAGGGCGTTGACGGAGAGTATGTCGCCGGAATCCAAGGAGCAGTTCTCCGCTTTAAGCGAGGAGGCAGTTTCACAAATCAAGACATTCCCGTCCCTCTTTGCGAGCGAGAACCGCAGCTACGGCAAAACCGACGATGCCCATCAAGCCTACTTTGGTCTTGTGACCGACGTGAAGAAGCAAGATAACGGCATCAAGATTCATTTCCGTCCGCTGTCAAATATACCACAGCAAAGGCTAAATGAGATTGCCACCCAAATTGCCCTGCAAAGTGCATCCTCGTTCAACGAACTGAACCGCACCCACTGGGCAATCAAGAAGGTCAACCTAATAGAAGAACTAAAAGCTGCTGGAATTAGTGTGCTTGCTCCCACATAATCTGCGCTAACAACAGCAAAATGGATAACACCTACTGATCAAAGACTAGTGTTATCCTCTCCAGTATGTAAATAGGGAGGATTCTAAATGAGTAACGAACCTGAGATCATCACGCCTGAGAAGTGGGTAAACCTTGAAGATATCGCCACCCACCTATCTATAAGCGAAGACACAGCTCGGACATGGGTCAAAGAAGGCAAACTGCCATTCTACCGTGCAGGCAAGCGATATAAGTTCAAAATCTCTGAGGTAGACGAGTGGGTGCGTGAGGGGAAAATAAAAGAATAAACTATTGAATCTAAGGAGCAAAAAGTATGCAGATGCCGGAAATGTTCGATAACGTGAGTAAAACCGTCAAGGACGATTTGACGGTCACAATAAAGAAAGGCGACAAGCTGTCCGTGGCGGCGGCGTGTTTCTCCATCTATGCTTATCAAGCCCTCAAGAAGCAGCTTGATGGCATTGATGAGTTGCGCTTTATCTTCACCTCACCGACATTCCTGCAAGAGAAAGCGCCTAAAGAAAAGCGGGAGTTCTACATACCCCGCCTTGATCGTGAGCGTTCCCTCTACGGTACCGAGTTCGAAGTTATACTTCGAAACGAACTGACCCAGAAGTCTATCGCCCGCGAATGCGCAGACTGGATTCGCAAGAAAGTGAAGTTCCGCTCCAACCTGACAGGTGGCAACATCAGCGGTTTTATGAACGTGGTCGGCGAAGAGACTACGACCTATATGCCACTCCACGGATTCACCACCGCTGACATCGGGTGTGAGCGCGGCAACAATATCATCAATCCAATTAATAAAATGTTTGCGCCGCTTTCGGGCGAGTACATTCGCATGTTCAGCCAGATATGGAATGATAAAAGCCTGATGCAAGACGTGACCGAGCAGGTCATCGATGGCATCACCGCCGCTTACAACGAAAACGCTCCGGAGTTTATTTACTTTGTGACGATATATAACATCTTTAATGAGTTCTTGGAGGACGTTTCCGAGGACGTACTGCCAAACGAGGCGACTGGCTTCAAAGAGAGCAAGATTTGGAGTAAGCTCTACACGTTCCAAAAGGATGCGGTTCTTGCGATTGTCAACAAACTTGAATCTTTCAACGGATGCATCCTTGCGGACAGCGTCGGCCTCGGCAAAACATTCACCGCCCTTGCGGTCATCAAGTATTACGAGAACCGCAACCGCTCCGTGCTTGTGCTATGCCCAAAAAAGCTGTCTGACAACTGGAACACTTTCAAGGGCAACTACGTCAACAACACAATAGCTACCGACCGTCTGAGATACGACGTACTTTACCATACAGACCTTTCAAGGGATCGTGGCAAATCTAACGGGCTTGATTTGGATAGGCTCAATTGGGGAAATTATGACCTTGTGGTAATCGATGAGTCACATAACTTCAGAAACGGCGGCGAGGTCTATGGTGAAGACCGCCGCGAGAACCGCTACCTTCGTTTAATGAACCGTGTTATACGCACGGGCGTAAAGACTAAGGTTCTGATGCTTTCGGCTACCCCAGTCAACAACCGTTTCACAGATTTGCGCCACCAGCTTGAACTTGCTTATGAGGGTAATCCAAGCCTCATAAATGAGAAACTCGGCACAAAGCGCACGATAGACGAGATTTTCCGAAACGCGCAAAAGGTGTTCAATCAATGGAACAAACAGGAAGATAGCAGACGTACAACGGACGCCCTGTTGAAGTCGCTGGACTTTGACTTCTTTGAGGTGCTTGACAGCGTGACCATCGCCCGCTCCCGCAAGCACATAGAGAAATATTACAACATGGGTGAGATAGGCTCGTTCCCCGAACGGTTGAAGCCCCTCTCCCTGCGCCCTCGCCTTAGCGACTTGGAGAGCGCGATAAACTACAACGAAATCTATGACCATTTGATGAAGCTGAACCTCTCGGTCTATGTCCCGACCGATTTCATTTTCCCAAGCCAACTTGCTAAGTATGTAGACACGTCGATAAATATTAACCGCGCCGGGCGCGAAATGGGCATACGACGTTTGATGAGCATTAACCTCTTGAAACGTCTCGAAAGTTCCGTGGAGTCCTTCCGCTTGACCCTCGGGCGCGTTAAAAAACTGATTGACGATACCATTACCGAGATAGACGCATTCATCGTTGGCGGTGGCTCAGTTATCAATGGACGGGAACTTGTGGGCGCCGATGCGGACTTCGACGACGATGACCGCAATACGGAGTATTTTGCTTCCGAACACAGTATAAAAATAGACCTTGCCGATATGGACTACAAGACATGGCGAGACAGGCTCACGGAGGATGCCGACACGTTAGAACTGCTGAAGCTGATGAGCGACGACATTACGCCAAAACACGACACCAAACTCCAGACCCTGTTTGGGCTGATCGAGAGCAAGCTGACCAGTCCGATAAATGAGGATAACCGCAAAATCCTTATTTTCTCGGCATTCTCCGATACGGCAGAGTACCTTTACGCAAACGTGAGCACATTCGTGAAGTCGAAGTTCGGGCTTGACACGGCGATGATCACGGGCAGCGTGGACGGCAAGACGACGATTAAGGGACAGCGGGCTTCAATGAACGAGGTGCTGACCTTATTCTCCCCGATTTCAAAAGATAAGAACCTGCTGATGCCGAACAACCGAGACGACATCTCCGTGCTGATAGCCACGGACTGTATTTCGGAAGGTCAGAACCTGCAGGACTGCGACTACTGTGTCAACTACGATATTCATTGGAATCCCGTGCGGGTTATCCAGCGTTTCGGGCGAATCGACCGTATTGGCAGCCGCAATGCGGTTATTCAGCTTGTAAGTTTCTGGCCGGACGTGAATTTGGATGAGTACCTTTCCCTCAAGGGCCGTGTCGAAACAAGAATGCGGATTTCCGTGATGACCGCAACAGGCGACGACGACCTTATCAATGCAGAGGAAAAAGGCGACCTTGAATACCGCAAGGCGCAACTGAAACGGCTTCAAGAGGAAGTCGTGGATATTGAGGATATGCAATCGGGCATCTCCATTATGGATTTAGGACTAAACGAGTTCCGGCTCGACCTACTTGAATATGTAAAAAACAATGGGGATATGGATAAAGTTCCGTTCGGGCTCCATGCCGTCGTTCCCGCCTCTGAGGATTGTCCTGCGGGAGTTGTTTTCGTTCTCAAGAACCGCAACAATAGCGTCAACATCGATATGCAAAACCGTCTCCACCCGTTTTATATGCTTTATATTGGGACGGACGGAGAAGTCATCTGCGACCACCTATCCCCTAAGGAATTACTCGATAAAACACGCTCACTGTGCAGAGGTAAGTCCAAACCGGTGATGGATGTCTGCCGTGAGTTCAACGCCGAAACGAAAGATGGACGTAATATGCAGAGTGTGTCCGCTCTACTGTCGGATGCAATTAATTCAATCGTAGAAGTAAAAGAGGAAAGCGATATCGATAGCCTGTTCAGACCTGGTGGCACATCTGCCTTGAACACCAATACCAGCGGGCTGAACGACTTCGAGTTGATTTGCTTCCTTGTGATGAGGTGACGCTATGTTGGGATTGCCCCGCTCAACTGAGGTGAACCGCCGTGTGGCGAAAGAAAAGCTTTACGCCAACGCGACGCTGACCACCCAGTTGCGCGACATGATAAAAGACCAGATAGAATTAGTCGTCTGGCGAAACAAACTCGCGGACAGTACGGTTGGCGTCGCTACCGGCGAAACAGTGAAAGAGATTCAGGTGTTCGAGGTAGCTTTAAGGCAGCGTGGGCTAGACAATCGCGTCTTGCCCGTCATCGCTAAAGCGATACCATATAAAATCCTGTTTGTGCTGACTTTTGGTGATGAGGCGCAAGCGTGGATGGAAGCCTCTGGCAAGTTTTACAACACAAACTGGTTTTCTCTTGACGGGTTTACGCTGAGGTTCGAGGGACTGAATCTGGACGCCTTGTATGAAAACTTAGCACGACAGATAGCGGGCGGGCGGCTCGGTGCGGATGGCGATATTTCCGAGGCGGTTGACCGTGATAAACGACGACAGAAGCTCGATCGTGAGATTGCCGCTTTAGAAAAGAAAGTCCTGCGCGAAAAGCAGTTTAACCGCCAAGTCGAGCTGAACGGCGAATTGAAACGGCTGCGAGCCGAGTTGGAGGTGTTAACCCGATGAACCGCGAAGAAGAGGTCAGAAAAATACTGTCTGCTGTCACTGCCTCCGGCAACCTGAAAAGCCGCGAGAGCAACACGGTGGAGTTTAAGGAATCGTTTAACAAAAACAGTACAGCGAAATATGCCAAGACGATGGCAGCGTATGCCAACAATCGCGGCGGCTACATTATATTCGGCGTTAAGGATAATCCGCGCGAGGTCGTTGGATTGAAGAACAACAACTTTGAAAACCTCAGTCAGGAGCAGTTTACGGATGCCGTTAACTCTCTGTTTGCCCCAGCGATAGATTGGGAATGTGGCACATTCGTTATTCGGACTGAACAAGCTATAACCGGAAGTAGCGGTGAAACAGAAACCAAGGTAATTGAAAAGAAAATCGGATGGTTATATACCGAGCAAGCTGAAAACAAACCGATTATTGCGCAAAAAGCCGACAGCGGCGAAAAAATTACGAGTGGCGACGTGCTCTACCGTTACCGCGCTCGGAGCGAAAAGATCAAGTACGCTGAAATGAGCCGTATCGTTGAGGATCGGGCAGCCAAGGAACGTGAAGGTTTACTAAAGCTGTTTGAGATTATCCGCAAAAGCGAAACGGCGAATCTTGGTATCGTCAATTACAGCAATGGCAAGATTACCACCCCATACGGCGTGGATGTAGCCTTTGATCGCAAATTAGTTGCGCAGGTATTAAAAAAAGCAAAATTTATCAAAGAAGGCAGTTTCAATGAAACTATAGGCATACCCGTTATAAAGGTAACGGGCAACATAGACTTAGTTGAGGAAGTTCCTGTGCCGGAGTTAGACCCAGATAAGGACTATCCATATATTCAGAAGGTCTTGGCTGAAAAACTGGGAATAACCTCTCAAGACCTGTATGCCCTCGTCTTCTATTACAAGTTGAAGGAAGCGAAGCGGTACAGCATCGGCGTAACGACCTCACGTTCCGGAGGACAGAGCTTCAAGTTTTCTGAACTTTCCCTACAGTTCTTAGAGGGGAAACTCGCTGAACTGAAGTATAACCACACTGAATTTAACAAAATACGCGCAGCATACAAAAACCGCAATAAATAGGAGGAAACAAATCATGACTGATAAAATGAAATTTGAGACCCCAAACCTGACCACCGAAAACGTGGCGAAGATTGCAGCACTGTTCCCTGGTGCAGTCGCTGAGGGCAAAGTGAATATAGACCTGCTCCGCGCTATGCTGGGCGAGGATTTGTTCGCCGATGAAGCATATGAGTTCACTTGGGTGGGCAAGCACGCTGCTATAGCTGAGGCTGGACGGCCTATCCGCAAGACCTTGCGCCCCTGCATTGAGGAAAGCAAGAACTGGGACACCACTGAAAACCTCTACATCGAGGGCGACAACCTTGACGTGCTGAAGCTGCTGCAGGAGAGTTATCTTGGCAAGGTAAAGATGATATATATAGACCCGCCGTATAACACGGGCAGCGACTTCATATACCGCGACGATTTCGCGCAGAGCCGTGAGGAATACGACGAGGAGGCGGGCGTGTACGATGAGAACGGCGACCGCTTGTTCCGCAATACCGAAACAAACGGCCGCTTCCACTCCGACTGGTGCAGTATGATTTACCCAAGACTGGTGCTGGCAAAACAATTGTTATCAAATGACGGTTTAATCTTTATCTCTATCGGTGACGATGAAGTAAATAATCTGCGAAAAATTTGTGATGAGGCTTTTGGTGAATCCAACTTTCGGAATCAGATTGTCGTCAGGCGCGGAGCAAAATCTGTCCAAGCACAGTTTGAGACTTGGGATAAGCTTGGCCAAGGCTTGGAATATATACTTCTTTATTCAAGGAACCAAACTTATAGATTCCCTCGCCAAATGAAACAGCTAGAAGATGAAAGAGAAGGAGCGTGGAACAACCATTGGAGAGGTACAGATCGCCCAACGATGCGTTATCCTTTGTTTGGCATAACTCCCGAGAGCGGGCAGTGGCGCTGGGGAAAAGAAAGAAGCGAAAAAGCGATAGAAAATTACCGGCGAATGCTATCGGAACTCAAAGTTTCTGAAGAAGAAATGACATTAATTCAAATAGACGAATGGTATGTTAAACAGCAGGATAATTCGCTTGATTTATTGCGTTTGTCTAAAAACGGTAAGCCTGAGCATTATATTGCTCCGACAAACACAACGTTACTTAATAGTTCCTGGGTTGACTTACTCGTTGGTAGCTCATCGGAAATATCCGCTTTGTTTGATACAAAGGTTTTTGATACAGCAAAATTAACACCAGTGATAATGAGAATGCTACAGTTTGTCCCAACTGATTCTATAATAATGGACTTCTTCTCTGGCTCCGCCACCACCGCTCACGCGGTGATGCAGCTTAATGCCGAGGACGGCGGCAAGCGCAAATTCATTATGGTGCAATTACCGGAGCCTTGCGCCCCGGATAGCGAAGCCGCCAAAGCGGACTACTCCAACATCTGCGAAATCGGCAAGGAGCGTATCCGCCGTGCAGGGGATAAAATCAAGGTGACCAATCCTCTCGGCACGATAGACCTCGACACGGGCTTCCGCGTTCTGAAACTCGCCGACACGAACATGAACGATGTTTACTACGCGGCGGGTGACTACACGCAGGAGATGATTAGCTTGATGGAAAGCAACATTAAACCCGACCGCACGGATATGGACTTGCTGTTCGGCTGCCTCTTGGACTGGGGCTTGCCACTTTCCATGCCGCACATTCACGAGCAGATTGATGGCTTCACCGTCCACACCTACAACAGCGGCGACCTGATAGCCTGTTTTGAGGAGCGCATCGGTGAAAAGGCAGTCCGTGAAATCGCAAGCCGCCAGCCCCTCCGTGCCGTGTTCCGTGACAGCGGCTTCAGCAGTTCGCCGGAGAAAATAAACGTGTTTGAGATCTTCAAACTTCTCGCGCCGAATACCACAGTCAGAGTGATATAAGGGGGTGTGATGATGAAGCTACAATTCCGGCACCAAAAATTCCAGTCGGACGCAGCGACCGCCGTTTGCAACGTGTTTGCGGGTCAGCCGTTCCACGCGCCGACCTATATGGTAGACCCCGGCATGGACGAGCAGGACAAACAGGGACAAATACGGCTGCAAGGCACAAACACGTTCACGGGCTTTAACAACGCGCCTGTGGCTATCAGCGATGACAAGGTTCTGGAGCATATCCGTGCCGTTCAGAGGTTGTGGCAAATCAAGCCGTCTGACGCCCTCGACGGACACTATAACCTGACCGTGGAGATGGAGACCGGCGTAGGCAAGACCTACACCTACATTAAAACGATGTACGAATTCAATAAGCGGTACGGATGGAGCAAATTTATCATTGTCGTGCCAAGTGTGGCCATCCGCGAGGGCGTTTATAAGTCGTTCCAGATGACTGAGGAGCATTTTGTCGAAGACTACGGCAAGAAAATTCGTTACTTCATATATAATTCGGCGCGACTGACCGAAATTGACCGTTTTGCCTCTGACAGCGCGATAAACGTGATGATCATCAACAGCCAAGCGTTTAACGCAAGGGGCAAAGACGCGCGGCGTATTTATATGAAGTTGGACGAGTTCCGCTCCCGACGTCCCATTGACATCTTGGCGAAGACGAACCCTATTCTGATAATCGACGAGCCTCAGTCGGTCGAGGGTGCAGCTACCAAAGAGCGACTAAAAGAGTTCGCCCCGCTGGTGACGCTCCGCTATTCGGCGACCCATCGCCCAGACAGCGTATATAATATGATTTACCGACTTGACGCGCTCGAAGCCTATAACAAGAGGCTTGTTAAGAAGATTGCCGTTAAGGGCATATCGGTTTCCGGCAGCACTGCCACCGAGGGTTATATCTACATACAGGGTATCAACCTCTCCAAGGGCAATCCTACGGCGACGATTGAGTTCGACGCAAAAGGCAAATTCAGCTTTCGCAAGGTTACAAGGATTGTCGGGGAAGGTTACAGCCTGTTCGACAACTCCGGCGAACTTGCCGCGTATAAAGACGGCTATACCGTCCTGCGGATCGACGGGCGTGATTCGTCCGTAGAGTTCACCAACGGCAAGAAGCTGTTCGCGGGCGATGTTATCGGCTCAGTCAGCGAAGAGCAGCTGCGTCGTATTCAGATAAGGGAAACCATCCTCTCCCACATCGAGCGGGAGCGTCAGTTGTTCGCCAAGGGCATCAAGGTGCTGTCGCTGTTCTTTATTGACGAAGTGGCGAAATACAGGCAGTACGACGCATACGGCAACGCCACGGGTGGCACTTACGCACAGATTTTCGATGAAGAATATAACGCCATTATCGGCGGTATACAGCTTTCGATTGAAGATTCCAAGGACTACCTGAAATACCTTGAGGGCGTACCCGTCGAGCGTACACGCGCCGGGTATTTCTCTATTGACAAGAAAAACGGTCGCATGATTGACAGCAAACTCGGCGATAAGAAAGAGCGCACCTCCGACGATGCTGATGCCTACGATCTTATTATGAAGGACAAGGAGCGGCTGCTTGACCGCCGCGAGCCTGTGCGGTTCATCTTCAGCCACTCTGCCCTGCGCGAGGGTTGGGATAATCCGAACGTGTTCCAAATTTGCACCTTGAAGCAAAGTGGTAGCGATGTCCGTAAGCGCCAGGAAGTAGGACGCGGTTTGCGCCTGGCCGTCAATCAGAGCGGCGAGCGTATGGATGAGAATGTTCTCTCCCACGATGAGATACACAACGTCAACGTGCTGACCGTTATCGCCAACGAAAGCTACGACAGTTTTGCCAAGGGATTGCAAAGCGAGATTGCAGAGGCGGTCGCCGACCGTCCTCGCAAAATCGAGGCGAAGCTGTTTGACGAGAAATTTGGCGAGGATACCGCTTTAGTTATTTATGAGAGCCTGATTGAAAATGGCTATGTCAAACGTGGTGAATTGACAGAAAAATACTACGAAGCGAAAAGGAACGGTACGCTTGAAGTGCCAGAGGAAGCCGCCGCCCGCGCAACAGAAGTTATCGCCGTGCTTGATTCCGTCTACGATCCGAACGCCAACAAGCCAGAGAACGCTCACAAGAATAATATAGAGGTCACTCTCGACAAGGATAAGTTGAACAGCCGCGCGTTCCAAGAACTCTGGTCGCGCATCAACGCCAGAAGCTACTACGTCGTCGGCTTTGACGAAGATGAACTGGTCAAGAAGGCTACCACGGAACTGAACGCCAGGCTGCGAGTATCCAAGATTTATTTTAAGGTGGAGAAAGGCGAGCAGGCAAAGACAATCGAGTCCAAAGCCCAACTGCAAGCGGGCGAAGCTTTTGTTCGCCCAGATATGTCGCGTGAGGAAGTACCGCCATACACTGCGATGAAAGCAAGCAGCTCGGTTCGCTACGATCTTGTTGGTAAAATCGTTGCTGAAACAGGGCTGACAAGGAAAGCCGTGGCCGCCATTCTAGTCGGCATAGAGAAGGCAGTGTTTGATCAGTTTGGAGACAACCCCGAAGAATTCATTATCCGCGCCGCCAATATTATCAATGAGCAGAAAGCCACGGCAATTATCGAGCATATCACCTACGACAAGCTGACATCCGTGTTCGGCACGGAGATTTTCACCGAACCCGACCTCAAAAAAGGAGCCTTGGGCGTAAACGCCATAGAAGCCAAACGGCATTTGTACGACTACGTCATCTACGACTCCACAAACGAGCGCGACTTTGCCACCGAACTGGAAACACATAGCCAAGAGGTCGAAGTATATGTCAAGCTGCCGAAGGGCTTTTATATTAGCACTCCCGTCGGCAAGTACAACCCGGACTGGGCGATTGCGTTCTACGAAGGCAAGGTGAAGCACATTTTCTTTGTCGCTGAAACAAAGGGTAATATGTCCTCAATGGAACTACGCGAGATTGAAAAAACGAAAGCTCACTGCGCCCGCGAGCATTTCCGCGCCATTAGCGGCGAGAACGTCAAGTACGACGTGGTTGACAGCTATGAGAAGCTGTGGGAACTGGTTCATGGATAAAGATGTAAGAAAAGGAGTAAGGATATGAACTCAATTATTACTTGCCCGTATTGCAAGAAATCCTTCGAGATATCCGATGCCATTGGTCATCAGATTGAGGAAGAACTGCTGATGGCTAAAACCGAGCAATCTGAAAGGTTGCGGAAGGAATTTGACGCTCAAGCCGACGAGAGAATCAAGCAAGCTGTCCAAAGCGCCGTAACTGAGGCACAGCAAGCGGCTGAGCTTCAAATTGTGCGGGAACGGCAAGCCGCTAAGCTCGAGCTGGAAAAAGCAAAACAATCTACCGAACTTGAGGTTGAAAAGACGAAGCAGTCCACGGAACTTGAAACCGAGCGGCTTCGTCATCAAGCTGAAAGCGCAAAAGAGAGCGAAAAGCAGTTGCGCGAGCAGCTAAAATCCCTGCTTGAAGAGTTGAGCAAGGCCAATAAAGCAAGGGTAGACGCCGAACTGACCGCCCGTAAGGAACTTTTGGAAAAAGAGAAACTCATCCGTGAGGAAGCGGTGCTAAGTGCCTCGGAGGATTTTAACACTAAAATCCGCGAGCAGGAGGTAACCATCAACAAACTGCGCGAGCAGCTTACCACCGCCAAACAGGTGGCAGAGCAAGGATCGCAGCAGTTGCAGGGCGAAATCCTCGAGCTGGATATCGAGCAAACCTTACGTGCCGCTTTCCCTTTTGACACTATCGACGAGGTGAAAAAGGGTGAACGTGGCTCTGATATCCGGCAGGTTGTCAACGAGCAGTTCTATCAAAACTGCGGACTGATTCTCTGGGAATGCAAGAACGCCAAGACTTATCAGGCGGGCTGGCTTGGAAAATTGAAGGACGAGCTGGCGACCGAGAAAGCCCAAATCGGCGTAATTGTGTTCAACCCTACAGACGGTGGCGGTGACGATTTCAAACAGCTTGCGGATAATGTCTGGCTAGTTAAACCCCGCTACACCATAATGCTCGCCACGTTTTTGCGCGAGGTCTGTGTCAAAGTGGCTGTAGCCAACCGTAACGCCGAGGGCAAGGATGTTAAAATCGAGATGATTTATAACTACCTGACAGGCGGTGAATTCAGTAACCGCATCAGGTATATTATTGAGTCTTATGACGAAATGGCAAAACAACTCGATACCGAAAAGAAGCAAGCCCAGAAACGGTGGGCAACGCAGGAGAAAATCCTGCAGAAAGTAACCTGCAGCCTTTACGGTATGAGCGGCGACTTGCAAGGTATCGCTGGCAAGGAGATTATTGCTTTGCCCGCTACCCATGACGGCGAAGAAGAAATCAAACAGGAAAAGTCGCGCGGTTTAGAGCCGCCGAAACACACGGGGGGCGTTGACGATGAATACTAAAATGACTTCGACAATCGAAAAAATCACACTTAACGCCGCCACTTTCAGCGGCGTTCCGGTAGAACCAACCCTAATCAACTTCTTCTACGGCAACAACGGCACGGGGAAATCTACAATTGCCAGGGAAATTCTCTCGGACAGCGGTCTTGCTTGGCAACAGGGCAAGTCTTCTGCCGATTATTCCGTTTTAGTCTATAATCAGGAGTTTGTTGAAGCGAACTTTCGTGGCTACGGCAACCTCAAGGGTGTGTTCACCGTCGGTGAGCAGAACATAGAGATACAGAACCAGATTGCCGAAAAGTCTACACAACGAGCAGAACAAGAAAAGCTAAACGGTGAGAACACCACGGCTAAAGAACGCAAAGAATCTGAACGGGACAGACTTCTCACGGGTTTTCAAGAGACCTGTTGGGATAAGACTAAAGCCATCAGAGATGCCTTTAATGACACTCAAGACCGCTTTAAGCGGAAGGCGCAGTTTGCAGAGAAAGTCCTGCAAATGGGCAACCCGACACAGCACGATGTCGGGGAGTTGAGAACCCTGTATGAAACGGCGTTTGATCCGAATGCGGCTACATATAGAGAGTTTCAACCGACTGGCGGCACGGCAAGACTGAAAGGCTCCCCCGGCAACGAACTGCTCGGTAAGTCCATCACAAGCAGTAGTGACACGCCTTTTGCAGGCTTCATCAAAGCAATCAACGCCACTGACTGGGTACGCCAAGGTCATGAACATTTCCCCGAAACCCCAGAAGGCAAATGCCCTTATTGCCAACAGGAACTGCCCGATGATTTTGACAAACAAATCGCCGCTTGTTTTGATGGACAGTATCAAGAGGACATCGATGCCCTTCGGCAATTTCAAGAGGACTACGCAAGCGATATGCAGAATTTTCTTGACACTTTGAATGCGAATATGCAGAACGCCTTCCCGAGACTCGATTTGACTGAATACAAAACTAAACTCGCTCTTTTGGAGAAGACAATTGAAATCAACCTCCAGCGGATTAAGGACAAGCTAAAAGAACCATCCTCAATAATTGCGCTTGAAAACGTAAAGACGCTACGAGATGATATAAACGATCTCGTTGAAGGGTTCAACAAGCAAATCCAAGCCAACAACGCTATTGTGGGCGCAAAGCGGCAGAAACAGACGGAATGTACCACGAACGTCTGGGAACTAATCGCCTTTACGCTTCAGAGCGATATTTCGACCTATAAGTCGAGACGTAAGACCTTTGATGACGTGGTTGCCACTCTGGCGAAGCTAATAACTGATGGTGGCAAGGCTTCACGAGCCTTGGAGATAGAAATCGCCGAACTCAGCAAGAAAATCGTCAGCACCGCGCCGACCATCAAGAGCATAAACGATCTACTCCGCGATTCGGGTTTCCAAGGTTTCACCTTGCGAGAAAAACGCGGTCAACAGAATGTTTACGAGGTTGTCCGCCAGGACGGGCAAGTTGCCGCCAATCTCAGCGAAGGCGAGCGCAACTTTATCGCATTTCTCTATTTTTATCATCTCGTTCGCGGAAGCCATTCTGATAGTGACATCAGCAAGGACAAGCTTGTCGTAATCGACGACCCTGTTTCAAGCGTGGATAGCAGCGCCCTGTTCATCATCAGCACCTTGATTCGGGAGATGGTCGAGGTCTGCCACAATAACGCTGATTACTTGGACAATCAGGTTCAGGGTGATTACATCAAGCAAATTTTCATCCTAACCCATAACGTCTACTTCCATAGGGAGATAACCTACAACCAGACGCACCGCTTCAAGTGCGTGTCGTTTTTTGTGGTGAATAAGGCAAGTAATAATTCATCGGTCAGACTCTGTGTGCGACCGAGCCAGAAAATACCCACTGAAAATGAGAACTTTAATCCTGTGCAGAACTCTTACGCCGCCCTTTGGAGCGAGTACCGCGAGGTCAACACTGTAATTCCGGTGCTGAACGTCATCCGGCGAATTCTGGAATACTATTTCATGCAGCTTTGCGGTTACGACGGTGTGAACATCCGAAAGAGGGTTCTGGAAGAGAATAAGGACAAATTCGTTGAGACTCCTGCGGAGGGCTTACCCGACTACACAAAATATCAACTTGCTTCGGCGATGCTGTCCTATATCAGCGTCAACTCAGTAGGTTTTAGCGATGGTTTAAACTATGTTGATGACTGCGCAGACATCAACCTGTACAAGACGGTTTTCAAACTGATTTTTAAAGCCCTGCATCAGGAACAGCATTATAAAATGATGATGGGTGACGAGATGGAATAATCGCCATGTGAATACAGCCGGACAGATTATGCATTTTGACCGCTGTAATTGTGCACGCTGACCGTTAAAATTGGGGGAAGTTTCCGCATTGATTGTGCACACTGATCCGCTGGTAAAAACCTTCTGTATAATGGATTTAAGTGCTGAAACCAGCACAAATATTCCATAGGAGGTCATAGAATGACCAATCTTGAGCATGATCTCGCATTATTAAATTGTTCTAAGTATTACTTCCCAGTTATCAGGGAAACCCATCAATTTCAAGTCTACTTGTTCGGTATTTTCGATTAAAGCTGTAAGGTTCATCACAAAATTCTGCCACTCACTTTTGTCCCGTAGCAACCTCCCGGTGATAAAAAGTACAGAAAATACCGTGTCATTCTTTATCCCTTTTTTCATGTCTACCCTAAATAATTTTGGGGTGATTTTTAGTCGCCTGTCATATAATCTTCCGTAATGAGCACAAATATTTCTAAAAACTGATAAGGTGTACAGCCAAGACTTAACATACTCACCTTTTGTATTATAGTAATCGCGAGCTATTAGATTTTGATCTTCTTCTTTCATGTTGTTATAAATTTTTGACAATAGGCCAAAAGAAGTCAGTTCAATAGCAACCCAAACCGGGAAAACCCCTTCGTATGCAGATTTATGGTGCTGCACAAAAACCTCATCGCTTCGCTCTATTTCTTCTAGAATTTTTTGCATCATGTTACTATGATGAGTTATATTTCTAAAGTTCTCCTGATTTTCGTAACCTGTCGCCCCATATTTATGAGCGATTAAATATGAAATATGTGTTCTAAAAGCAACTTCAATGGTTTCTAATACGCCCATGATCATGCTGCGCAACTTTTTATCAAACTCATAAAGGCTATAAACATCGTCAAAAGATACCCCTTCATAAAATTTATTATCGGCTTTATATGAAAGCGTGTATGCACTTAACCGATAATAATTTATTCTGCTAAGGGTCTCTATAGCCTGCTCTTCATCTGTAATTTCCAAGCCTCTGCTTTTTAATATGTTGACTTGCTCTTCAAAGGTGGTTGGATTCTTGATCCTAGCCTTCTCACTATTATTGCCCATGATCTTCTCCAGAAATAAAATGTCCCACCCTGGTCCGCATTGTTAAGAGGCGTGGTGGGCTCTGTTGACTTAATGATACAACTAATCTGATGCTCTGTCAACCAGCAATGCATGATCGGACACCTTGCCTCAATATATTTTTGCAGCACTTCATTTTGAAATGTGTAAGTTTCAACGATTATCCCAATCTTTTAACGATCACCCCTAGGCGATGCACACCCCCGCCTAAGTTTCAACGATTCTCCTTGCCATAACCGCCGAAAGAGCAGGAGCAAAGCCCTGTTGCTGCTAAAAAACTCTATTTCAGACCTCTACAAAAAGGCAAAAGCCACCTCGCAAACCGCAAGAATGGCTTAAACACTAGGCTTTTGGGCAAAGCAAAAACCACCCACCGACACAATCCCTTGTATCAATAGATGGTAGTTAATTTGGTGGAGGCGAGGGGAGTCGAACCCCTGTCCGCAGGCAAACCAGCAAAAGCTTCTACGAGTGTATCCTCAGGTTTAATTTCGCGTAAAGGCCTCCCTGAGGCGGGATGCATTTACACTAGCACAGTTGTGATTCCCGGTTTTTTTGGCTCTGCCAACCGTAAAACCGGTAGCCTGATTAGTCGATGCCCGGACTAGCGCCTACAGGCTCGGAGCTAGCGGACACGCTGCTAATTAAGCAGCGAGAGCGTAATTATCGTTGGCGTTTAAGCCTTTTCCACGTTTTTAACCGGGTCATGGGCCCGGACTCGCGACTCTCACCCATTCAACCTACGTCGAATCCAAAACGCCCCCAGATTATTGATACTGCCGCTCCTTGAATACTCTTTCAACTTCTCGTTTTGCTTCTTTAGTCGCTATGGCATCCCGTTTATCGTACTCCCTTTTGCCGCGTGCCAAGGCGATTTCAACTTTGATAAAGCCTTTTTTTGCATACAGTTTGAGCGGAATAAGCGTATACCCTTTTTCCCTGGTAAGTCCTATAAGACGACTGATTTCACGGCGATTCATGAGAATTTTTCGTTTACGGAGAGGCTCGTGGTTAAAACGATTGCCTTGCTCGTATGGGCTGACATGCATATTGTGGATAAACACTTCACTGTTTTCAATGCGAGCATAACTATCTTTTAGGTTCGCCTTGCCGGAACGAATAGATTTTACTTCTGTGCCGGTAAGCACCATGCCTGCTTCATACTTTTCCTCGATGTGATAATCATGAAATGCTTTGCGGTTTTTGGCAAACACCTTTTCTTCCATACAAACCTCTTCCGCTAAAGAACCCTATTTGCAGTAAACAAATAGGGTCAGCTATCTCTCCTGTCATCATTATAGCATTTGTCGTATTTTTCGTCAACTCAGGGCTTTTCGGCTCAAATGCTTGGCCATGCAAATCTGTCAGCCTCGCGCATCTGTAAGAGTAAAATCAATTTGACGGCTTTCTTTGTCAACACGCTTTAGAATCACCCGGACCGGCTGACCGATTCGGTATGCTTTTCCAGTTCGCTCCCCGATGAGAGTCAGTTTATCCTCATGAAAATTATAATAGTCATCTTCCATACTGGAGACATGAATTAACCCTTCCACCAAGTTGTCCAGTTCAGCGAATAAGCCAAAGGAAGTAACACCGGAGATGACGGCATCGTACTCCTGGCCTTCCTTTCCTTCCATAAATTCGACTTTTTTCATGTCAACACTTTCCCGCTCAGCTTCCATGGCCAAGCGTTCACGGGTGGATGAGCGATCTGCGGCGTTATAGTTATTGTTTGCAATTTTGGCAAGTCTTTTTGCTGACGGCACCCCCGTCAAGTATTCGCGTAACAGCCGATGAATCACCAAGTCAGGATAACGGCGAATGGGAGAAGTGAAGTGGGTGTAGTATTGGGCAGCCAAACCGTAGTGAAGCGCGTTTTCCGAGGAGTAACGAGCCTGCTTCATGGCCCTTAAAAGCACCGTGCTTACAACCCGTTCCTCCGGTTTTCCTGCTATATTGCGCAACAATGCCTGCAGTGAGGATGAGTGAAGTCTGTCCGGCGTACCTTTGATGGTAAGGCCAAGGCTCTGCACAAAATCACGAAAGTGAAGCATCTTCTCGTCAGCAGGCTTTTCATGCACCCGGTAAATAAAGGGAAGCTTCAGTCGAAAGAAATGTTCAGCCACCGTTTCATTGCATACCAACATAAACTCTTCAATAATAATTTCAGCAATGGTGCGGGGACGCTTCTCCAGAGCAATCGGTTTGCCGTCATCATCTAGTTTCACTTTTATTTCCGGAACTGCAAAATCCAAGGCACCGCGCTTAAAACGTTTCTCCCTGAGCAACAAAGCGAGGCGACGCATTTCTTCGAACATGGGCACAAGAGGAGCGTAGCGCTTGCGTAAATCTTCATTATGGTCTTCAAGGATGCCTCGAACGTCATCGTAAGTCATTCTTTCCTGTGTACAGATTACACTAGGGACGAAATGATGAGCGAGCAATTCTCCCTGCTGACTAAACTCCATAAAAGCACTTATTGCCAGGCGGTCAACTTTTGGATTCAGGCTGCAAAGGTCATTAGAGAGCGCCGGCGGCAACATTGGAATCACACGATCTACCAAATAAATGCTGGTGCCGCGCTGAAATGCCTCTTTATCTAAAGCTGTGCCTTCTTTGACGTAATAGCCGACAT
The DNA here is from genome assembly GCA_018333635.1 of Dethiobacter sp. GTDB lineage: Bacteria > Bacillota > Dethiobacteria > Dethiobacterales > Dethiobacteraceae > GPS1B09. The sequence goes on from JAGXTL010000032.1 coordinate 32,995, forward strand.
CTGCTATGTGAACACCCAACTCCCAGTTTCCATTATCTTTTTTATGAAGCGAAACGGCGTCATCCAAATCTTTGGCATCAACACCATCAATCGTCACCATGATGAGTTCACGCAGATCGCGTCGACCTGCCAGTTCGTCTGCTGACAATTGACGGTCATATGCTTCCAGTTCTTTCAATACGGCTGGGGGAAACTCCTCCGGCAACTCATGCTTTTTGATAATCGAAAGAGTGTCTACCCCTTTTTCCCCAAGGAAACCAAGGACATCAGCAATAACTCCCTCAGGATTACGTCTTTGCTCAGGCCAGCGGGTAATTTCAACCTGAACTTTCATGCCGTTTTTAAGCTGTTTTGTTTCTCCTTTCGGAATAAAAATATCCTGTGCTATGCGCTGATCGTCTGGTATGACAAATCCGAATTGCCGGCCGGCTTCATAGCGGCCCACTATCAGCTTGGAGCGGCGTTGCAGAATGCGGATAATCTCGCCTTCGTTCTTCCTGTTGCTGCCGGAACTCCTAAGTAAGCGTGCCACCACTTTATCCCCGTGCATAGCACCATTCATCTGGTTGGCAGGGACAAACACGTCGCTAGTATCAGGGTTGTCCTGAATAATAAAACCGAAGCCAGACTGATGACCCTGCAGTTTCCCCACCACAAGATTCATTTTTTCGGGAATACCATACAAGCCATAGCGATTCTTAATTACTTTGCCTTCCTGTTCCATTTCCTCCAGAAAGCCTTGAAAACGCTTGATCTCTTTCTTTTCACTTATACCAAGCTGGCGGCTCAATTCTTCCGCTTTTAGAGGCTTGTATGCTCCTTCACGCATATAATTTAATACTTTTTCCTCAAAACTCATGTGTCCGCCTCATTTCTTTTGGCATCCTTCCTTAGAGCCCCAGTTCTACGGAGGCATTCTGCATCGCTTCCAGACTGATGCCAATAAATTCTTCAAGACTCAGGCCCAACCTGCTGCAGGATTCAATTTGTTCCCGGCTTGCCCCGCGCGCAAAGTGCTTTTCAGCAAAGCGGTTTAGCACAAACCGGCTGTCAATGGCTGATAACTTTTTATTCGGATGAATCAGTGCCGCGGCTACAATCAGGCCGGTGACCGGGTCGGCGGCGTAGAGCGCCTGGTCCAGGCTGCTAGTCCGCTCATAACCCAATAATCCATTGTGTGCGCGGACTGCTTGGATAATTTCTGCGGGAAAGCTTAATTCTTGAAGCATCTTCGCGGCAAGAAGTCCGTGTTGCTCCGGCTGTTCTGCCGTTTGATCGTAATCCAGATCATGGACAAGGCCTGCCAGCCGCCACATCTCCACATTCGCAGCGCAGCGCTTTGCCAAGCCACCCATCACTGCTTCCGTGGCAAGCATATGTTTAATTAAGTTTTTGTTTTTTATATGTTTTTTAACCAAATTATATGCTTCTGCCCGTTCCACCTTTGTTCCTCCTTGAACAATAGTATTTGCGCGTAAAACAGGAAAGAGCGGCATCATTGCGCCGCTCTTAGCTGTGTATTTATTGCTCGATTAAAAGAGAAGATCTATTAAGGGAGCTGCACCGACAAAGAGCGGAGCAAAAACAAGCGCCACGATACTCATCAGCTTGATAAGAATATTTAGCGAGGGACCGGATGTGTCTTTGAAAGGGTCACCCACAGTATCTCCAACAACGGCCGCTTTATGCGGGTCGGAACCCTTGCCGCCATGGGCGCCGCCTTCAATAAACTTTTTAGCATTATCCCAGGCGCCACCTGCGTTGGCCATAAAAATCGCCATCAACACCCCGGTGACAGTGGCTCCTGCCAACAAGCCACCTAACGCTTCTGCGCCAAGAACAAATCCAGTAAGCAGCGGCGCAATCACGGCTAATGAACCTGGCAACACCATTTGCTTTAACGCAGCGGCGGTGGAGATATCTACACAGCGGGCGTAATCCGGCTTTGCCTTCCCCTCCATCAGGCCGGGAATTTCCCGGAACTGGCGGCGCACTTCTTCAATCATATCAAAGGCTGCCCGACCCACCGCTTCCATGGTCAAGGCCGAAAAGAAGAAGGGAAGCATCCCGCCCAGTAACAAGCCTGCAGTCACTTTAGCATTAGTAATGTCGATGGCAGCGATATTGACAGTTTCGGTATAGGCAGTGAAGAGAGCAAGAGCCGTTAAAGCGGCAGAACCGATGGCAAAACCTTTGCCAATGGCGGCAGTCGTGTTGCCCATGGCATCCAGCTGGTCAGTAACTTTACGCACAGATTTATCCAGGTGAGACATTTCGGCGATTCCGCCAGCGTTGTCAGCAATGGGACCGTATGCGTCCACGGCAATGGTCATGCCTGCGGTAGCCAGCATACCTACTGCGGAGATAGCTATCCCATAGAGACCTGCCGTCTCATAAGCAATCAGAATGGCGGCACCAAGAACTAGGGCAGGCAACATTGTAGACCGCATACCGACAGCCAACCCGGAGATAATAGTTGTGGCCGAACCGGTTACTGATGCTTGCGCAATTCCTTTTACAGGCGCGTAATGATCTGAAGTATAGTACTCAGTGATCCGGCCAATTAAAATCCCGGCCAGCAGACCGGAAAATACGGCATAAAACGAACCAATTCCCCCAAAAACTCCTTGATAAGCGTCAATGATGAAATATGAGGCAATAATTACAATAATACCGCTGACAAGAGTGCCGCGCTCCAGTGAAGTGGAGAGTTTGACGCCCTCTTTAGCTTTGACAAAAAAGGTGCCGATAATTGCAGCTATAATCCCGGTGGCAGAGACAAGCATAGGAACAAGAACACCAGGCATACCGTAAAGCACAATGCCAATAGTGATGGCCGCAATAATAGCGCCTACATAAGATTCAAACAAGTCGGCACCCATACCTGCCACGTCACCCACATTATCACCCACGTTATCAGCAATAACAGCCGGGTTACGCGGATCGTCTTCAGGAATACCCGCTTCTACTTTTCCTACCAAGTCAGCGCCGACATCAGCAGCCTTGGTATAGATACCGCCACCCACGCGGGCAAAGAGAGCAATAGAACTGGCACCCAGAGCATAACCGGTAAGTACTTGAACATCCCCGAATATCATGTACAACACGCTTAATCCCAGCAAGCCAAGGCCAACCACAGAAAGACCCATGACAGCCCCGCCGGAAAATGCCACGGTCAAAGCTTCATTAATTCCTTTTCTGGCAGCACTAGTTGTCCTCACATTAGCTTTAGTCGCGATTGTCATACCGATGAAGCCGGCTAAGGCTGAAGCAAAGGAACCTACCAGATAAGCAATCGCCGTAGGGAGATTAAGAGCGAACATGATGACGAAAAAGAGAACAACTACAAAAATCGCTAGAATCCGATATTCACGGCTCAGAAAAGCCATGGCACCCTCTTGAATCGCTTTTGCTATTTCCTGCATCCGTTCGTTACCTGGATCCATCTTCTTGACTTTGCCAGCCAAATAAAGCGTAAATAACAGGGCGACTACACCGGCAAGTGGAGCCAACATTACAAGATTTTCCATACTGTTTCTTTCTCCTCCTTCTAGTTATCTCTCTATCTTGACCCGGCAAGCCGGGTTAAGCCCTTAAAACTGTTAAAATAATTGCCAGCACCATAAACAAAACAGCAAAAACCACAGTCAGTTTTGCCAGCAAATCATCTACGCCTTTTTTCTTACCAAACATTGTCTGTGATCCGCCGGTAATCGCTCCGGAAAGACCGGCTGATTTGGAAGACTGCAAAAGAACTGATGAAATCACACCCAGAGCAGCCAGTAAAAACAAAATATTGATTACTACTTCCATCCATCACACCTCCTTTTTTGAGCTACAATGAATTTGTCAAAATATTGGGGAAATAACCTCCGTCACGCTCTGCCGTAGAGCACAAAGATATTCTATCATAGAGATTTAGAAAAAACAATAAACGATTTGTCTTTTTCAGCATATTCCGCTGTGTCAAACAGACTTACAGGGAGCGCAGCCTAAACGACTGCGCTCCCTGTGACAGAAAAGAAAACATGATTTCCGGGAAAGTTTAACATTAAGCGACAGACAAACGGCAATTATCTTAAAAGATTGGCATTTGGAAAAAAGAGCTGCCTGCCGCGAGCATCTTTGAAATCAGCGACAAGCGCCTGTCCTCGCCGAGAAACAAAAAACTGGATTAAATCAGTGGCGCCATCAAAATTAATTCTGGCATGACGTGCCGGATTAACGGCCATAATGCCATACTGATTGTGCAGACTTTCTCCTCCTTCAAAAAGAAGGGCCAGATCCAGCTTTTCCTGCTGCATGTAAAAAGTACCGCGGTCAGTGAGAGTGTAGCCATTTCGCTCATCAGCCATCCGCAGGGTATCGGCCATGCCGGCACCTGCCCTTAAATACCAAGCGCCGCTCGGCGTCAATCCTACTGCCCGCCAAAGTTCATTCTCTTTAACATGCGTGCCGGAATTATCTCCGCGCGAAACAAAAGTGGCTCTTGCCACAGCAATTGCTCTCAAGGCAGCAGCAGCGTTTCCTGCCCTCCGGATGCCTGCAGTATCTGCCGCAGGGCCGACAATGACAAAATCATTATACATGACCTCACGCCGTCCAATGAAGTGACCCTGTGCAACATTCTGCAGCTCCAATTCTCTGGAGTGAACCAAGACAACGTCTGCGTTGCCATCTCTGCCCAGAGCTAAAGCCGCGCCCGTGCCGACAGAAATTATTCTTACATCGTAATCAAAAGCATTTTCAAATACAGGCAGCATTGCCTGCAAAAGACCTGAATCATATGTGCTGGTGGTAGTTGCTAAAGTGAGCTGCCTTTTAGCCGGACGCGCAATAGCCACCGTTAAGTCCCTGCTCCGCCAGTCAACCTGTGAACCTAATGATTCACTGACAAAACGCAGCGGCACCAATGTTCTGCCATTGACAATTCTCGGCGCCACATCAAGTTGGGTTCTCACACCATTGATCGAAGCTGTTGTACTGCCGATCGTCAGACCAAGATTCGCCCGCCCCCTGGAAATACTTACACTCCTGGTTCTGCCGTCCCAATGCATTTCCGCGCCGAAAGCGCCGAGAACAGCTCTCAGTGGTACCAATACCGTCCCGCCTTCAAGTTGCGGCTTAACTTCCATCGAGAGCGGCCGCCCGTCAAGCAAAACCCTTATTTCGGCAGCACTCGCAAAACCATTAGCAGCCGTCATCACAAAGAGCAATAGAAACAGACCAAGCAACCAAGACGATAACCTCTTACTCATAATTCTCCCCCCTTCGTTATGTATAATTGTACATAACGAGTATAACATCCTGCCCTGCCCAAGTCAACAAAAGACAGCTATGTCGGCGGTGGCGCCAGCAGAAGAAGAGAAATACTTTCTCACTCTTTCCTTTATTTTTGCCCTTACCTTTACCCTCACCCTAACCCTCTCCCAGAGGGAGAGGGGAATGTGGTGGCTATTTCCTGAGCAGAGGGAGAGGGGAATGTGGTGGCTATTTTCTGACCAGAGGGAGAGGGGAATGTGGTGGCTATTTTCTGAGCAGAGGGAGAGAATGTGGTGGCTATTTTCTGAGCAGAGGGAGAGAATGTGGTGGCTAGCCCCTTCCCCCCTTGGTAAACGAAGCATACTGATTGCCGGCAAAGCGAGCGCTGCTGCCCAATTCTTCTTCAATCCGGAGCAAACGGTTATACTTAGCCACGCGGTCTACACGCGACGGTGCCCCGGTCTTGATTTGGCCCGCAGACGCTGCCACTGCTAAATCCGCAATGGTAGTGTCGGCAGTTTCTCCTGAGCGGTGAGAAATTATAGGTTTGTAGCTATGCTTCTGAGCAAGGGCGATACAATCCAATGTCTCTGTCACAGAACCAACCTGGTTCAATTTAATGAGAATTGAATTAGCGGTAGAGGCATCAATGCCACGCTGCAACCGTTCCATGTTGGTTGCGAACAAGTCGTCACCAACAAGCTGCACCTGTTTGCCCAGCGCGCTCGTAAGCAGCTGCCAGCCCTCCCAGTCCTCCTCGGCAAGTCCGTCTTCAATAGAAACAATCGGATAGGCGGCCACCAGCTTCTCATAAAATGTCACCATTTCCTGCGACGTCTTCTGCAGCCCTTCACCGTCAAGATGGTAAAGACCATCCCTGTAAATCTCACTTGCCGCCACATCCAGCGCCAGCACGACTTCCCTGCCGGGGCTATAGCCAGCCGCCTCAATAGCTTGCATAATTACAGCCAGCGCAGCTTCGTTCGACACAAGGTTTGGCGCGAAGCCGCCTTCGTCGCCTACGGCTGTATTCAGCCCCTTTTTTTGGAGTACTTTTTTGAGATGGTGAAATATTTCTGTTCCCACACGCAAAGCTTCGGCAAAAGTAGACGCGCCCACCGGCAAGACCATAAATTCCTGAATATCGACGTTGTTATCAGCATGCTGACCGCCGTTTAAAATATTAAACATGGGCACCGGCAGAAGCCTGGCATTAGCACCACCCAGATAGCGATACAAAGGAAGCCCCAAAGAGGCAGCCGCCGCCTTAGCTACGGCCATGGAGACACCCAAAATGGCGTTGGCTCCCAGCTTACCTTTATTTGGTGTTCCATCCAACTCAATCAATGTTTGGTCTATAGACGCCTGCTCTAAGGCATCCAGCTCTCTTAGGGCTGGGGCAATTATTTCATTAACATTTCTTACAGCCTGCAGCACTCCTTTGCCCAAGTATCGCCTGCTGTCATTGTCGCGCAACTCTATAGCTTCAAACGCTCCGGTAGACGCTCCTGACGGCACGGCTGCCCTGCCAAAGCCACCCCCTGCCAGGGATACGTCAACTTCCATGGTGGGATTTCCCCTGGAATCTAAAATTTCACGGGCAAAGATTGAAATAATTTTACTCATCCTTCTGACCTCCTGTCTTCTTTCTCTTTGGCTGTACCCTTCGCTGAGAAAGGCGGATTAAAAGCGATGTGCCGGTCATTTCAGGCGGCTTAGGCAAGCCGAGCAATTCTAAGACTGTGGGAGCCACATCTGCTAAAATCCCGCTTTTACGCAACTTTTGTGGCGGAAAAGACGCCAAAATAATCGGAACGGGATTAGGTGTATGAGCAGTAAAGCTCAAACTGTTTCGCCCTACCGTCATCTGTTCCACATTGCCATGGTCAGAAGTAACAATGGCTATGCCGCCTTTTTCAAGCACTGCTGTCACCACCTCCCGCAGACATGCATCAACCGCCTCAACCGCTTTAACGGCCGCTTCCAGCACACCGGTGTGACCAACCATATCGGGATTGGCATAGTTCAAAACAATCAAGTCGAAACGATCCTCGCTTATTTCCTGCAGCACCCTCTTTGTGACTTGCGGCGCACTCATCTCCGGCTGCAAATTATATGTAGGCACTTTCGGCGACGGAATTAAAATTCGTTCTTCTCCCGGAAAACATTTTTCCTCACCACCGCTGAAGAAAAACGTGACATGGGCATATTTTTCCGTTTCAGCAATCCGCAATTGACTTAAGCCGGCTTTAGCTATGAGTTCCCCCAGCGTACTGCTTGGATGGTCTGGCAAATACGCCACCGGCACATTGATTTTTTCATCATACTGGGTCATGCTGACAAAATAAGGGTAGGGATGATTTTCCCCGCGGTCAAATCCGCTAAAATTCGCATCTGTGAACGCGCGAGTAATTTGCCTGGCTCGATCAGGACGAAAATTGAAAAAGATCACGGCGTCAGCCGTCTTAATTGAAGCTAGCGGTTTGCCATCTTTGTCAAGAATCACAGTCGGCCTGACAAATTCATCAGTTTCTTGTCGCTCATGTGCCGACTCCAATGCATGCATTGCCACGGCGGCCGCTTCTCCTCTGCCGTAAACCATGGCATTATAAGCCAAAGCCACCCGGTCCCATCGTCTGTCCCGATCCATGGTATAATAGCGCCCCGAAACGGTGGCAACCTTACCGACACCAAATTCGCTCATTCTATTTTCCAATGCAAGCAAATACTCATGGGCACTGCTGGGCGCAACATCCCGCCCGTCCAAAACTGCATGGACAAAAACTTTATCCATATTTTCCCGCTTAGCCAGTTCCAATAAGGCCAAGAGGTGGCGCGAATGACTGTGGACACCGCCGTCTGAAAGCAATCCCAATAAGTGAAGAGCAGAATGATTTGCCTTTGCATAGGCGATGGCTGCCAGAAACTTCTCGTTCTCAAAGAAAGAACCATCCTCGACGGCCTTATCAATCCGGGGCAATTCTTGACAAACAATTCTGCCGGCACCAATATTAAGATGTCCTACTTCTGAGTTGCCCATCTGCCCCTTAGGCAGTCCTACTTCTTCGCCGCTTGCTTTGAGACGCGCCAGCGGGAATTTTTCTTTGAGAAAGTGATAGAACGGCGTTTGTGCTTGGTAGAGGGCATTGCCGTTCTTCTTTCTGCCTAAGCCCCAGCCATCTAAGATAATTAAAGCAAGCGGGCGGGGGCGACTCATGGCGCAACTGCTTTCCAGGCGTTTTGCACAATAGCGGAAAAGACTAGCGGATCAAGGCTGGCACCGCCTACCAAAGCACCGTCAATCTCAGCATCCCGCAAGAACTCATCAATATTTTCCGGCTTAACACTGCCGCCATATTGAATTCTCAGATCACGTGCCACTTTGAGGCTAAACATCTCGCCAATTATTTTGCGGATATGGCGAGCCACCGCAGCTGCATCATGACCGCTGGCTGTCAAACCGCTGCCGATCGCCCAGACAGGCTCATAAGCCACCACTACTCTGCGCACTTGAGAGGGGTCAAGACCCCTCAAAGCGACGCTAACCTGCTCTCCCACAATACTGTTTGTCTGTTCCGCCTTGCGCTGTTGCAGTGTTTCCCCCACGCAGACAATAGGCACAAGCTCATGGGCAAAGGCTGCCCTGACTTTGCGAGACACCTGTTGATCCGTTTCGCCAAAAAGTTGACGCCGCTCCGAGTGTCCGAGAATCACATAGTGCACACCTAAATCTTTCAGCAGCAAAGGTGAAACTTCACCTGTAAACGCCCCGACTGTTTCCCAATACATATTCTGGGCACCAAGCTTGAAGCCATACATCCGGCATGACTCTGCAATTAAAGCAAGCAAAGGATACGGTGGACAAATTACTGTTTCCAACACGGCTTCTGCCTGCAACTGATTTGCCAGCTGACTGACAAAGGCTGTTGCCTCTTCACTCGTTTTATGCATTTTCCAGTTGGCGGCAATAATTGGTATCCGCATATCAAACCCCTTCCTGTGAACTACTCAGTCAAATCTCTTGCAGAACGGCGATTCCTGGCAGCTCTTTACCCTCCCAAAACTCTAACGTGGCGCCGCCGCCGGTGGAGATGTGCGAAATCTGCTTGTCCACTCCTGCTTTTTCCACCGCCGCAATCATATCGCCGCCGCCAACAATCGAAAACGCCTCAGACTGCGCAAGAATGTTAAGCAGTTCAATACTCCCCTGAGCGAAAGCGTCTACCTCATACATGCCCAGCGGGCCGTTCCACAATACAGTGCCTGCCTTACTTACCAAGTCACCATAGCTTTTTCTTGTTTGTGGACCAATATCAAGAGCCATTTTTCCTGCCTGCACCGAATCTGCCGCAACAGCTTGGGCGCCAGGCACATCTTGCGGGCTATCTGCCACAATCAAATCGGAAGGCAATAAAAGGTTTACCTGCAAAGCTGCCGCTTCTTGCATAATTTCAGCGGCAGCCGTTAGCTGATCATCTTCCACCAGCGACTTACCCAACTGATATCCTTTTGCTTTCAAAAAAGTGTTGGCCATCCCGCCGCCAAGCAAAAGCGTATCAACACTTCTCAGCAGATTATGCAAAACCCCAATTTTATCGGCAATTTTACTGCCCCCTACAATGGCTACCAAAGGACGCAGCGGATGATGTACGCTTTTTGAGAGATTTTCTATTTCCGCCACCATCAGCAGTCCTGCTACGGCAGGGAGGTATTGTCCCACTCCGGTATTGGAGGCGTGTGCCCTATGCGCCGTACCGAAGGCATCGGAAACGAACAGCTCGGCAAGTCCGGCGTATGCCTTGGCAAGAGTTTCGTCATTACTCTTTTCTCCGGGGTGGAAACGCACATTTTCCAGTAAAAGAAGCTCCCCCGGCTGCAGAGCTGCCGCGGCAAGAGAGACAGCTTCACCTACCACTTCATCGACCTTTTGCACATGGTGGCCAAGCAACTGAGAGAGGCGCGCTGCCACCGCGTCCATACGCAGACTTTCATCCGGCTTGCCTTTAGGACGACCCAAGTGACTAGCTAAAATCACGGCGGCTCCCTGCGCAAGCATATAACGGATAGTGGGCAACGCCGCCCTGATCTTCGTATCGTCGGTAATTTCACCCTGTTCATTTCTGGGCACATTAAAATCCACACGCGTAAAGACCCGCTTGCCGGTCAGGTCAATATCTTTCACTGATTTTTTTGTCAAAGGAAGCACCTCCGTAAAAGAAGCTGCCGCAGTCTGAACACGCAGGCGGCAGCTTTTCTATTTACAAGCCGTGTTTTGCGATAAAGAGAGCCAGGTCAATAACACGGCGAGCATAAGCATACTCATTATCATACCAAGCGATCACTTTGACCAGATTATCCTGCACTACCATGGTGGAAAGGGCGTCTACCACGCTAGAACGCGGATCCCCTTTGTAATCCACAGAAACGAGCGGTTCATCAGAAACACCTAGAATTCCTTTCATTCGACCGTCAGCAGCTTTACGAAAAGCATTATTAACCTGTTCTGTTGTGACAGAATTGTCCAGTTCAGCCACGAGATCAACTAATGAGACGGTGGGCGTCGGCACCCGAATTGCTAAACCGTCTACTCTGCCGCGAATCCCCGGCATGACTATAGAGACAGCGCGCGCCGCTCCTGTGGTAGTTGGAATCATGGACAAGGCGGCTGCTCTGGCGCGTCGCAAATCACTATGTGCCAAATCCAAAATCCTCTGGTCGTTAGTATATGCATGTATAGTCGTCATTAACCCTTTCTTAAAGCCAAACTCATCATCCAGCACTTTGCAAACCGGTGCCAGACAATTGGTGGTGCAGGAAGCATTAGAAATGACATGGTGATTGGCTGGATCATACTTATCCTCGTTTACCCCCATTACGATAGTATAATCTTCCCCTTTAGCCGGGGCTGTAATAATAACTTTCTTTGCACTGCCGCCCAGTTGTTTTCCCGCTTCCAGGGCATCACTAAACGACCCTGTAGCTTCAATCACGATCTCTACACCATAGTCGCCCCAGTTAAGGTTTGCGGGATGACGATCAGCCAGGATTTTTACTTCCCGCCCATTTAACAAAAGCGCATTTTTCAGTGGCTCTACATCGTAGGGCGTGCGGCCGTAGAGCGAATCATACTGTAAAAGATGAGCGAGCATCTTTGGGTCTCGCGTACTATTAAAAGCTACCATTTCCAGCTCAGGATGTTCCTCTACAAGCCGGATACATGCGCGTCCGATCCGGCCAAAACCGTTTACACCGATTTTAATCGTCATTTTATTGCCTCCCTAAAATATAATATTTAAAGCATAGCTTATCTTTTTAGACACCCGACCCTCACCCTAACCCTCTCCCAGTGGGAGAGAGGATTTTTCTGGAGGTTTGCCTGCTAACACTAATCTCTCGCCTCACTCGCCCTTCACGCAGAGGCAAAAGCCGCATAGATAATTCGCTAATGAAAGCTAAATTCCTGCCGCACCCGGAGAAAAGGATGTGCCTCCGCACATCCTTTTCTCCGCTAAATACGTTTTCTCCTGGTGGATGAAGGAATAGCCAACTCCTCCCGATATTTTGCCACAGTACGACGGGAAAGCAGAATGTCGCGCCTAGCCAGCAACACCACCAATTTCTGGTCGCTCAGCGGCCTATGGGCATTTTCGGCATTAATCAGTTCGCGCAAATGGCTCTTGATTGATTCCGAGGAAACAGCTGTGCCGTGAAAATCTTCCACGCCTGAACAGAAGAAAAATTTTAAGGGGAAAACACCTCGCGGCGTTTGCACAAACTTGTTAGCCGCCGCCCTGCTGACTGTGGACTCGTGCACCCCAATGTTATCAGCAATCTGGCGAAGAATTAACGGTTTTAAATGCTTAATCCCTTCATCGAAAAAGCTGCGCTGCATTTCCACAATACTTGCTGTAACACGATACAAAGTTAACCGACGCTGTTCTATGCTGCGCAGCAGCCAGAGCGCCGAGTCCAGACTATTTTTAATAAAAGAGTTAGTACTGGGTTCACTGCTTTCTGTCCCTAATAGTGCTCGATAATAGGGGTTAACAGAAAGACGGGGCGTGGATTGCTCATTAACCAGCACAATATATTCCCCTGCCACCTTTTCCACTACCACATCGGGCACAACATAACGCACATCACAAACATCACCAATCAGCCGGCCCGGTTTTGGTTCGAGCGTACGAATATAATCCAGCGCTGCCTGCACTTCGGCCGGCTCAACGCCTAGTTCAGCAGCAACTTTTTTGCACTTATTTTCGGCTACATCCGCCAAATACGAGCTGATGATTCTAATGGCCAACGGGTGGGCATCGCCCCGTTCCTGGATTTGCAACAGCAGGCACTCCTGCAAATTGCGGGCACCAACTCCGATAGGGTCAAATTTTTGAATGATGGCCAACACGGCGACAATTTCAGACTGCTCTACACCAATCAATAGCGCCAGTTCGCCGGTATCTCCTTTTAAATAGCCATGCTGGTCAATGTTGCCGACTAAAAATTCGCCGATTCGCTTTTCAGTGGAAGAAAGCTTGCAAAGTCCCAGCTGGAAAAGCAGATGCTCCTGGAGCGTCGGCTCCTTGCTCAAAAAGTAATCAAATCCCAGCTCATTTTCGTTTTGCCTCAAGCGGAAAGAGGGCAGATGCTCAAAGCCTTCGTCACGCAAATACTCCAACCAGTCAATAGGGTCTTTCTCCAACCCTTCATTAGCCGCTAATTCATCTGTCCGCTTCTCCCCGTCCTCGCCTTCCTCAATTTCCAGCGCAGGATTGCTGAGCAGTTCATTCTGGACATAGGCTTGCAGCTCCAGCGCAGAAAGCTGCAGCAAATTAATAGCTTGCTGCAGTTCAGGCGTCATAATCAGCTTCTGTGATTGCTCCAGCTTAAGATCATAGGAAATCCGCATTACGGTATCTCCTTTGCGTATTTGTGAAAGCTCAGTACAATTCTAACGCCACAAAAAGATGCCTGACGAAGAAAAAGTTTAAGTGTTTTCAGACTATTTACAATTCGCCAATGCTACGCAAAAATCCTGCCAACTTATTAAGATATTCTATTTTGCGGCTTGAATCAGATAGAACATTTACCACATTTCTTATTTATAATTTTGTTAGAAATTCTTTCCAGCTTACGCATTCTGTGATTGACACCGGATTTCCCCAGCTTTGGCTCAAGCATCTCACCTAACTCCTGAAGACTAGCTTCCGGATGCTGCAAGCGCAGCTTTGCTAATTGCTGGAGCGGCGGCTCCAGTGCAGCAAGCCCGATAGAATCGTCGATGACGCGAATAAGCTCTGCCTGCTTTACCGCAGCTTCCACAATTTTATTTACATTGGCAGTTTCGAAGTTAACTAAACGGTTAATTCGGTTGCGGATATCTTTTAAAATACGAATGTTTTCAAAGTTAAGCAAAGCAGAATGAGCTCCAATCACATTTAGAAAAGCCACAATCTGTTCGCTGTCTTTCAGATAAACCAAGTAGCCGTTTTTTCTGGTGATAACCTTAGCCTTTAAGCCAAAGGTCTCAATGAGAGCGGCCAAATCATCAGCCTGCTGTTGATAGTCAGCAAATATCTCCAGATGGTATGAATTTTCCGGGTTAGACACGGAGCCTGCAGCTAAAAAAGCGCCGCGCAAATAAGCCCTGCCACAGCATTTTCCTTTTTTTATCTGTTCAGCCAACTCTTGAACAAATGCACCGCCACACATTAAGCCCAGTTCCGTCAACACCTCACGAACACGAAATGGTTCCGAGATGCGGATAAGATAAACATTGTTCTTCCGCAGCCTGATCTTTCTACGCACCAACAGCTCTGAACTGAGGCAAAAGAGCTGCTTGAAAAGAGAAAAAATCCGGCGAGCTATGGCCGGGTTGGATGTAACCACATTTAAAGAAAGCCGCTTGCCTGAAAGCTGGATATTGCCGCTTAAGCGGATAAATGCGATCAATTCAGCAGCCTGGCAACATTCTTTGCCAAATTCACGACGGGTCAGTTCATTTTTCGCCTGCAGGGCGTATGTCACGCAACACACCTCTCCCCGTGTGGATTAAATGATGCACTAAACCTCTCTTCCCAACATTAGCCTTACTAAACATCAAATCTTGCGAAAAAATAATTTTAGCCAATTCTTCCGAATCATGGCGGACAAGCTCGTGATGCGACATCAGATTGCCCGACAGTATGCTCACACCCATCTGTCCTAAACGCTCAACATCAGGAAGCACCGGAACAGACCCTTCATGCCGGTATTTGTCTAGCAAAGAGGCAGGAATATCGAGATTGTTATTAACTAAAACCAGATCAAAAAGGCCGGGCCCCACATGTTCATCAATTGCCTGCAGATGATCGGCTGCCGTGTATCCATCCGTTTCTCCCGGCTGGGTCATCACATTACAGATATATACTTTCCTCGCTTTGCTTTCCCTGATGGCTGTCGCAGCACCCGGCACCAGCAGATTAGCCAGTACACTGGTATACAGGCTGCCGGGACCTACCAAGACAATTTCCGCTTCGCGAATGGCTTGAGCTGCCGCCGGATAAATTTGCGACGTATCCGGGTCCAAGAAAAGCCGGCAAATTTGCCCGCGCTCTGCAGTGATGCGACTTTCCCCACGAATCACGCGACCGCCAGAAAAGTGCGCCACCAGATTCACATTGTCGAGAGTTACCGGCAGCACTTCTCCTTTGACTGCCAGCACACGACTGGCGACTGACAGCGCTTCTTCAAAGCCAAACTCATCACTAAGCGCTGCCAGAAACAAATTCCCCAGATTATGCCCGTGCAACCCTTCTATTGCGGCAAAGCGATATTGAAATACCTTTTCCAGCAGTGGTTCAGTATTAGCCAGCGCCAGCAAGCAATTGCGGATATCCCCGGGAGGCAGGATAGCCAACTTTTCGCGCAAACGACCTGAGCTTCCCCCATCGTCTGTGACATTAACGATAGCCGATAGATTCGAGCTATATTTCTTTAACCCCCGCAGCAGTGCGGAAAGCCCGGTGCCGCCACCGATGGCTGCTATCTTGGCGCCGTTTTCACGGCAATATTTTTGATAAGGAGTTTCGCCTAGTTCCATGCCTTTCTCGCGCCGCCCGCCATGGCGGTGCTGCAACAAGATGGCTGCTCCGCCTACAGCCAAGCCTAATAAAAAGTCGCGAATTTGCATCGTCAAATTCTCCTCAAACTCAAGACTTATTGATGTCCCTATTCTCTTTTACCACGCGGTAATTTTTCCCTTTGAGAATTTTCTCCAACTCATTTACTATTGAGACGGAACGATGCTTGCCTCCGGTACAGCCAATGGCTATAACAAGTTGCGGTTTCCCTTCTTTAACATAGCAAGGCACAAGAAACTGAATCATGTCCACCAGCTTTTGAAAAAATTTATGGGTGATTGCCCACTTCCAAACGTATTCTTTGACTTCCTCGCTATTGCCTGTCAACGGCCGCAGATGCTCAACATAGTGAGGGTTAGGCAGAAAGCGAACATCAAAAACCAAATCAGCATCCAGGGGGATCCCGTATTTGAAACCGAAAGCTACCAACGTAATTAAAATATTCTCCTGTTCACTGTCCGGTGCATAAAGCGAGGTAATCTCTTCTTTAAGCTGATGAGGAGTAAGCATTGTGGTATCTATTATTTTATCTGCTTTACTGCGAATTTGTGCCAACAGCCTTTTTTCTTCCTTAATTCCCTCAGCAATGCTGCCCTTTGCAGCGAGCGGATGGCGCCGGCGCGTCTCCTTAAATCGGCGAATCAACGACTCATCATCAGCCTCCAGGAAGATAATCTCGTAATCGAAGCCGACTTCTTCCAGCATTTGTAATGCCTCATGCAGGCTGTCAAAAAACTCGCCGCCACGAATATCAGAGACTAAGGCAATGCGGTTAATTTTTCCCTCCGAATGGGCCGCTAACTCGGCAAATTTAGGAATTAGCATGGGCGGCAAGTTGTCGATGCAAAAATAACCCAGATCTTCAAAACTGCGAATCGCCTGACTTTTCCCTGCCCCGGAAAGCCCGGTGATTAACACAAATCGGATATTTTCCAACTTCTTCGCCTCCCCATTTTCTAAATGCCCTTTTGAACTGTTTCGGCTCACACCATCGTTTTCCCTCTTTTAGAGACTCTATTTTTCCAGATTAACGATTCGCTCTTCAGGAATATTCAGGCGCCGGATTAATTGATAAGCTTGAGAAAAATCGCCTACACGCTCCGGTACGTGCGCATCACTGCTGAGCAAAAAGCGGACTCCGGTAGGGAGAGCCTCCCTGATATAAGGATCTAACTCACTGCCATAGGAGCTGTTAATTTCTAAAGATGTACCGTATTCCTTACAAACGCGACCCAGTTCCGCAGTATCAATATCAATCTGCAGCCCTGGATGGGTAATAGCGGCTATGGGATAACGCCGCACCGCAGCAGTAATTGCCGCAGTATTAGCTGCACGCAGCAGCGCAGAACTTGTTTTCGTCCAGCCGGAGCAAAAATTGCGCACCCCCTGCCATAAAAAAGCCAGGCTCCGGGGACGGACCATTTTATGATAGCCGACAAGCAGAAAATCGAGTTCACGCAAAATAGCGGCGGAAACGTCAATTGTGCCGTCAGTATCAACGATATTTGCCTCCACTCCAAAAAGAATCTTTATCTCAGGATATTTATGGCGTAACGCTTCAATTTCATTTTTCATCCGCCTAAAGGCCTCAACCCCGCCAATCCCGATAAAAAAATGGTTGGGACCGTGGTCTGCTATCCCCACCGCCTGCAAGCCACGCTTCATTGCCACACACACATTATCCTCAATAGTTCCTTTCCCATGACTATAAGCGGTGTGAGTATGTAAATCAGTAATTGCCTGCATAAAACAAAAGGCACCCCCTTACTAGGTAGTGTGCCCAAAATCATGTCCAATCACAGAGTTTTTCCTCATCGCGGATGATAATACGTTGCTTGTCGAGTGTTAAAATTCCGTCTTTTTGGAAACGACTTAAAATCCTAGTCACCGTCTCTCTGGAAGTGCCAATCATGCTGGCCATCTCCTGCCTGGTCAATTCCAGGTCGAGCAGCACTCCATCTCCGGTTCTTATCCCTTCACGCCGACTAAACTGCAACAAAAATCCGGCCAGTCTCCCGTAGGCATCGTGAAGCGCCAAATCACGGATCAATAGCTGGGCTTGGCGCAGACGCCTGCTCATGATCTGCAGCAGTTTCACGGCAAGAGTCGGCTGACTCTGCAGCAACTTTCCCATATCAGTACTGCGCAAAAGCCAGCAGGTTGAATCCTCCGCCGCTTCTGCCGTGGCCGGATAAGGCCCTTGATCAAATAAAATTACCTCAGCGAAAATATCGCCGTCTTTTAAAATCTGCAGAATCTGTTGGCGTCCGTCTACGCTGGCTTTACTAATTTTAATCCGACCTTGCCGGATAACAAAAAGAGCCTCACCTTTATCGCCTTCCAAAAACAGCACTGTCCCTTTCGGATAAAACCTTTCAATCATCACACAGGCTACAGTTTCCAATTCTGCCACAGAAAGACCCTCAAAAAAAGGTGCTTTTTGCAAGGATTCCGCATTTTTAGAGAAACTCATGCTCCGCCTCCCCCCGGGCAAAACGCACTTTGCCGCGGCTAGCCAGGAAACGTTTTACGCGTTCTGCATTTAGATTCAAAATGTTTTTTTCCGGCACCCCTGCCTGGAGCACAAGCGCCAACGCCCGTTCCAGCTTGCCTACGTCGGCTGCATAATGAGCGTCGCTGCTTATTGAGATGAGCACATCATGCTGTTTTGCCAAATGAGCGATCTCGAGACAGATATCACTGCTGCCTTGCCGCACAAAAAAAGAGCTGTTATTAATCTCTAAAGCCTTCCCCAGTTGCTTTGCGGCGCAGACAACTTCCTCCAAAACAATGGGAAAATCGGGATTGCCGGGATGAACAACAATATCCACATGCCGGTTTTGCATTGCACGAATGAGCGCGCGCGTATTACGCTCACGGCACAATAATTCCGTACAAACATTGTGCAGCCCTACCAAGACAATATCCAGTTGCTTTAAATATGCTTCCGGTAAATCAAGCCTGCCATGCTCATCGAGAATATTTACTTCAGCTCCACGCAAAATTGTTACACCGCCAATCTCCGCAGGCAACACTCGCAAATTACCGAAATAATACTCGTGAGGTCCACCGGGCATAGCCGGCCCATGGTCTGTAATTGCAACCAGTTCTAAT
The DNA here is from genome assembly GCA_018333635.1 of Dethiobacter sp. GTDB lineage: Bacteria > Bacillota > Dethiobacteria > Dethiobacterales > Dethiobacteraceae > GPS1B09. The sequence continues at coordinate 51,489 of JAGXTL010000032.1, forward strand.
TGCTTTGCGGCAGCCGCCGCCGCAATTTCTCCAATGGTGCTGTAAGCGTGACCGCTGGCCAGAGTATGGACATGAAGGTCGGCGAGAATTCTCATGCAGGGAGCACTCCTTAGTAAATCACATGATAGTCCACAGCTTTAATATTGACACATCCTGTCATAAGCATGCCCTGACGCAGTTGAGCAGTCATTTTATCAATGATTAGCTTCACGCCGGCAGAGCCGCCGCCAAATGCGCCCCAGATAGCCGGCCGGCCAATAAGCACGGCGTTGGCTCCCAAAGCCAGCATTTTCAGCACATCTATGCCGGTGCGAATTCCGCCATCGGCAAACACAAAAATTTCGCCCTTCACCCGTTCCACAATTTCCGGGAGCACTTCAGCCACCCCTGGGGTTCCGTCGAGAACACGCCCACCGTGGTTGGAAATAACGATGGCGGCAGCCCCTAGTTCCAGAGCCATTTCAGCTTCTTTAGCCGTCATAATTCCTTTCAAGATAAAAGGCAGCTTTGTCAATCCCATCAGTTCGCGCAACTGATAAAAAGTTTTTGGTCCTACCGGCTGGCCCTTGAGAGCCATAGTCACAAGCCCGGCACCATCTAAATCAATGCCCACCGCAAAAGCGCCGCTTTCTTCCGCCTGGCGAATACGTGCGGCAATAGCATCCATGGAACGCGGTTTAATAATCGGAATGCCGCTGCCTCCGGCGGCGCTGATGGCTTCCAGTCCGGACGCATAAATCGCTTCTTCTGCTCCGTCGCCGCTAAAGGAGAGGGAACCGGCCTCTTTTGCTCCTGTCACAAGACAGGAAATCATCTCCGCCTCTGAAAGCGCCCCGCCCAGATTATATGAGGCACCGGTAAGCGGTGCCACAAAAACAGGGGTGTCAAAAGGTTTGCCGAATAATTTTACAGCCGTATTAGGTTCATCAACTTGGTGAATGGTGCGCATATTGATATGATACATGGCCAGCGCTTCACAGTTATTGCTAAAGGCAGAGCCACTTAACACACCGCCAATACCCGGAACTTCACCGGCGCACACTCTCCCGTCACAGCGAGGACATACTCGGCAATAGCCTTTTAGTTTTTCTCTGGCACTGTCACGCACTTCCTTTTCAGTCATCAAAAAATTTCCTCCTTCTCATCAAAAAGGTATTGCCTTATAAAAACAGCCACACCGTGGTCCGTATTTTTTGCCGTGATTATGTCAGCCACTGACTTTACCTCTTCTCGGGCATTGGCTACAGCCACACCAAAACCGGCGTAAAGAATCATATCCAAATCATTGTAGCTGTCACCGACGGCGGCCACCTGCTCTCGCGGAATATCCAACATTTCTGCTAAAAAGTGGAGTGCCTGCCCTTTTGTGGCTAAACGATCAGTAATCTCCAGGAAATTGGGTCGTGAAATGACAATCGCCAGCTCATTACCGTAACTTTCAATCAGTATACTTTTAATTTCAGCCAATCTGCCTTCACTGCCAATAATAGTCAGTTTGGTAGGAGGCGTTTCCAGAAAAGTCGACAGCTCACCTACCGCAGTGACCTTCACATTTGCCAGCTGCTGGTAGTAACGAGAAAACTCATTTTCCTTCGCAACAAACAGTTCATCATCAATATAGGCGTTAAGATGATAATTGCCGGCCGCAGCCAACGCCGCCACCTGTCTAGCCAATTCAAGAGGAACAGGCCTGTGGTAGAGAGTTTCCTCCCCGACAGCAGTACGAATCAACGCACCGTGATATGTAATGAGCGGCAAATCAATTTGCAACTGTTTTGCATATGGCAAAGCAGAACGAAACATTCTTCCCGTGGCCAGCGTGACCAACACGCCGCTAGCTACAGCACGGCGAATAGCATGGCGATTTTCAGGCGATATCTGAAAATCTGCGCCAAGCAGAGTATCATCAAGATCCAGCGCCAAAATTTTAAAATTGTTTGCCACTTTTTACCTCGTCGTCATTTGTCTTTAAAGAGGATGCTTAGAACGCTGCTGATAATTGACAACAGCAACGCACCGACGATTCCAACCCAAATACTGTCAATACTAAAACCCTTTACCACCTCGGCCACCAACCAAAGTAAGAACCCGTTTACTACCAAAGTAAATAGGCCGAGTGTCATAATATTAATAGGCAACGTAATCAAGTTGATCAGAGGTCGAATAACTGTGTTAACAACTCCCCAGATTAGCGCTGCAACCAAGGCAGCGACAAAGCTGTCTATATTTATACCATCAAGAATATACGCAGCAAAATAGAGCGCCGCTGCATTTAAAGCCCACCGCCACAAAAAACCTTGCATACCAGCCACCTCCAGTTCTAAGGTTCGACACATCTTTTCCGATTCCTTTTGAAAGTTAAAAGATGTAAAAAGCTGACGAAAATATTAGTAATTGCCGTTTATTTCTCAACATAATTTTGAGCCGCAGCATAATACTAACATAGCCATCCAATTTTGATATCAATAAATGCAAAAGCCGGGAGTAAGTTTTCAACCGGGAGGGACTGCCTTGACATCAAGATCTAAACATATTTTCACTGCTGAACCGGTGCAATGGGCAACAGACTATATTTTTGATATCCTGGAAACTTTGGAGGAGGGCGCAAAAAATAGCGACTACGGCCTAGCCCTGTTAGCCCTTGAACGAGAAGAATTGCGGGGGATCTGGCATGAATTAAACGGCCAGCTTCCGGCAACAGAAGGGAATGCCCTCTGCCTAAGCGGACGCCAGGGGACCATGCTGTTTGTGATCCGGCAGCTGCTGGTGTCGTTGCCGCCACTTAAGCCCTGCCTCCGCTACGGCCAAGATGAGACATATCAGTTAGCCTGCAAGCGGTTGACAAACGAACTTTTCTTTCTTGCGCAATTCCGCCGCTCGCCTGAGCGCAAAGCGCCCGCACCGGAACTGGTAAAAAACGCCTTACGTATCATAATCAGCCGGGGCATGGCGGCAGAACTACTTCTAAACGGTTCTCCCCTGCACATATATTGCCTAAATTATGTTCTGCCCCAACCCACCTCTTATATCTTTACCTCGCACACGATTTTGTGCGGAAGCAGCGATTTTGACGAAAACAGACAGCTTCAACTCATTCTCTATGAATTGGGACGTGCGATTTATGCTGCTAAACAGGCTGGCAAAGAACAGCCAGCCTGTGCTCTCAGAGAAAAAACGGCAGAACAGTTTACGCATCATTTTGCTGCTTCGCACCTCTCTTTAGTCTGAGTCCTCCTGCACATCTTCATGCAAAGCAAAGTAGAGCGCCTCTGCCGCCGCATGATTCATGGCAGGAGCAGCCGTCAGTTCATCTATAGTTGCTCTGCGCATGGCGGTAATACTGCCGAAATGTTTAAGCAGGGCTTTTCTCCTTTTCTCGCCGATTCCGGGGATCGACAATAAGGTGGAACCCTTTATGCCGGGACGCAATTTCCGCTGGTAAGTTACCACAAAACGGTGCGCCTCATCACGCACTCTTTGTAACAGCTGCAAGGCGGGAGATTGCTTTGCCAGCCGCAGCGGCTTCCGCTCACCAGGCAAGAAAAGCAGTTCTTCTTCTTTGGCTAAAGCAACTAAGGGCAGTGCATCCAGGCCAAGCGATTTAAGCGCTGCCAGCGCTGCGCTAAGCTGACCTCGTCCGCCATCTATTAAGATTAAGTCCGGAACAGACAAGAACGGGTCTTTTATACCGGCTTCCCCCGTTTCTCCCGCAGCGGAAAGATGGGCAAACCGCCGCGATAGCATCTCTTGCAACGCTGCATAATCATCCGGTTTTTCAATATTCCTCAGTTGAAAGCGTCGGTAATTTGCCGGCAAAGAAACGCCATTTTCAAAGACAACCATCGCCCCTGCCATTCCCTGCCCATGCAAATGAGAGCAGTCATAACCCTCAATCCGCAACGGCGGAGCGTCAAGCCCCAAAGCTTGAGCCAAGTCAAGGAGCACAGCCTGAGGATCACGCGCTTTATTTCGCAGAATTTCCTGCTCTAAAAACAGGCGGGCATTATCGAGCGCCAGTCTAACCAACTCTTTTTTGGGACCGCGCTGCGGCACAGAGAGGGCAACCCGCCTGCCCTGCCTGTGCCGCAGCCATTCTGTCAGCAGCTTGCTATCTGAAACATGGCAGGAAAGCATAATCTCCGGGGGGACTGCTCCCGCATGACTGTAATAGCGACGCAAAAATATTGCCATGATTTCCGCTTCTTCTTCGCCGGTAGGATTAGTCAGCAAATAATGTTCCCTCCCGGTCACCTTGCCGCCCCGCACCGCAAAAAGCTGAGCGCAAGCCATCTCCTCGCCTGCGGCCAGCGCAATAATATCACGGTCGCCGCCTGTCGTAACCGCCACTTTCTGTTTGTTCGTAATGGCTTCCACCGCCCGACACTGGTCGCGGAGCAAAGCTGCTTTTTCAAACTCCAGATTCTCCGCTGCCGCCGCCATCCTGGCTGCCAATTCATTTAGCAGTTTGTCCTGCTTCCCTTCGAGAAACAGCAAAATCTCAGTCACAAGCTTGTTATATTCTTCTGCCGGCACATCACCTGCGCAAGGAGCCAAACAGCGGCTGATATGTCGATTCAAGCACGCGCGCTGCGCCGTTTTTTTATTTATAGGCCCGCGGCAATGGCGCAACGGAAAGAGCTTGCGTAGCAAACGGATTGTTTCTTTAACGCCGCCGGAATTGGGATACGGCCCAAAATAGCGGGCACCGTCTTTTTCTACTCGTCTGGCCACATGGATGCGGGGAAAAGGTTCTTGGGTAGTGATCCTCAAGTATGGATAATGCTTATCATCTTTTAAGTCAATATTATAGCGTGGCCTGTACTCTTTTATTAAATTGCTTTCCAGAATTAATGCTTCCACTTCAGTATCTGTTACAGTATAATCCAAGTCACAAATTTTTTCCACCAAAACACTTACTTTCGGCGCCAATTTCTGGCTCTGCTGAAAATAGGAGCGTACGCGTTGACGCAAATCGACAGCTTTGCCAACGTAAAGAATCCCGCCTTCTCCGTCTTTAAACAGATACACACCGGGACGGCGCGGCAACTGTGCCAGTTTAGCTTGGATAAGCGCATCCTGTTTCGCAGCCATAACTGCCTCCGTTAAGCTTTTGCTTTCTGTAAAACTTTTACCAGGAAGCGGCCTGTATGCGAGGCAGCGACCGCAGCCACCTCTTCCGGGGAACCGCAAGCGACCAGTTCTCCACCGGCAGCGCCCCCTTCAGGCCCAAGATCGATTAAATAATCTGCCCGCTTAATCACATCTAAGTTATGCTCAATTACTAATACACTGTCACCGTTATCCACCAGGCGATCAAGGATGGTTAAAAGCTTGTTGATATCCTCACTATGCAACCCAGTGGTAGGTTCATCAAGAATATAGAGGGTTTTGCCGTTACTGCGCCGCGATAGTTCCGTGGCCAGTTTTACCCGCTGCGCCTCTCCGCCTGAAAGCGTGGGGGCCGGCTGACCAAGACGTATATAACCTAAACCGACATCGAAAAGCACCTGCAGTTTTCTTTTAATCCGCGGCAGGGCGGCAAAAAAATCGAGCGCCTCCGCCACATCCATTTCCAGCACTTCAGCCACATTTTTCCCTTTGTAACGCACTTCCAGTGTTTCACGGTTATAGCGCTTGCCACGGCAAACCTCACAAGGAACGTAAACATCCGGCAAAAAATGCATCTCAATCCGTAAAATCCCGTCACCCTTACAAGCTTCACAACGTCCGCCCTTCACATTGAAACTGAAGCGGCCAGGCTTATAGCCCCGCGCGCGGCCTTCCGCCGTAACAGAAAAGAGCTCCCTGATCAAATCGAACAGGCCGGTATAGGTGGCCGGATTAGAGCGGGGGGTACGGCCAATCGGCGACTGATCCACTTCGATCACTTTATCAAGATATTCCAGACCGGAAATAGCATCGTGCTCCGCCGGTTTCTGGCGGCCGCGCTGCAGTTCCAGAGCCAGCCTGCGATAAATAATTTCATTTACCAACGTGCTTTTACCGGACCCGGAAACGCCGGTAACGCAAGTAAAGACACCAAGCGGCACTTTAACGTCTAACTCCTTCAAGTTATGGGCGCGTGCCCCAGTCACAATAAGCCATTTGCCGTTAAGGACCCGCCGTTTTTCGGGCACAGAAATCGATTTTTGCCCGGAAAGATATTGCCCGGTCACAGATTCAGGCACAGCTTTGATTTCAGCAACGGTGCCGGCCGCCACCACATACCCACCAGCAATGCCGGCGCCCGGCCCGATATCAAGAATATGGTCGGCACTGTCAATAGTTTCCTCATCATGCTCGACGACAATTACCGTATTGCCCAGGTCCCGCAGGCGCAGCAAGGTTTCAATCAGGCGCTGATTATCACGCTGGTGCAAACCGATACTTGGCTCATCAAGAATATACAATACCCCGGTCAAGCTTGAACCAATCTGCGTGGCCAGACGAATACGCTGCGCCTCTCCACCGGAAAGTGTCCCGGCTGCCCGGTCCAGCGTGAGATACTCAAGCCCCACGTTGCTGAGAAAACCTAGCCGTTCCTCTATCTCCCGCAAGACAAGCCGGGCAATCTGCCGCTCTTTTTCAGCAAGTTCCAGACTGCCTACAAACTGCCTGGCCTCCTCGACCGTCAGCCTGGTTATTTCCGCTATATTCTTGCCGCCCACAGTCACCGCCAGGCTGGCAGGCTTTAAGCGGCTGCCGCCACATTCCGGACAGGGATGATGAGACATATAACTTTCCAATTCCTCACGCACCTGCTCCGATGTCGTCTCCCGATAACGCCTGTCCAGGTTAGGGACAACCCCTTCGAAACGCAGATTGTAGCGACGAACATGCCCGTAGCCATCTTTGTAGTTAAAGGGAATTTTTTCTGATACGCCGCTAAAGAGAATTTTCTTCTGTTCTGCCGGGAGCTTCTCAAAAGGAATATTCAGATCAATCTCAAAGCGGGCGGCTACTGCCTGCAGCAACTGCTGGTAATAGCCTTGGTTGCTGCCAGGCTTCCACGGCGCAATAGCTCCCTCAGCCAGTGTGCGCCGCTGGTCGGGAACCACCAGTTCGGGGTCAATTTCTGCTTTGCTGCCTAAGCCGCTGCACTTGCCGCAGGCACCATAGGGACTGTTGAAAGAAAACATACGCGGCGCCATTTCTTCGAAAGAAAAACCGCATTGCGGACAAGCAAAAGTGGCGGAGAAAAGCAATTCCTCTCCGTCAATAATTTCGATCAGCACTAAACCGTTGCCGTATTTAAGTGCTGTCTCCAGTGAATCTGCCAAGCGCTTCTCCAAGCCTTCCTTAATTACCAGCCTATCTACCACAATCTCAATATCATGTTTTTTATTTTTGCTGAGCGTAATCTCTTCTTCCAACGGACGAATCTCTCCGTCCACACGAACACGGACGAAGCCGTCGGAGCGGGCATCTTGAAATAACTTGCTGTATTCACCTTTGCGCCCCCTTACCAGCGGCGCCAGCACATGGATTCTGGTATTTTCCGGCAAGAGCATGATGCGATCCACCATCTGCTCCACCGTCTGCTGGGCAATCTGAATACGGCAGTGCGGGCAATGCGGCCGGCCGGCACGAGCATAAAGCAACCGCAAATAATCGTAAATTTCCGTCACTGTGCCTACAGTGGAGCGCGGGTTGCGGGAAGTAGTCTTCTGATCAATGGAGATGGCTGGCGAAAGTCCTTCGATATAGTCGACATCAGGCTTGCTCATCTGCCCCAAAAACTGCCGCGCATATGCCGACAAGGACTCCACATAGCGGCGCTGGCCTTCGGCGTACACCGTGTCGAATGCCAGTGAAGATTTGCCCGATCCCGATAAGCCGGTAATTACAACCAACCTGTTGCGGGGAATTTCCACATCTATATTCTTTAGATTATGCTGGCGGGCACCGCGAATCAATATCTTATCATGTTCCATGGTTATACTCATCCTCTTTTCCGGCTTTTCGCAATTGGAATAACTGATCACGCAATCGGGCGGCACGCTCAAATTCGAGTTCCCGTGCCGCTTTTTTCATCTCTTTTTCCAGCGCGGCAATTGTTTCTTTTCTTTGCCGCGCTGTCATCTGCTCAACATCGTCTTTGCTTAAATATTTACTCGTTTCTTCTGCCAATTTGGTTGCCTGGATAACGGCATGCACCGCTTTGCGAATAGTAGTTGGGGTAATGCCATGAGCCTGATTATACTCCAGTTGGATGACGCGGCGGCGCTCTGTCTCGGCAATGGCGCTCTGCATCGAGTCGGTAATTTTATCTGCGTACATAATTGCCGTACCATGAACATGACGGGCGGCGCGGCCGATGGTTTGAATCAAAGAACGTTCCGCTCGCAGAAACCCTTCCTTATCAGCATCAAGGATGGCGACAAGGGACACTTCCGGCAGGTCCAGCCCTTCCCGCAGCAAGTTAATTCCCACCAGCACATCATACTTGCCTAGGCGCAAGTCGCGAATAATTTCACTCCGCTCCAGAGTGTTAATTTCAGAATGAAGATAGGCAACCTTGACACCTAACTCTTTGTAATACTCAGTTAAATCCTCAGACATCCGCTTTGTCAGCGTAGTCACCAACACTCGCTCATTGCGTTGGCTGCGCAGACGAATTTCACTGTACAAATCGTCAATCTGCCCTTTAACGGGGCGCACAAAAATCTCAGGATCAATCAGGCCGGTAGGCCTAATGATCTGTTCGACCACCTGCTGCCGATGCTCCTGTTCGTAAGGGCCTGGAGTGGCGGAAACGTAGACGACCTGGTTTACCAACCGTTCGAACTCCGCAAACATCAGCGGGCGATTATCCAAGGCTGAAGGCAGGCGGAACCCGTATTCCACCAGTGTTTCCTTCCTGGAACGATCACCGGCATACATCCCTCTCACCTGCGGCAGCGTTTGATGGGACTCATCTATGAAAAGCAGAAAATCCTTGGGGAAATAGTCAATCAAAGTAAACGGGCGACTGCCGGCCGGGCGACCGTCTAAGTGCCTGGAATAATTCTCGATTCCGGCGCAAAAACCGATCTCATTCATCATTTCCAAATCATATCTAGTGCGCTGCTCCAGACGTTGTGCTTCCAGCAGTTTATTTTGACTGCGCAACTCGCGCAAACGATCGGCTAATTCCAAGTCAATATCCCTCATAGCTTTTTCCAGTCTCTCCCGTGAAGTCACAAAATGCGAGGCGGGGAAAATTGCCACATGCTCCCGCTCACCAAGAATTTCCCCCGTGAGCGTATCAATTTCCCTGATCCGCTCAATTTCATCTCCAAAAAATTCTATACGCACCGCTTTCTCAGTGGAAGATGCAGGATAAATTTCCAACACATCGCCGCGGACACGAAAACGACTGCGTTCTAAGCGGAAATCGTTACGTTCATATTGAATAGCAATCAATTTCCTGATAATTTCATCCCGCTTTTTTTTCATCCCCACACGCAAAGAAACCACCTGCTCCCCGTATTCCTCCGGAGAACCGAGGCCATAAATGCAAGAAACACTCGCAACGATAATCACGTCACGCCGCTCAAACAGCGCACTCGTGGCAGAATGACGAAGTTTTTCGATCTCATCATTAATTGAAGAATCTTTCTCAATATACATATCTGTGTGGGGAATGTATGCTTCCGGCTGATAATAATCATAATAGCTGACAAAATATTCAACCGCGCTGTCAGGAAAAAACTCCCGGAACTCACTGCACAACTGAGCAGCCAACGTCTTATTATGGACAATCACTAACGTTGGCCGCTGCAAGTGCGCAATTACATTTGCCATAGTAAACGTCTTACCTGAACCGGTCACGCCAAGCAAAGTTTGATGCTTAAACCCTTTCGCCAACCCTGCCAGCAAACTCTCGATTGCCTTCGGCTGGTCACCCTGTGGCTTAAATTCACTCTTAACAAGAAATTTTCCCATGCCATAAGCTCCCCTGGTGCTTATTAAAACTTATTCTTAGTAGACTTAAATATTATATCATGTTCACTTTTTTTTTTACAGCACAACAGAGGGTCGATTCTGGCAGCTCAAACAAAAAGATGCCTCGCATCTTACTTTGAGACACCTTGTGGCTATGCTAAATCAGGACTTTTTTTGACGGTAGGCGCATTGCAAGCCTTTCCTTTACTGCAAGTCCGGAGGCTGCCCCAGTCGCCATGGGGGAAGCGGTTCGGCTTGCTTGAACTGCTCTCCCGCCGCGCCGTTTTGTGTGCTCTCATTAAAGCCTGCCAACTCATCCAGCCGGCGTTGAAATTCTATCTCTGCGATAATCAACTGCCTTGCCAGCTGCAGAGCTTCGTTTGCCTGGTGCAAAGCCTGCAACACTTGCCGGTTTGCAGCCGCCTGACGCAATGAGTGCTGCTTTAATAACACTTCCAACTCATTTCCGGCCATCACGCACCTCCCTTGACTAGTCTGCCCAGAGGGCAAAAAGATAGTCAGACTTAACGCGTTCAAACTCAGGTGCGCAGCTTACTTTTTTTGGCTATAGCATCAAACAAGCGCGGCTGCTTAACTTCCAGATAAACCGTTGTAAATTGATCAGGCGCCAGAATCATGCCGGTAGACCTAAAATCAGAAAATACCAGTTTGATGCTGTTATTTTGACCCTCAACTTCCAGATCGGCCATGGATCCGGCAAGCGCCATGATGTTCTGCATTGCGAGAGAGTCTGTTTGTTGCCCGAGATAATTAAAAACTCATGTCCAAATGGTGAAAGTAAAGCGGCTGGTATTGTAAACAACGGATAGTGAAAAGCCAGAAAAGCGGCGGCAATTAAGATGAGACTATAGCAGCCCAAATTTAGTGCTGAGCGCCTGCTCTTCTTCTGCGGCGATGTTGAGATAGCTAAGTCGCCATAGCCCAGACCTGCCACAATGGGTGTGAGCAGATAAAGCAATGTCTCACCAGCTCCGGGCAGTGCAGAGCCGGCTAGCAGAGGCCACCACTCCGGCATGCGCACCCCGCTCACCGCTTCCGCGGCAGCCTGCGGCACAAGTAAGGCCACTAAGCCTACCAACGGCAGCGGCCAAAACTTTTGCAGGGAATATCCGCCCACCACCCCTTTATCCGTCTTTAGATAAAGGGGGCTTGGAAACAAATGACCGCTTACAGCAATCAGAAAACTCTCCGTCAAGTGCAAAATCCCGATCAAAGCCAAAAGTCCGGGGATATGAATAGCTGCAAGCCCAGAGAGTATTCCTAACGTGACGGCAGGCCAAAACTGTTCGAGCAACTGAAGCAGAGCGGAGAATGCCCCCACCAAACCGCCTGCATAGGCGAAACAAAGGTAACGGGGGTGAACAAGTAAAAGCAGCACGGCGAGCGGCCAAACATAAATAATACCGATGTCGAGCAAAGAGATACCAAAAAGAACGAGCAAGAGACTGGCCAGAAAGCCTCCAGCCAGTCCAAGCAACGCAAAATAGAATGTCTGCCTAGCTACAGAATATTTAGCCCTGCCAAACAACTGCACTTCATTTCTCGCCACGCGGCCGTACTGGCTTGTTATCAGCAAAACCACAAGCCAAAACAGAGGGTTCAGCAGAAAACTCGCGAAGGCCCCAAGGAAAAGACGGACCAGCTCCATAGACTCCCTCCGCCCACTCCTTTAGATTTTTTCCAGCAGAATTTCTTTTCCTTTATTAAGCTGCAAATCCGAATTTCCTAACAGAGCCTCAATCTCTTGCGCCAGCTTACTTCTTGTTGCAGCGTTCGCGATGCCGCTGACAGCCAAGCCATGCTTGCTTTGGAACGCGCGCACGGCACGTTCTGTCGCTTGGTCAAAGGTGCCTGTTTCCGCCACATCAAACTTTAACGCAACCAACATCTTCTGTAAAAAAGTGACAAATATATCTTTATCACCAGGTTTTAGATCGTTAGCAAGCTGATGATAAATTAACATAAATTCGGCGGGCAGCTCCACAACTACATCCGGTTCAAGACCCTTGCCATTAATATCCCTGCCGTTAGGCGTCTGATATTTAGCAACAGTGTAGCGCAGACCCGCACTGTTTGACAGCTTTTCCATATGCTGTACCGTCGCTTTGCCGTATGTCTTCGTCCCTACCAGGGTACCAGTTCCCGTATCCTGAAAGGCACCGGCAATTATCTCTGCCGCGGAAGCGCTGGCACCGTTAACCAAGACCACAATGGGGTAAGGCTTTTGCACCCCAAAAGAACTGTATGTCCGCTGAATCACCCCATGACGGTCTGCGACATGAGTAATCGGACCGGCAGGCAAAAGTTCCTGACCTATTTTAATCGCCTCGTTTAACAATCCGCCGGGATTATCCCTTAAATCTAAGATCAAGCCTTTCATCCCTTGACTTTCCAAATGGAGAAGCGCTTCACGAAAATCACTGCCGGTGTGCTCGTCAAAGGTGGTGATTTCAATATAACCGATATTTTCAGCCAACATTTCGGGAAATACACTGGGCAGAACAATATTCCCCCGGGTAATTTGAAAAGTAAGAGGTGCGGGGAGGCCGTCTCTTTCCACTGTCAGCGTGACCTCTGTGCCTGTAGGTCCGCGCATCAGTTTTACAGCTTCCAAGGTCGTGGCACCGACCAGATCTGCGCCGTCCACCGCAACAATGCGATCACCTGCCAGCAAACCTGCCCGTTCCCCCGGCGTATTTTTGATCGGCGCAATAATTGTAATGTATTCATTAACCACGTTGATCTCAATACCTATCCCGGAGAATGAACCGTCAATCTTCATCATCATTTCTTCCCAATTTTCAGCATCCAAAAAGCTTGTCTGAGGATCCTCCAGGGAATCGACCATCCCTTTAATTGCCGCATCAACAAGCTCTTCTTTTGCCACTTCATCGAGATGGCGTTGCGCTAAAATATTAAAAGTCTCAATAAAAGGCCTCAGTTCCTCCGGCAGATCATCTCCTGCCGCATTACCGCCGACAGCGGGAGGAGGCGTAGGCATAGTCAAGCGATACGCATTTCTCGTGACTCGGAACGTCAGCAGATTGCTCACGACAAGTAAAAAAATAAGGAGATATGCCGTCCTTTTTTTCACGAAATGGACACCAACTTTCAGCCAATTTTTATGTCACTCTTTCTCATTATAAACTTATTAAAGCCAATAATCTAGAGGAGATTTCCACCCGCCCTGCCAACATTCCACAAACAACAGCCTCGCCCATAAATCCCCCCGCTAATTCCCCTCTCACCTCCAACAATTCACCTCTACCCCCCTCACCCTAACCCTCTCCCCCCTAAGGGGGGCGAGGGCACGTTAATTCCCCTCACCCTCTCTACAATTCCCCTCTCCCTTCCTTCACAAATCCCCTCTCCCTCTGGGAGAGGGTTAGGGTGAGGGTTAGGGCGAGGGCGAGGGCGAGGGCGAAAACAAAATACCCTCTCCATCCTTTAGGGAGGAAAGGGTTAAATGATGCACATGCTGATAAAAGGGACGAAAATATCCCTCACCCTGCCCTCTCCCAGTGGGAGAGGGCTATTCAGCTTAGCAGGTAATTCTTAGCTCCTTTGCAATAGCCAGCTATCTGATAAAAGCTAACGGTTCTACCCGACTGCCGTTAACATGCACCTCAAAGTGAAGATGCGGACCGGTAGACAAACCGGTAGTGCCTACTACACCTATTGCCTGTCCGCGCGAGACACTGACTTGATTTCCCACCAGAATACTATCTAGATGAGCGTAGAGGGTAGCGATCCCATCTCCATGGTCAATAATCACCATGTTTCCGTAACCGCCCCTCATCGGGAAAATATGGGCAACGCCCGCATCGGCAGCTACCGCGTGCACCGGCTCGCCGTTTCTGTTACGGGGGAAACGTGAATGCGGAATACCGATATCTACTCCGCCATGCCAAGCACCCGGAGCTCCGCTAAACGGATTGACACGGAAGCCGAAACGCGAAGTGATCCATGCGGGGCCAAACTCCGGTACCGGCCAAGCCATTTGCCCGGAACCGCGATAAGCAGTCCTTGTTTGCCTGGAGCGGCGCTGTGCTGCCTGCATCTGTCTAATAATTCTTTCAATCTGGCTGGCTTCCTGCTCCATCTGACGAACAACTTTTTCCATTTCCTCATGCTCTGCGTCAAGCGCGGCCTGCAATTGTTGTTGCTCCGCCTGTTTTTTCTCCAAATTACTGATTTCTGCAATATTTTGCTCACGCATGACATGCAATTCCAGACGCTTTTCCTCCAAAGCAACCTTTATTCCCGCAATCCGTTCCCGCTCCGACTGAAATTCAGTTAAAAGCACTCTGTCTTCGGCAATAATTAACTGCAAATCATTAAACCGGCTTAGGAACTCGGCAAAAGAGGCGCTGCTAAAGAGGACTTCCAGATAACTAATACTGCCATTTTCATGGATGGCACGCAAACGAGTGGCCAGCAGGCCCTCCATTTCTTTGATCTGTATTTCCGCTTCCGTCAGGTTTACCTCATTTTCAGCAATCCTGTTTTCCGTTGTACTGATTCTATCGGCAAGCGAGGTGATCTCCCGCTGAGTTGCCTTTATTTCCGACTCCAACTGACGAATTTCCGACAGCACCTTGTCCTGTTCAGCTCTGTTTTGCTGGAGCTCTTTCCTCCGCTGATTGATATCGGCACGTACCGAGCCTAGTTCTTCCTGTCTTTCAGTGATCTGATTGGCAAAAACGGGCAAGATACTGTTAAACAGCAAAAAAGCCGCCATCATTAAAATTATTCCCTTTCTCCATTTAGACAAAGCCATCACTCCCAAACTTTAAACTTTTAAGAACCGCCGCATGGAGACAAGACTGCCAATTCCGCCGATAACAGTGCCAAGTACGAGTAAAAGCTGAGCCAGTTCCATAATAACCATACCGGGTGAGACAAGAGGCAAAAAATGCAGATTTAAGCTTGTCCAGGCCACAGCCTCACTGTAGACAAGCATCAAAAGAACTGTGGGCAGCAGCGCACCAAAAAAACCAAGCAGTACACCCTCGATCAAGAACGGCCAACGTACAAACCACTCAGTGGCACCCACGTATTTCATTATCATAATCTCTTTGGCGCGGGCGTTTACTGTAAGCTTAATCGTATTGGCGATTAAAAACATTGCCGTCAGTGCCAGCCCAATCATGAAGGCTATGCCAATCAACCTTACTACGCCTGTAATGCTAAAGAGTTGCTCGACTACGCCCCTGCCGTAATCTACTCTGGCAATGCCGGGCAATTCAGCCACCTCTTTAGCCAAAGCCGGGATGTCTTCCGGGATAATGGCACGAATTTCAAACGAATCGCGCAGCGGATTGCGCTCTCTCCCTTCAAACCCTTCTACCAACGGACCAAACTCTTCTTTCAAGCGCTCCAGCGCATCTTCGCGAGAAACGAAACGAACTTCTTCCACTTTTTCCATGCGAATTAGGGAGACACGGAGCAAGTCCACTTCATCAGCCGCCAGCGACTCCTCAACAAAAGCGACAATCTCCACCTGTTGTTTAACATCCTCGGCAATATACTCCACGTTAATGTTCAGCAAGATAAAACTGCCCAGGATAAATAAAGTGACAGCCACAACACCAATGGAGGCAAAGCTCATCCAGCCGTTGCGGTAGACACTGCTAAATGCTTCTCTTATGTAGTGCAGCCAATTTCTAATTAGCATGTTGGCAGTAAACTCCCCTTCGTTCGTCACGAACCACTTTCCCACCGTCCAGCACGAGCACCCGCTGTCGCATTGCGTCCACAATCTCTTTATCATGCGAAGCCATAATGACGGTTGTGCCACGAATATTGATGGATTTCAGAGCATCCATAATCCCCATTGAGGTTCTGGGATCCAAATTCCCGGTAGGTTCATCGGCAATAATTAACGAAGGCTGATTGACAATAGCGCGCGCCAAACAGACCCGCTGTTGTTCTCCGCCTGACAGTTCCAGCGGTTTCATCTTCGCTTTTGCTGCCAAACCAACCAACTGCAGAGCATCCGGCACTCTCCTGCGAATATCTCTTCCCGTCGCCCCCACTACCTGCATAGCAAAAGCCACGTTTTCATAAACAGTGCGGTTTTCCAGCAAGCGGAAATCCTGAAAAACCACGCCAATGTTGCGGCGAAAAAACGGTACTTCCCGTCGCTTCAGTCGGGCAATGTCCCGCCCCTGTACTCTAATACTGCCCTCTGTAGGCAGAAGCTCACGGCATAAAAGACGGATTAGCGTAGACTTGCCAGCCCCGCTCTCTCCCACCAGAAAAACAAATTCACCTTGCTCAACTGACAAATTGATACTCTTCAACGCAGTTACGCCATTTGGATAGGCCATGGAGACGCGTTGAAATTCGATCATGATGCCACTCCATTCCACCTGAGATATTTATTTAAGCTAATAAGCTTAATCAATAATTATAATTTTCTGCCCGTACTTGACATAAGTTCGACAGTTATTTAGAAAAACCTTTTTAATTAGGCATTTTTTTTACAAAAAGTTTGTTATTATCTACGGTTTTTGCTTAATTTGTCAACTCATGCCAGAAAGGGAAATTGATGCTCCTAGGCGAAGCAGTAAAAACTATTAAGCCCCTCTCCCTCCCAACTATTAAGTCCCCTCTCCCTCCGGGAGAGGGTTAGGGTGAGGGGTAGGGTGAGGGATAAGTTGAGGGTGAGGGCCTGCAAAAACATAATTAACTTAGAGCAAAGGAGTGAAGACAATGAACATTTTGATTGGAGGCGCAGCCGGGCAAGGCATGGAGACTATTGCCCACCTGCTGGGGAAGGCACTGGCACGAGCCGGTTTTGGCGTGCTGACCGCAAAGGATTATATGTCCCGGGTTCGCGGAGGACATAATTTTACCCGCCTGCGCATCGCGGCAGAAACACCCTGGATGGCCGAAGATGTCACTCAGTTGCTGGTTGCTTTAAATGAAGAAACATACAGCTTGCACCGACAATTACTGGCGGAAAACGGCAAAATTATTTATGACCCGGATCTTTTCAGTATCACGACGGATACCGGCAACCTTGTGCCACTCCCGCTGGAATCCTTGTCAATAAAGGCCGGCAACAAAATTATGGCTAACACCGTTGCAGTTGGAGCAGTGTTAGCGCTGCTAAGCCAAGATACGTCATTAGTGGAAACGCTTCTCTTAGAAAACTTCAATCCTGAACTGGCGGCGCAAAATATTACTGCTCTGCACTTAGGCTACAGCGCAGCTGCCAAGTATTGTGACGGCTGCTTTAGCCTGCCGCAGAGCAAAAAAAGTGAGCGTCAACTTTATTTAGACGGCAACCAAACACTGGGGATGGCTGCGCTGGCCAGCGGTTGCCGCTTCCTCGCAGCTTATCCCATGACACCAGCCACTGGCATTATGGCTTACCTGGCTGAAAAACAGGAGTCCCACGGCGTGGTGGTTGAACAGGCGGAAGACGAGATCGCCGCCGTCAACATGGTGCTGGGCGCAGCTTTTAGCGGAGCCAGAGCCTTAACCTGCACATCAGGAGGCGGTTTCTCGCTAATGGTGGAAGGAGTTTCCCTGGCCGGCATGACAGAGACTCCGCTCGTAATTGTCATGGCCATGAGACCAGGCCCTGCCACTGGGCTGCCCACAAGAACGGAGCAGGGGGATTTGGAGTTTGTCTTGCATGCCGGTCATGGGGAATTTCCCAGAGCCATATTGTCGGCAACACATATTGAAGATGCTTTCTTCCGTCTTAACAAAGCATTCGACTTGGCAGAGAAATATCAAATTCCTGTCATCTTCCTTTCCGACCAACACTTTGCCGATACTGCGAGAACAGTCCCGCCATTTGATTTTGGCAAACTCTGTTATGACCGCCATCTGCTGACAGCTGAAACCCTAACAAAACCTTACCGTCGTTACCGCTACACAGCCAGCGGCGTTTCCCCGCGCGCGCTGCCCGGTCAATTTCCTCACGAAACAGTACTGGCTGACAGTGATGAGCATGATGAAGACGGTCATATTATTGAGGATGCTGAAACAAGGCGCCGCATGACAGAAAAGCGGCTGCGCAAACTGGAAAGCTTGGCCCAGGAAATGGAGGAGCCTAACCTTTTCGGCGATCAGTCTGGCGAAGTGCTTTTAATCGGCTGGGGCTCGACTTATGGAGCATTGAGGGAAGCCTGTATAATTTTACAAAATAAGCATGTTCGCGCCAGCCATCTGCACTTCGCCGACCTTTGGCCGCTGCCCGCCTCTTCAATTAAAACACTTTTTTTGCATTTCAAACAAAAAATTTGCGTAGAAAACAATGCCACCGGTCAGTTTTCCGCGTTGATACGCCGGGAAACCGGACTGGTGGCAGATAGGGCGATTTTGAAGTTTGACGGACGTCCGTTTTTGGCCAACGAAATTGTGCGGGAGGTAGAACGCAATGTGTAAAGCTGCCGACTATTTAAGCAAAGACACGGCTTGGTGTGCGGGGTGCGGTAATTTCGCCATCCGTGAAGCGTTAGCTGAAGCACTGGCCCAACTAAAATTGGCGCCTCACCGCATTCTGCTCTGTTCCGGAATCGGTCAGGCGGCAAAAATACCGCATTATCTCCGGGTAAACGGTTTTAACGGCTTGCACGGCCGTGCACTGCCGCCCGCGGTAGGAGCAAAAATTGCCAATACTTCCCTAAAAGTCATCGTAGAATCCGGCGATGGTGATACTTATGGCGAAGGGGGCAACCATTTCATTCATACGATTCGCCGCAACCCCGACTTAGCTCATTTTGTCCATAATAACCAAGTGTATGGCCTCACCAAAGGGCAAGCGAGCCCGACGAGTGACGAGGGGATGAGGACGACGATTCAAACATCAGGCGTGATTTTGCCAGCCTTCAATCCGCTGGCCGTTGCGCTGGTGATGGGAGCCGGATTTGTGGCTCGTTGCTTCTCGGGGGAAAAAGAACACCTGATGACAACGATGAAACAGGCGCTGGAATTTCGCGGCTATGCACTAATCGATATTTTACAGCCCTGTGTTTCATTCAATAAAGTGAACACCTATGCCTGGTATAAAAAAAGGGTCTACTTCCCGCAACAGCATGAGCAGACAGACTGGAACGCCGCCTTAACACTTGCGAGAGAATGGGGCGACCAGATCCCGCTTGGCATCTTCTACAACGTCCCACGCGCCACCTTTGAATCCCGCATCCCCGCCTTGGCACACGATCAGACAGCGCTTGGCACCCGCCCCTTCGACCCCGCCTCCCTAGCTTCCATCCAAAATGAATTCCTGTAAATTCAGACTAATTGCTTAAATCTGCCTTTCGCAGCTTAGTCACCTTAAAGCCCTCGCCCAGCACCTCATGGGCGTTACCCAAAATGACAAAGGCCCGCTGATCCACTTCCTGCACTATAGTTTTCAGACGCTGTACCTCTGACTGGGAAACTACTGTCAGCACCATCTCACGTGAGTTTCCTGTATAGGCACCTCTGCCGGAAAGGATGGTGGCTCCGCGATTTAGGTCCAGGAGAATTTTATCGGCAATTATCTCTGTATTCGAAGAAATTATCAGGGCCGCTTTACTGCTGCTGATTCCTTCCTGCACAAGGTCAATCACCCTGCTGCTCACAAACAGTGAGATTAGCGCATACATGGCAAGTTCTAAACTAAAAACAATACCGGCCAAAACAATTACTAAAAAATCAACACTGAGCAGACTTTGGCCCATCGTAAAGCCGAACAGCTTGTTTAATACCTGAGCCGCTAAAACCGTGCCACCCGTGGAGCCTCTTGCGCGAAAGACAAGGGCAACGCCCACACCCATCAAGGCCCCACCGTAAAGAGAGGCCAGCAGGAGATCTTTCGTCACCGCCGGCAGAAATACCAGCAGTTCAACCATAAGCGACAGAGCAATAGCACCAAAGAGGCCGCGAGCAATAAAACTGCTGCCAAACAAGCGGGCTGCCAAAATAAATAACGGCAGATTTAGAAAAAAGATGGTCAGTCCCACCGGCAGCCCAAAGAGATGAAAGAGAATGACTCCTAAGCCGCTGATTCCGCCGGCGGCAATTTGGTTAGGCACAAGAAATAATTGAAAGGCGGCGGCCACTAAGGTAGTGCCCAGCAGGACGACGGCATATTCTTTACCAGCCTGATACTTGGCCATGCCTGCACCTCCTCCCTTACCTTTGCTTCCCCGCTGTCTGCCGCAGGTAAGACTCAATCAACTCCTCCAGCTCGCCATCCATTACTGCGTTAATATTCCCTATTTCCACGCCGCTGCGATGGTCTTTCACCATGGTGTATGGTTGAAACACATAGGAACGGATCTGGCTCCCCCAGGCAATTTCCTTTTGTTCCCCACGAATACTGCTCATTTCCTCCAGTTGTTGGCGCTGCTGCAAATCGGCCAGCTTAGCGCGCAACATCTTCATTGCACGATCTCTGTTGGCATGCTGCGAACGCTCATTTTGACAGGTGACGACAAAGCCGGTGGGCAGATGGGTAATCCGCACTGCTGAATCGGTAGTATTAACGTGTTGTCCGCCGGCCCCGCTCGAGCGGTAGGTATCAATCTTCAAATCTTCTTGCTTAATCTCCACATCTTGCTCCCCCTCTTCCACCTCCGGCAAAACATCTAGAGAAGCAAAAGAGGTGTGGCGCCGGCTTGCGGCGTCAAAGGGGGAAATACGCACCAGACGATGAACGCCGCGCTCCGCCTTAAGATACCCGTAAGCGTTTTTCCCTTTTATTAAAAGTGTGGCACTTTTAACTCCTGCCTCGTCTCCGGGAAGCAGGTCCATAATTTCCACTTGATAATTTTTCCTCTCCGCCCAGCGGGTATACATCCGCACCAGCATGGCCGCCCAGTCTTGCGACTCAGTGCCCCCGGCGCCGGGGTGAATGGCGACGATGGCATTATGGTCATCATAACGCCCCCTAAAGAGCACGGCTAACTCCAGCCTGCCAATTTCCAAAGCCAGGGAAGTCAGGTTTTCTGCCGCATCGACCCACAGGTCTGCGTCATCTTCTTCTGCCGCAAGCGTAATGGTCACGTCCAAGTCATCCAGCATCCGGCGCGCAGCCTCTATCGGTTCCACATCATCGCGCAACGCCTTCAACTGCTGGATATTTTTTTGCGCTTTTTCGGCATCGGACCAAAACTCCACGCGACCCGAGTCTTCCGTCAACTTCTGGATAAGTTCACTCTTTTGAGCGACGTCAAAGGGAAACACTCATTTCGGTAAGACGCTCGCACAGCTCCTTGTAAGCATTTTTAATTTCCGCAGACATCTTGCACCTACTTCCAACAACATTTTTTATGTTTTTTCCCGCTTCCGCATGGACACGGGTCATTCCGGCCTACCTTCTTAACCGCACGCGACGGCGCATGAGCTGCAGAGCCAAGACTGGAGGGCGTATCATCTGTTACCGCCACTGCTTGGCGTTGCGGCGGTGCCGCAACCTGGATGCGGTAAAGCAAACTTACCGACTCCTCCTTAATGGCGTGAATCATTTCAGTAAACATGTTATGCGCTTCATATTTGTACTCTACCAATGGGTTACGCTGTCCGTAGGCCCTCAGCCCCACACCATGCCGCAGTTCATCCATACTGTCAATATGGGACATCCACTTGGAGTCAACAGTGCGAAGAATCACTACGCGTTCCAATTCACGCATAGTCTCTACGCCGATTTTTTCTTCCCGCCCACTGTAGGCATCAAGAGCCTGGTTGAGAAAAAGCTCATGCAGCTCTTCCTTGCTTTTGCCCTCCAGGTCAGCTTTCTTCAGGCGCCGATGTGACAGAAAAATTCCTTCAGCCCAGGTCAGCAACCCTTCCAGATCCCATTCGTCGTCATACACTTTGTCGCTGGCATATTGCGCCAGCGCATCGTTTACCAGTTCGGGCAGCCATTCCAGCACCGTGCCGCGCAAGCTCTCCCCTTCCAGCACCCGGCGGCGCTGACCGTAGATCACTTCCCGCTGCTCATTAATCACATTGTCGTATTCTAAAATGTGCTTACGGATTTCAAAGTTGCGGTTTTCCACTTTCTTCTGGGCAGACTCAATCGCCCGGCTGATTAACGGATGGTCGATAGGCGTATCTTCGTCTAATCCCAGCTTTTCCATGATGCCGTAAATATTGTCACCGCCAAAGAGACGCATCAGATCATCTTCCAGCGAGATATAAAACTGGCTGGAGCCGGGATCGCCTTGCCGCCCGGAACGGCCGCGCAGCTGATTGTCGATGCGCCGTGATTCGTGCCGTTCTGTTCCTAAAATATGGAGACCGCCGGCGCTAATTACCTTTTCCCGCTCCAAACGCGTCTCTTCCCTGTATTTCTCCAGCAACTTCTCATAACGAGTATGAGCGTCGTCTTTTTCGCGTTCAGTCAGACCCGTTCTGCCGCCATATTCTTCCGGGCAACAACCATATTCCGCCAAAAAAACGTCTTCCGCCAGAGATTCAGGATTGCCGCCCAGCAAAATATCTGTGCCGCGTCCCGCCATGTTTGTAGCAATCGTTACCGCACCAAGCCGTCCCGCCTGGGCGATTATTTTAGCTTCGCGTTCATGATGTTTGGCGTTTAGCACTTCGTGCCGCACTCCGCGCTTCTGTAAATTGCGACTTAATTCTTCCGATGTTTCAATGGAGATCGTTCCTACCAACATGGGCTGGCCGGTTTTATGGCGCTCAATAATTTCCTCCACAACCCAGCGAAATTTGCCGCGCTTCGTTTTATAAATCACGTCCGACAAATCTTGACGCACCATGGGTTTATTTGTGGGGATAGCAACTACATCCATGCCGTAGATGCTTTGAAATTCCGCCTCCTCTGTAGCAGCCGTCCCCGTCATGCCGGCTAATTTTTTATACATGCGGAAATAATTCTGGAAGGTGATGGAGGCCAGCGTCATACTTTCCTTAGCCACTTTTACCCGTTCTTTGGCCTCTATGGCTTGATGCAACCCATCACTATAGCGGCGACCGTACATCAGACGGCCGGTAAATTCATCGACAATAATAATCTGTCCCTCTGTGACAACATAGTCTTTGTCCCGCTTCATCAGACTGTGAGCTCGCAGCGCGTTCTCTACTTTCTTTTTAATGATGCTTCTGTGCTGAGTCTGAGCGGTTTCCAAGACCTGTTCCTCTTCCACATCTTCATAGACGATATCTTCTTCCCCATAAAGACCTTTCTCAGCCAATAATATTTCTATTTGACGCTCGCCTTCATCGCTTAAAGTCACTGAGTGAGCCTTCTCGTCAACTTCAAAATGGGTATCCTGCTTCAGCCGCCGCACCGCACCGTCAATGCGGGCATAGTCGTCATGCTGCTTCTCTTCCGTTTTCATTTGTCCGGAGATTATCAGCGGCGTTCTCGCTTCATCAATTAAGATGCTGTCGACTTCGTCCACGATTGAAAAATATAACTGTCTTTGCACCAGATTCTCCTGGTAAAGCACCATATTCTCGCGCAGATAGTCGAAACCGAACTCGTTATTTGTGCCATAGGTAATATCGGCGTCATAGGCAACGCGTCGCTCTTGCTGTTCCAGCCCGTGGACAATCAAGCCGACCGACAAACCTAAAGCCTCATAAAGCGGCCCCATCCATTCCCGGTCGCGTGTCGCCAAATAATCATTTACAGTAACAATATGTACACCGCGGCCGGTCAGGGCGTTGAGATAGGCCGGCAAAGTGGCCACCAGCGTTTTTCCCTCGCCGGTTTTCATCTCCGCAATCCGCCCCTGATGCAGAATAATACCGCCCAAGAGCTGCACATCAAAATGGCGCATGCCCAGCACTCTGCGGCCGGCTTCCCGCACGACAGCGAAAGCCTCCGGCAAAAGCTCCAAGAGCGCAGCCTGCTCTGCTTTAAACAGTTCTTTTTCCGCATCTGCCAATTCCCGTTGTTCCAGGGCGTCCGCATTAGGAGGTAACGCTGCTTTCAGTTCAGCCAACTGCTGACGCTGCTCCCCTAGGGCAATATTTAAGCGCTCTCTAAATTCCGCCGTTTTAGCGCACAAGGCATCTGTCGGCAACGCTTTAATCTCTTCCTCAAACAGATTAATCTTCTCGACCAGGGAGTTCACCTTGCGGATTTCACGTTGGTTTACATCACCAAGCAGTTTGGCTATCAGGCCGCGCATGCCTAAAACCTCCAATATTTATAATACAAAAGGAACCTGGCGGTTCCCTTGCAGAATCCAAACTTATTTTATCATTATTTCTCGGCTGAAACAAGTCTGCCCCCGGCGAGCATCCTCTGCTGGATAAACAAGAACATCCCGGCAACAAGCACAATATCACCCACACTAATCACCTGGGGGTAGGGCATCCAGAGCGGAATAATATCGGTTAAAAACGGTAACCGGCTCTCTGGAGTCAAAAGAGTATGTGTTCCGGTAGGCGTCACACTCATTCCGAGAAAGGCTAAGGCGCCGGGGGAGACGGGCATCGCCCCGCCGTTTGCCACGATTGCCAGAAAATTCAAGAGACTGCCTAAGGCAAAGAGCTTCATGCCCGGCGCGGCCAGATTTAACCACAAAACCCCAAGCAAAATAAGATATGCCACGACCTGCAGCCACGGCGCCCAAGGCATGCCCCGGCTTTCCAGCACGGCCACCAGCGAGCGCAGCACCAGCACCAACCAGGCAAGCGGCAGCAGCTTTAAGCCCAAATCACTTAGCCGCTCTAATTTCCCGCCCCGCAGCAGTGCTACAGCCACCGCCAAAATCACACCTACCAGGATCAACTGATTTCACCTCTCCTTCGCAGCACTTTCACAAAGGCTTTCACCACATCCTGGCAGAACTGCGTGTTGCAACAGCGCTCAAGCTCGGCGACCGCCTCCTGCTTGCTTTTTGGCGTACTATATATCCGCGCTGAAGTCATAGCGTCAAAGGCGTCGGCCACACACAAAATCTTCGCGCCAAGCGAAATTTTCTCGCCCGTAATGCCGCCGGGATAGCCGCCCCCGTCAATCCGCTCGTGATGATGGCGCACAATATCGGCATGTGCGCCGATAAACTTAATGTCCTTAATAATTTCCGCCCCGACCTCGGGATGATTGCGGATTAAAATAAACTCCTCGTCTGAGAGTTTGCTCGGCTTATTTAAGATTGTTTCGGGAGTACTGATTTTACCGATATCATGCATCAGCGCCAGATACTCCAGCTTCTCCTGAAAATCTTCCGGCAGCTTCATCTCTGCTGCGATAGCGACGGCATGCTCCGCCACCCGCTCGGAATGGCCGTGGGTATAATGGTCTTTAGCGTCAATCGCTTTTGTCAGCGCTTTGATTGTGCTGATATGTTGGCTACGCATCTCCATATAGAGGGCATAGGTATGACGCGCCAGCATCAGCGGGATCATTAAAAGAACGACTGCCGGAATACCCATGCTGACGTAAATTGCGGCAATTAATACACCCAGAGGCGATACCGCTAAATAATTGGGGATAACCCATCTGAAAACGATAAACCAGACGTTGAAGAATGACATCCTTTGCGCTAAATAAAATATACCCATTACCAGCACAAAATTAATAAAAAAGTAAACTAAAATGCTCATCATGATCGCATGAAAATCACGCAGCAGCGCAACTTGTCCGGTTATACCGCCGAAAAACTGATAGGCATAGCCGGCGCCGCCGGCGGCGAGAGTTAACTGAGCCACATTGAATAAAGGCTTATGCAGCGCCTTGCGGTGCTCCCATGTGCGCTTATGCAAAATTGTGGCAAAATTACCCCATGCCGCCGCACCGGGCCCAAATAAAAGAGTTATCGCTAAACTGGCGGCATAACCAACAGAAACGGAGCCTTTGTTATTCGGCAGGGTAACATCAACATTTTCCAGCAGTAAGTATAAAATTATAAAAAAGATTGCCGACAAGCTGAGGAACCCCAGCGGATTATGCAGCGCAAGAAAGAGCGCGGCCGCGAAAATAACGGCGCTGACATAGATTTTTACCTCAAGCGGCTCTTCTTTAAACGACATGACAGTTTCCTCCAAATATAAAAAAAAGGGCCGACAAAGTTAATTCTACCACCAACCTCTAATGTTTGCACCACCAGCGAGCACCAACGTGCCCAGGGCAACGATTGCACGAATAACTTTTGCCATTTTGAAAATCCCCCTTTGCGGTATCCTCTGCCGCGCTCCGCTACATGGCGACAGGCAAACCGCTCCGCTCTGGGGAAAAGGTGTCGGCCCCTTTTTTTACTATGTAGATGTCAAATAGCGGTAGAGACGCGCCGGTTTAAAGCGGCAAGAGTGGCTCTCACCACAGCTTCTTTTTCATCCTGTTTAACAAGCGCCGTGCCAACCAAACATTCTTCCAGCGGGCCTTGGGTGTAGAGCAGCGTGGTTGCAATCAGGCTGCGCCGCCCCAGATGATAAAGAGCCACATCTTCCAGAAAAACGGCGCTCCCTGCTTCAAGAAACTCGCCGACAGCCGAAATAGTGGCCTCGGCAAAGAGGCGCAGACGATTACTGCTGGAATTAACGCCGCAGCTTCTTCCCTGACAAGTTCGTTTCGCGGAAGTAAGCTCAACCATCGCTTCGATCTTTGTTCCCTGGAGGGAATACTGAATGGCGGAAAACTTAAAGCGCTTTCCCTGAAAGAAGGTATGTTCCTTGTTCAACTGCACAATTGAGATTTTTTTATGATCTAAAGCGATGCCCTGCTCAACACGCAGCAGCGTTTCAATATCCCGCACTAACTGCTTGGCATTCCGTGTATCTTCCGCCAAGACGTGTATTTCATCAATTTCTTTGTTTGCGCCAAGGACGATATTTACCGAAATTACGTCGCGTATCTGTTTAATTAAATTTTCGCAGTCGGAAAGCCTAATCTCTTTCGGAACATCGGCCAATACCAACCCTCCCTCTCTTTTGTTGTTTTACTTATTCCCGCCGAAGTCTAGGACCCTGTCATTAATTTGCTATATTAGTATCTTTAACTATAGTTCGACCAGTTAACAGAAAATCCTTCTTTATTCTCTGCGGTCATGATAATAAGCAGCCTATTTCTTCCACCAACGCCCAGACACAACCTGAAACCAAAGAGTGTCCACCCAGCAAAATCGGAATGGCGCACTGGGCGGCTTCCCGGGTAAATTCCCGCACAAATTCATCCTCTACCCGTTCATGCAGGCCTAAATCGGAGTAGAAGCGATCGGCATCGCTCAGCGGCTTTTTCAAATGGGCAAAAATCACCCGCGTATCAATCAAAGCTGCCTGCACCGTTCTTTCCAAAAAACCAAAAAACCGAGCCGGACCAATTTCTTCCAGCCAGTAGCCCAACAAGGATACCACTTGATTTCTCTCCAGCCGACCCAAAGATTTCATGCCTCGCTCTTCGGAAAACACACGCAGCCTTACTTTAAAATTCTGATTAAGCAGGGCTATGGCCGGTGCGCCGACGCGGCCGATCAGGGCCACATCGGGATATTGGCCTCGCAGCACTTCCTTTAGCAGCTTAATGCTGTCAGTATTAAGCTGCAGCGCAGAGAGGGCTGTTCGCAATGCCGGGCCGCCAAAAGGGGAATCGGCTAAAACGAGCAAGTCGGTGGGAGTGTCAATATCAAACTGTGTCCCCAGCGTGGTCGGCAACAGGCACTGTTCAAAGCCTGCGGCGTAGCGCAAAAGCAAGACGAGCGCATTGTCTGTAGCAGGGAGCGGGTAATGCTTTAACACTGTCGTCGGGTTAAAAGCCAACATATCGGCAGACTGCACATTGTTTGTCACATAGCGCCCTTCTTTGCCTAGCACCGACCGCACCGCATCAGTCAATTCAGCTGGAGTGATGAGGGGTACGGCAGCGCCCCCAAGACATAAGACGGCTTTAAGGCGGTAGCGTTCCACCAAACCTAAAAGTTCGCGGCCGAAATGAAAATCTGCCGGAGCTGTATTATTTAGTACCGGACAAATCCGCTCGTCCGCCCAAAGAGACAATTCCGGCCGGTTCGTCACCAGAAACACTCTGTTCACATCCGGCAGAGCCAGGATTTTTCTTAAATTATCATGAAGTGCGGCGTGACGGGCGCATACCAACAATTCCTCCACCGGACTGTTCGTCTGATTCCCTTCAAAAATTACCACATCCAGTTTGGATTTCATCTTTTACCTCCTAACAAAAAACTACCCCTTCACGTATTTTACACCGTTATCCCGGCTCCGCAAAGGGGTAGTTTTTTGTCTAGCTATTTCAGCGTCGGTTCGATCAAGCCATATTTACCGTCTTTTCTGCGATATACCACATTTACTTCATCGTTTTCCCCATTGGCGAAAACATAAAAATCGTGCCCAAGCAGATTCATCTGGAGAATAGCTTCTTCCACCGGCATGGGCTTCACCCCAAAACGCTTTCTCCTGATAACTGCAAACTCGTCTTCCTCATCTACCTTGGGCAAGTGGCTTAATTCTCTGATTCCGCCGCCCTGACGTGATTTCCTGTTAATGCGGGTTTTATATTTGGCAATCTGTCTCTCTAGCTTATCGACCACCAAATCAATGGAAGCATACATATCAGCGGTATCCTCTTCAGCCCGAAGCAGCAAACCGTTTACCCCGGCAGTAACTTCCACTTTATGCAGGCCTCGTTCTACCGAAAGCGTGACCTGGGCATCTGCATCCGCAGCAAAATATTTGTCTATCTTGCCAATCCTTTTTTGCACATGTTCTCTCAACGCGTCAGTTACCTCAATATTCTTGCCGCGTATAGACAATTTCATGGGCTCAACTCCCTTCCAGCTTATAATTAGTATTTACCCCAGCAGCAGTAAAATCCTGCACTGGAAAGATTAACAAAAAAATAAATTAGCTACCGGCCCACCACAGCCAGATAAACTTCTTTAGCACCGCCTGCCAAGAGGGTCTGCGTGGCAAAATGTGCAGTGGCGCCTGTGGTTAGCAAATCATCAACCAAGAGCAGGCGCGCCGGCAAGGCTTGTCCTGGCGCAAGCTCAAAAGCCTGCGAGACATTTTCCCAGCGTTCTCTGGCAAAAAGCTTTGTCTGGCTGGGCGTCGCACTCTTTCTCTGCAGAACTGTTTTTAGCGGCAAGCGCAATTCGGCAGCTACCACCTGCGCGAGCAGCAGTGCTTGGTCATAGCCACGCTCCAACATTTTGCTGTGATGCAGCGGCACCGGCACAATCGCCTCCGTTTTTGGCCAGCCACTTCGCCTAATTTGCTGCGCCATCAATCCGCCTAGTGTTCTTGCCATTTCTTTTCTTCCGTTATATTTATAGTTGTGAATGGCTATCTTGACTGACCCTCTGTAGGCGTGCACTGTGCAAGCACCTCTGAAAGCAAACGTCAACCCACTGCACTGCGGACAACTCTCCTGCTCCGCAGCCAATGGTTGTGCACATTTAAAACAACAGGTTTCAGGAGCAGGTACTTGGGCAAGACACTGGCTGCAAATCAAGAGTGCCGTAGCTCCCTCCCCCACTCTGCCAGCGCAAAACACACAACCAGGCGGAAAAAACAAATCCAACAAAGGTTTAAATAAGTTCATTATTTATCCCCCAGACTATCTTTTTTCAGCCAGCCTGGCTGCAAGCCTGGTATAACGCGCTTCAACCTTGTTGTTACGAACTGCGATTGCCAGCGCTTTTTTTGTCCCGATCAGCACAACAAGTTCTTTAGCTCTGGTAATGGCTGTGTAGAGCAAATTGCGCTGCAGCAAAATATAATGCTGGGTCACCACCGGCAAAATAACGACAGGATATTCACTGCCCTGACTTTTATGCACAGAAACTGCATAGGATAATGAAAGCTCGTCTAACTCCGCTTGGTCATAAGTTACCTCTCTCGCTCCGCTTATATCTGGATAGCGGACAGTCAGCTCGCCGTCATCCTGATTGATATAACTGATGCGTCCCATGTCACCGTTAAATACTTCTTTTTGGTAATTATTCCGGATTTGCATCACTTTATCACCTAAGCGAAAAGTGGAGCCTCTTCCCCGCAATTCAGGTTTAGCGTGGTGAGGCTGATTTAGTTCTGCCTGCAAGCGAATATTTAAATTGTCCACTCCCAGCAGATTGCGCCGCATAGGAGAGAGTACCTGAATATCGTCAATGGCATCATTATTTTTATAATTAGGCAGCCGCCGACTGCACAATGTCAAGATAGCATCGAGAATTTTCTCCGGTTCGCTCTCATTAATGAAGAAAAAATCTTTGGCTTGACCGCTTATATCCGGCATTTGCCCGCTATTTACCAAGTGTGCGTTGGCAATAATGGCACTTTCACCCGACTGGCGGAAAACCGTATCAAGCTTTACAACCGGCACCGCACCGGAAGCGATAATATCGCGCAAGACATTGCCGGGGCCGACAGAGGGCAGCTGATCCATATCACCCACCAAAATCAGTTTGCAACTTAATGGAATAGCTTTAAGCAGAGCGCAAAACAATGAAAGATCAACCATAGAAACTTCATCCACAATTATCGCATGAGCCTTCAATGGCCTATCTTCGTTGCGCTGAAAGGTGAACCCCTCCCCTTCAACCTGTGCATATTCCAATAAACGGTGGATTGTTTTGGCCTCCATACCACTGGCTTCCGTCATGCGCTTTGCCGCTCTGCCTGTAGGCGCTGCCAACATTACTTCGAGGCCATGCTGCCAAAAAAGCGCAAGCAATGAGCGGATTGTGGTCGTTTTTCCGGTACCCGGCCCCCCTGTTATAACCAATAAGCCTGTTTCCAGAGCCATACGGACTGCTTCCTGCTGAGCAGAAGCCAGCCTGATTTGGCCGGCCTCCAACTGAGATATGCTAAGGGGCTGGAGCGACAACTGTTGACTTGCCAGCTCCGAAAGCTTGACTGCCGCATAACGTTCTGCCTGCCAAAGAATAGGCTGATATACTGCCGCACCTTCTTCCGTGAGCTCCTGAACTAAATCGCCCTCCCGCACCAAGCGCTCCAGCTGTTTTTGCACTGCCTCCTCCGGCAGGCGATACGCTTCGCTCACAAGCAGTTGTCCTGTCTTTTGCAATAGCAGCTCCACAGGCAGAAAGACATGCCCTTCGTCCTGCGCTTCTCTGAGCAAAAAGAGCAAGGCAGCCCGGATGCGGTGAGGAGAATCGTGAGCAAGTCCCATCTCCAGCGAAATTTTATCCGCCGTCTTAAAGCCGACTCCGAACACATCCTCTGCTAAGCGGTAGGGATTTTCACTTACTTTAGCCACGGTATCGTCTCCATATTTTCGGTAAATCCGGGTGGCGTAACCTGTGCTCACACCATGTCCCTGCAAAAAAGTCATAACCCTCATCACTTCCTGGCGTTCCGCCAAGCTTTCGCTTATCATAGCCGCTTTCTTCTCGCCGATTCCGTCTATTTCGCAAAGCCGCTCCGGCTCTTTTTCGATTACATTCAAAGCATCAAGCCCGAAATATTCTACTATTTTCGCTGCAGTCGAAGGACCGACCCCCTTAAGCAAACCGGAGGACAGAAAATTGCGAATACCTTTTTCATTCTGAGGCTTGACAACTTCATATTTTTCCACTTTAAACTGACGGCCAAAATCTTTGTGCTGAAACCATTCACCCTGCACAATTAAGCGCTCGCCCACAGCGAAACGCGGCATATTGCCAATAATAGTATTGACGACATCCTGCTCGCAAGATAACCGCGCTACCAGAAAAAGTGTTTCCTCGTTATAATATGTAATCCGCTCCAGGGTTCCTTCCAGACAGGCCATATTTTCCCCTCCGCCTGATGATATTCCACACAAAACAACTATTTCCTGCTAATAAAGGGCAAACATTTGTTCTGTGCTTATGTACGGGAGGCGATAGCCTCCCGTTGCCTAGGCGAATGTCACAAGGTCCACCGTATCTCGCGACACGAGGCGAGCCCTGACTTTCGCCGTTAGCATACCCCCGGTGCTGCGGAAGATATTTTTTGCCAATATCAAATCCATTACTGCCGTCACATCCGCCACCGTCAAATTTGCTCTGGGATTAGCCAGATTGACTGTGAAGGAGGAGGCTTCCTGATTAAGAAATACTAACTGCAGCGTAGTTTCCATAAGTTTTCACCTCCTAGATAAATTTCTGCCAATCTACACTGAAAATTGCCACCACAGTCCCCTCTCAATGCCCAACAAATCCCCTCTCCCTCTGGGAGAGTGCCTAACAAATCCCCTCTCCCTCTGGGAGAGGGTTAGGGTGAGGGCCTGAAAGTCTACACTACTACTAGTTCTCCGTCATCCAAACGACGGATTGTGCGGACAGGCAATTCCTGTAAACCCATGATAGCTTGCACCACATCGTACAAATCCTGATGTGTTGTGTCGGGAAAAATTCTTCCAAACAGCCGATTGACAAGAATTGGATTTCCTTGCTCATCTGTACCGTCTTGCAAACTAACCTGACAACGAGTAAAGTTTTTTTCCAGAATAATAGCCATCTTTACACCCCCCTCCTTTGCCGTAGCAATTCTCAGTATAGAGGATCACTTTTGTCCTAGGCAAAGCCAGAGTTTCTTTCTCCGACCTGTTCAGAATAGGGAAAGGACACCAAAAATCAAGATTTAACCACTGCAGAAAGAGTAAAGTTTCTAACTCAATGCACCGCAGGGACGGTTTTCGTGGATTTGATTCACTCCCTCACCCTAGCCCTCTCCCAGAGGGAGAGGGGATTGCTGAAGCAACCTCTCCCAGCCATCCTTCCTGTAGAATTGAACGGAATACTGGAGCGAGCATAGACTTGCACAGAATGCGGAAGCGAGCGTTAAGTGGCAGCAGCGCTAAGCGAACCGGAATTCGCAGCGTTAAGACATGCCAATGGTTCACTTGCAATCTGCCCGGAGGTTTTGGCATGTCAGCAAGAATGACGGTTCGTAGCTGCGAAAACGTGCGAGCGAAGCAGCTGTACAAGGCTGCCTCATCCAAAAGGAAAGATCTTCCCCCCTCACCCTAGCCCTCTCCCCCCAGAGGGTGGAGAGGGTAATATCTGTGCTGATTCACTCCCTCACCCTAGCCCTCTCCCAGAGGGAGAGGGGATTGCTGAAGCAACCTCTCCCAGCCATCCTTCCTGTCAGTAAATCGTAGCCTGCACGCAATGCTAGGCTGCCTCATCCCAAAAAAAAAGATGCCTCAAATGTTACTTTGAGACACCTTGTGACTGTGTTTAACTAAAGCTTCTTCTGCTGGTAATCCTGCAGCTAGAGACCGGCTTCGTCTTTAAGCAGCTCGGCCTTATCCGTTCTCTCCCATGACAAACCTAGGTCCTCCCTGCCAAAATGGCCATAGGCGGCAATCTGCTTGTAAATAGGCTGACGCAACCCCAACGCTTGGATAATAGCGGCGGGACGCAGGTCGAAATGCTTGTTGACAAGAGCCACGATTTTCTCTTCCGAAATTTTAGCGGTACCAAAAGTATCTACCATCAGCGAAAGGGGACGTGCTACGCCGATAGCGTAAGCCAGCTGAACCTCACACTTGTCCGCCAAACCGGCAGCCACCAAATTCTTGGCCACATAGCGAGCGGCATATGCCGCAGAACGATCAACTTTAGTCGGATCTTTGCCGGAAAAGGCACCGCCTCCATGGCGGGCGTAGCCGCCATAGGTATCAACAATAATTTTCCGACCTGTCAGGCCGGCGTCTCCCTGCGGGCCGCCTACGACGAAACGGCCGGTGGGATTAACAAAATAGCGGGTTTCGCTGCTTAGATACTGAGCGGGGATAATCCCGGTGACCACATTTTCTAGCACATCGCTTTTAATCTTTTCCAGAGACACATCCTCATGATGCTGCGCAGAAACTACAACAGTGCTAATCGCTACCGGCTTGCCCTTCTCATACTTTACCGTTACCTGAGTCTTACCGTCGGGCCGCAGATAGGGAAGGGTTTTGTTCTTGCGGACTTCCGCCAGCCGTCTTGCCAGTTTGTGAGCCATAGCAATAGGCAGCGGCATCAATTCAGGCGTTTCATTACAGGCATAGCCAAACATCATCCCCTGGTCGCCGGCCCCAATGGCATCCATTTCTTCTTCGCTGTATTCCCCTGCCTTAGCTTCAAGGCAGCGGTTTACTCCCATGGCAATATCGGGAGACTGTTCATCAATAGAGATGAGAACTGCGCAAGTGTCACCGTCAAAACCAAACTTAGCTCTGGTATAACCTATTTCCTTAACGGTGTTACGAACAATTTTGGGAATATCCACATAACAAGATGTGGTGATTTCACCGGCTACCAGCACTAAACCGGTGGTTACAGCCGTCTCTGCAGCTACCCGTGCCTGCGGATCCCTTTCCAAAATAGCATCAAGAATAGCATCTGAAATCTGATCCGATACTTTATCTGGATGTCCCTCCGTTACCGACTCCGATGTAAAGAGAAAATCTTTAGTCATCTAATCTCCTCCTTGGGTTAGTTTACACAATTTGCAACAAAAAAACCTCTTTGGATGCAAGAGGTTCTTTTCGCAAACAACCTCTCCTATCTACCAGGATGTTAATCCTGTTGGAATTGGCACCGTTAACGCGCTACGTCCGGTTGCCGGGTTTCATCGGGCCAGTCCCTCCACCTCTCTTGATAAGAGTATTCAGTTCGACAATCACAGCTTAAATAATAATGGATATGGATAGGGTTGTCAAATATTTTTTTCGGTGATGTTTTTGTCTGTCATATTTTTATCCAACATGGCAAACATTAATTCTCCGGTCACAGCCACTTTCCCATCTACCGTAGCTGTGCTAAGCCCTTTGCCAATAGAACCGCGGATTTTTGTAATTACCATCTCGAGGAGCAGCGTATCCCCGGGAAACACCTGTTTTTTAAAGCGCAGATTGTCAATGCCGGTAAAGAGCAACCTTTTCCCTTTGTTGCATTCCAAACTTAGGATCGCAAAAGCACCGACTTGAGCCATTGCCTCCACAATTAACACACCCGGCATAACCGGATAACCAGGAAAGTGTCCCTGGAAAAATGGTTCATTAATTGTCACATTCTTTATTCCTTTAACCCGCTCCCCGGGCACCACCTCCAATATTCTGTCTACCAACAAAAACGGATAACGGTGCGGCAGAATTGACTGCACATCCCACTCCTGGATCATTCTAGTCCCCCCAATTAAAAGTAATCGGTAATGCAATTCTTGACTGCATTAAGCTCTTTTTCTAACTCCAGCAGACCTTCCTCATCCTCTTCGTCCAGAAGTGCCGACTCTAAGCGCTCGGTAAACTCATTGGCTAGCTCTTGCCATTCCTGCATCATCTCACGAGCCTTCAAACGGACAAGCGCAGATGCTGTCGTTTTAAGCTCCACAATCCCAGGCTGCAACTCCAAAGTTTCCAGGTACTGAGGAATGTAGGTGGATACTCCGTAGGAAGATTCAATTTCAGCAGAGAACGCTGTCAAGACATCTTCCTCTCCATGAAATAAGATAACCTGTTTAGGCTTTTTCTGAAACTTGTTAAGCCAAGATAGCAGTTCTGTCCGATCAGCATGGGCCGAAAAGCCGTCTATCGCAATGACACGGGCTCGCACCATAATTTCCTCACCAAATATCCGTACTTTCTTTGCACCATCCCGAATCCGGCGCCCCAGCGTCCCTTCCGCTTGGTACCCTACAAAAAGAACGGTAGATTCCTTGCGCCAGAGGTTATGCCTCAAATGATGTTTAATTCGCCCGGCTTCTGCCATCCCACTGGCAGAGATAATCATAGCGCCGCCGGGCTGACGGTTAATCCGCTGCGATTCCTCAGCAGTCTGTGTAAAAATAGCTTCCGGAAAATGAAATGGGTCCTGCCCTCTAAGCAGTAGCTGCCGCATACCCACATCAAAACATTCCGGATGCCGAGAAAAAATTTCCGTTGCGGAGATGGCCAGCGGACTATCAATATAAATAGGAAGATTGGGAATCTTGTTTGCACTTATCAGCTTGCTGAGAAAATAAAGCATTTCCTGTGTACGTCCTACGGCAAAAGAAGGAACGACAATATTCCCCTGACGAGAGACAGTCTCATTTATCACGCTTTGCAAAATTTCTAATTTTTGATCTTCTTCCTCATGCTCCCGGGTACCATACGTCCCCTCAATAATCAGATAATCGGCTTCCTCGATCACATCAGGGTCCCTGATAATAGGTTGTTTGGATTTGCCCAAATCGCCTGAAAATACCAGTTTTGCCTGAGTGCCGTTTTCGGTGATCGCAATTTCTGTAATGGCAGAGCCAAGGATATGCCCTGCGTCAAAAAATTTTATAACAATTTCCTCTGACAGGCGAAACGGCTCATAATAATCGATAGCAGTAAAATATTTCAGCGCTTCTTCAGCGTCTTCCACAGTGTAGAGAGGCTCAACCTCAAGCCGGCCGGCTCTTCTGTTTTTTTTATTTTGCCACTCTGCTTCAATGACATGAATATGAGCGCTATCTGGCAACATTATCTTGCTCAAATCTGCAGTGGCAAAGGTGGATAGCACTTGGCCGCGAAAACCATCTTTCACCAATCGCGGCAATAGTCCTGAATGATCAATATGGGCATGTGAGAGAATAACAAAATCAATTTCAGCCGGATTATACGCATATTCGCTAAAGTTTCTTTCACGCAGCCGCCGTCCTCCTTGAAACAGACCGCAGTCAAGCAAAATTTTTTTTCCTGCTGCTTCCAACAAAATGGAGGAGCCGGTCACCGTTCTGGCACCGCCACAAAATGTCAGTTTCATGCTCTATTTCCTCCCTGCTGCCTTGTTTTTTAAAGTGCTTCCGCATTCAATTTCTCCGTTTGCCAGCTAATATCTTACCATTCTTTTTATTTTTGCTAATTCCTGCAAGTTATTATAACAGAATAACAGAAAAGTAATTCTTGGCAAGCAACGCTATTTTCCCACAAAAACATAGATTTGTTCCAGCATGAATGGCGCTTCAAGTGCACACACTATAATCAGTTCAGAAAAAAAGGTGGTGAAAACGGCGTGGAAAAAGACAAAAAGAATAAAAAAGAACTGAAAAACAAAAACAGTAAGCTTACGCAAAACTGTAACATCAGCAAGGTTACAGACAGTGTGGAATTCGCTAATGAACCTTTTAATGATGCTAATAAAAAGAACTGTGCTCGGGATGAAAGCAAAAAAAAATAACTATTGCTAAGCCAAAAGCGGAACGACGGACGTTCCGCTTTTGGCAATTAAAGCACTATATGCGTATCGGCAGTAATGCTGATTTTTCTTGGCCTCTCTTTTAACACCTGCCAAGTATTTTCAATTCCTACTACTCCCTTAGCGGGAAATGTAAATTTCGGCTCGACGGCAACAACCATATTTTCTGCCAGCAAGTGCTGCGAACCTTTAGCCAAAATAGGAAATTCATCAAACTCCAGCCCCAAGCCGTGACCGACATATTTGGCTTGCGTATCGCCAACCCCCATAAAATAATCAGCCAGAGCAAATTCTTTCGCCACACGCAGAGCCTCAAGGTAAATTTCTCCGCCCGTCACCCCTGGCTTTAATAAAGCTGATACTGCTTCCTGAACTGCTAAAGCAGCTTCAAACGCTATGCTTAGCTGGCTATCCAGGGAGCCTATGGAATAAAGACGCGTCTGGTCTACACCGTAGCCATTATAAACACCGCAATAATCAACAGTCAGCGGTTCACCTCTCCTGATCAGTCTATGACCCGCCCCTTGTGAGCCTGCCACGGAAACACCCATGCCCCCCGTGGGACTGTCGAGAAAACTGGCAGCTGCCCCGGCTTGACCGCTAAGCAAATGGCCAAAAAACATTTCCTGCCTGAAGCCGCGCATCCTGGTAAAACCCTGATGTCCGAGTTTCCTTAAAATTGACTCACATTCGGCAGCTATTTCCAGTTCCTGCCGGCCCTCCTGAAGCAATGCCGGCACTTGGGCATGGAGCAAGTCTACCTGCCGTGCTGCCTCTATTATCTGCTCCAGCTCATAAGCCGATTTTACCTGTCGCGCTTCACGGACGATACTGCTTGAATCGCTGAACTCTGCTCCGTGAAATGCTTCTCTTAAACGAAAGTAGATGGAAGCAGGGAGCACGTCTAACTCTAGGCCAAGGCGCTTAGGCAGGTATCCGGCTTCTGCCAGCAGTGCGGGTAAACCAGAAAAGCTGCTCAGCGGCAGTAACGGCACTCCAGCCTCCTGTTTGCCCCGCAGCATATTTTTGCGTATCAAACCGTAAACTTCTCCTTCTGCCGGGATATACGCATACTGACACTGCAATGTGCCCGTATAATAATATAAAGACATATTCTGAGCCAGCAGAACTCCGTCCAGCTCAAGTAGCTGTAATTTTTCTTGCAGCACATCTCTGCGGCGGCACAACTCTTCGTTCAGAAGCATAGCAAACATTCCTCACTTCTCGCAAAGTTCTTTTAAAAAAAGTATACACTCCCTGCCTAAAAAAGTATAGCCCTGCCGCCGGGAATCATCACCTCCAACAGATCCCCTCTCCCTCGCGTCTTGTCCATTAGAAGGGCGGGTTTGAAACCCGTCCGAAAGGAATGCTGTCCCTCGATACCTCCCATTGCGTTGGAAACCATAAAATTTCCTGGCATAAAAAATGAGGACAGCTAAAAACCGTCCTCTAGACACGAAATATCAGGCAATTATTTGCATCGCGAAATGACATCTAAACCTCGAAGTATTCCTGTATCTTTTTATGCAATTGCTCTTTAGAAACAAAGCCTACCTGATTACCTAGCGATTGCCCACCCTTAAAAAACATTAATGTAGGAATGCTCATAATTTTGTAGTTGCCGGCAGTAGTACGATTTTTATCTACATTCACCTTGACGATTTTTGCTTTACCCTCCAACTCCCGAGCCACCTCATCCAGCACAGGAGCCATCATGCGACACGGGCCGCACCATGCTGCCCAAAAGTCGACAACTACCGGAACAGTTGACTTTAATACCTCGTCTGCAAAATTAGCATCGCTGATTTCCATAACATAATCGCTCATTTCTTGTCCTCCCTTTACTTAATTTTCATCAAAATATCTGGCGGCGCCTACAGCGGCAATTGCGCCATCGGCCACGGCAGTCACGACCTGTCGCAGTTTTTTTACCCGAATGTCACCCGCCGCAAAAACTCCGGTCACAGAAGTCTTCATCTCATCATTAGTAATAATATATCCATCTTCACTCTGTTCAAGCTGACCAGACAGAAATTCGGTGTTTGGCACAAGACCCACATACATAAAAATCCCGTCTACCTGCAAGTCCCATTCTTTATTCTGCACTTGATTATACAGAGTTACACTCTCTACCCGTTCTGCTCCGTTGATTTTTTGTACTTCAGCATTAAGGATAAGTTCAATTTTAGGGTTTGCCCGAGCCCTTTCCTGTAAAAGGCCGATGGCGCGCAACTCCTGTCGACGATGTACCAAATAAACTTTTTTTGCAAACTTGGTAAGCACTAAAGCTTCTTCCAGAGCTGAGTCGCCGCCGCCCACGACCATCACATTTCGGTCGGTGAAAAAAGCGCCGTCACAAGTAACGCAATAGGAAACGCCCTTACCCTTCAGCTCCTTCTCCCCCGGCACATTCAACGGCCGCGAACGTGTTCCAGTTGTCAACAGCAGCGTCCGCCCGCGGAAAGTTCCCTCAGAAGTTTTCACTTCTTTAATCTCACCGTGCAGAGAAACTGCTTCCACTGTAGCCAGGACCATTTCCGTACCAAAGTTACGAGCCTGTTCCTCCAGGAGTTGGCCAAACTCAAAGCCGCTAATTCCTCCTGGAAAACCGGGGTAGTTTTCCATCTTGTCTGTGGTAGCGATCTGTCCGCCGGAGAGCATTTGCTCGATTACTAACACTGAAAGCCGAGAACGTGAAGCATAAATGGCTGCCGTAAACCCTGCGGGACCGCCGCCTAGCACCAACATATCATATATTCTATCCTGCCGCGTCAATCGCTTCGCCTCCTGCTACTTTAAGGTGCATCTATATTTTAACAGATGCTCCCTCCGCACGCAACGTGACTTTCTCCTTACTTCCAGTTATTGCAACTTTAGCGATAAATCCAACGCGCGGCAACTGTGCGTAAGATAACCCAGCGAAATTAAATCTACTCCTGTTTCCGCCACTTCACGCAATTTTTCGGTGCCAATACCGCCTGAGGCTTCAAGCAATGTGCGCCTATCCACAAGTAATACTGCTTCCCGCATTTTACTTACCGTCATATTGTCCAGCATGATGATTTCTACCCCGCAAGCCAGGGCTTCACGAACATCGGCTAAGCTGGCAGCCTCAACCTCAATTTTTAACGCAAAACCGGCTTGCGCTCTGACTCTGGCCACAGCTTCACTGATAGAGCCGGCCCCCTTAATATGGTTGTCTTTAATCATCACCAGATCTGCCAAGTTAAAGCGATGGTTCTCACCGCCGCCCAGACGTACGGCATACTTTTCCAGCACCCTCCACCCCGGCGTGGTTTTACGTGTATCGACGATTTTGGCGGCAGTCCCTGCCACCGCTTGAACTGCCGCCCCTGTCATTGTAGCAATCCCCGACATTCGTTGCATAAAATTTAGGGCTGTCCGTTCGCCCTTTAGGATTGAAGCGATTCGACCTCTCACTATTGCCAAGCGCTCTCCCGCCGCAACATGGCTGCCGTCAGTGCAAAATAATTCGCACGCCACAGCTTGGTCTACTTGAGCGAACACTTCCATAAACAGAGGCAAGCCGGCCACAATCCCTGTTTCTTTTGCAAACAGTTCCGCAGCGGCTATTTCCGTTGAAAAAATGCTGTCTGTAGTTCTGTCGCCGTAAAGCAGGTCTTCTGCCAGAGCGTCGCCAACTAGCCGCCTATACTGCAATGGGTGCACGAAGTTCGTCCTCCTTAGCAGATACCAAGTTTCTTCCGTAAGCTTGATCCGCATTCGGGTAGTCGGTACGATAATGCCCACCGCGGCTTTCTCTGCGCCAAAGCGCTCCGGAGACGATCAGTTGAGCCACAGTCAACAGATTGATAGTTTCCCAAAGCCTTTGGTTCGTTCCGCCGGCAGGTAATTCCTTAACCAAACTTTCCAGCTCGGATTGCAAACCGGTAAGCGCTTGTCCGTCCCTGATTAAACCGGCATCTTCAAACATCCGTTTGCGAAGCTTTAGCCTAATTTTTTCCGCCTCTGCCAAACGGCCGATACCGATATGCTGCTCCTTTACGGTTGGCAGGCCGGACGGAAGCTGCTTCCCATCTTTTTCTATAGCTCTCACGGCCCGGTCGGCAAAGACAAGCCCTTCCAAGAGAGAGTTGCTTGCCAGCCTGTTGGCTCCGTGAACACCGCTGCAGGCCGCTTCCCCGCAAGCAAACAGACCCGGCAAACTTGCTTCACCATTTAGGCCTGTGGCAATTCCGCCCATTGCATAATGCGCAGCCGGTGAGATGGGCAGCCAGTCCTTGGCCGGGTCCAGCCCCCGTTGTCTCGCTTTCTCATAAATGGTAGGAAATCGCTTTTGCAAAAATGCTCGCCCTTGATGAGTAATATCCAGCCAGACGGGAAAACCGTTCTGTTTTTTCATTTGTGCCAAAATAGCGCGCGCTACCACATCCCGCGGACCGAGTTCGGCCAAGGCGTGATAACTGTCCATAAAACGTTTTCCCTGTTTGTTGCGCAGCACTGCTCCCTCACCGCGCACCGCCTCAGAGATTAAGAAGGTTTCCCGCTCGTTTTGCCCCTGGAAAACTGTAGGGTGAAACTGCACAAACTCCAAATCTGCCATCCTGGCACCGGCTCGGTAAGCCATAGCCACCCCATCTCCGGTGGCTACAGCGGGATTTGTAGTTCTGGAAAACACCTGCCCCAACCCACCGGTAGCTAAAATCACCGCTCCGGCATAAAGCATTTCACCATTCAATGTGCGCACACCACAGACGGTTCCGTCCCGCACAAGTAAATCACTGACAAAAACATGTTCCCGCACAGTCAAGCCAGGGCAGGATAAAAGCTGCTCCTGCAATGTTTGCTGGATCAGACGCCCGGTAGCGTCTCCGCCGCAATGGAGCACCCTGCTTCTATGATGCGCCCCTTCCCTGGTCAGAGCCAACTGCTCACCTTCACAGTCAAAAGGGGTTCCGAGTTCAAGCAGTTCCTGAATACAACGAGGCCCTTCCTCTACCAAAATTGCCACAGCCTCCGCATTGCATGCTCCGGCACCTGCCGCCAATGTATCTGCCAGATGCTCCTCAGGACTGTCATCTTCACCGACGGCAGCCGCAATCCCGCCTTGGGCCAGCCAAGTATTCGTATCAGAAAGCAGCCCCTTAGTCACAAGGCACACACGAGCAAATTTTGCTGCTTTCCGCGCCGCAAAGAGACCGGCAATCCCGCTGCCAACCACCAACACATCGAATTCAGACCGCTTACTATTAATCCTTATTCCCATCACTTCACCCTCAGCTTACAGCCAACATTCGCTCAAGGGCCTGGCGCGCCCTTTCGCGTACGCTGGCGGAAACCGTAATGACAGGCTGCATTTTCTCCAACGCCGTCACCACTTTTTCCAGATTAGTATATTTCATGTTAGGACAAACCAGCCCCTGATGGAGCAAATAAAATTCTTTTTCAGGATTCTCTCTTTGCAGACGATGAATGAGTCCCATTTCGGTGCCAATAATCAGCTTTTTCTCCCGGGAATTGCGGGCAAAATCCAAAATTCCGCCGGTGGAAAAAGCATAGTCTGCCGCTTTCACCACTTCCGGACGGCATTCTGGATG
Organism: Dethiobacter sp.; assembly: GCA_018333635.1. GTDB lineage: Bacteria > Bacillota > Dethiobacteria > Dethiobacterales > Dethiobacteraceae > GPS1B09. The sequence continues at coordinate 94,099 of JAGXTL010000032.1, forward strand.
GACTACCACCAGCGCATCAGGATGTCTTTCCCGCGCCTGCGTCACATCAGCGGCCCGCACACGATGGTGTGTTATACAATAGCCTTCCCAGAGAATAACCCGTTTGTCGGTTCTGTCAGCTACAAAACTGCCTAGATTCATGTCAGGAACGAACAGAATTTCTGCTGCAGCTAAAGAATTTACCACGGCCACCGCATTTGATGAAGTAACGCAAATATCACTCTCCGCCTTTACCGCAGCCGAAGTGTTAACATAGGCGACAACAGTTGCTTCCGGATATTCTTTCTTTTTATCGCGCAGCGCTTCCGCCGTAATCATTTCCGCCATGGGGCAGCCGGCTAAAATTTCCGGCAATAAGACAGTCTTCTCCGGCGCGAGGATGGCTGCTCCTTCCGCCATGAAATGAACGCCGCAGAAAACAATCACATCGGCATCCGTGTTGGCGGCTATCCGGCTCAAACCAAATGAGTCACCCACATAATCGGCCGCATCCTGTACTTCGCCGATTTGATAGTTATGCGCCAAAATTATGGCGTTTCTCTGTTCCTTTAGCTCTCGGAGCCTCTCCAGCAAGTGCTTCTTTTGCTCCTGCATAAAAAACATCCTCTCCCGTATTTGCCCTTCATTATGCCATGGGGCACCTGTCTTGTCAACTGTCAATACAAGTCAGCTAAGCAAAAACCCTTTCCTCAGTAATGCCTCCCTTATTTCATCCAGCACAGCCTGATCCGCCGCCTCAATAGTATGCAAGTGGACCCCGCCGGTCAAGGCGGACAATGGTTTTGCCGCCGTCTTGAGCAACTGAGCTAAAAAAAGAGCTAAATCACGACGATTAGCAATCATTAAATTTCCCCGCAACTCGCCGTAGAGCGGATGCTCTACAATCACATCCAACAGTTTTCCGCCATAGTCAACAATAGTGCCGATTTCTTCCTCGATTTGCCCTCCATCATGACAGCAGGCAACTACTGTCTGCAAGCCCCCGTCCCTTACGGCTGCGTTTAAGAGGTACCCCTGCGGCGTGGCAAGAATTTGTGCACCGCCGGCTCTTAGAATAGCAATATCCTGCACAATCACCTGCCGGCTTACAGTAAGCAGTTCGGCTAAACATGTGCCGGTCACCGGTCCCGCTTCATCTTTTAAGCATAAGAGAAGTCTGTGGCGCCTTTCCAACGAATTTATAATAAGCACCCCACTTCTTATCGGTTAAAGCAGCCCTTCAGCCTACACAACTAAAACGGCCGCTGAACCCAGCGACCGCCACAGTTTTCACTTAAAGTTAACTATGAGCAGCTTCCCCACCAAGATAAGCATTTTTAATCTCTTCACTTGCCAACAGTTCTTGCACTGAACCCTGCATCACAATTTTGCCGGTTTCCAAAACATAGCCCCGGTCGGCAATAGAAAGTGCCATATTGGCATTCTGTTCAATCAGCAAAATAGTCGTTCCCTCTTTATGGATTTCTTTAATGATAGAGAAAATTTGCCGGACGAGGATTGGCGCCAACCCCATAGAAGGCTCATCCAACATCATCAGTTTCGGCTTAGACATCAGCGCGCGCCCCATAGCCAACATTTGTTGCTCGCCGCCGGAAAGTGTACCGGCAATCTGGGTGCGCCGCTCATAAAGCCGCGGGAAGTGCTCAAAAACCCGCTTGAGACTATCTGCCTTCGCCTTTCTATCTTTGGAAAGATATGCTCCCAACTCCAGGTTTTCGGTGACAGACATATTTGTAAAAACTCGACGCCCCTCAGGGACTTGTGAGATGCCTATTTTAACAATATCGTGGGCTTGTTGGGAGGCAATATCCCTGCCCAGATACTCAATTTTCCCTTCCCTGGCTTTTTCCAAGCCGGAAATGGTCCGCAAAATTGTAGTCTTTCCCGCTCCATTAGCACCGATTAGCGTCACAATCTCACCTTGAGAGACTTCAAGTGAAACTCCTTTAATGGCATGAATCGCATCATAATAAACTTGGAGATTCTCAACTTTAAGCATGGACCAACTCCTCCCCGAGGTAGGCCTCAATAACTTTGGGATTACGGCGAATTTCCGTCGGTGTGCCATGGGCAATAATCTTTCCGTAGTCCAACACATAAATCCGCTCACACACACCCATTACTAGCGCCATATCATGCTCAATCAGCAGAATAGTCAGGGAAAACTGTTTGCGGATGAAATTGATCAATTCCATTAACTGTTGTGTTTCCTGGGGATTCATCCCGGCGGCAGGCTCGTCCAGTAACAATAGTTTAGGATTTGTGGCCAGTGCCCGAGCAACTTCTAAGCGGCGCTGCTCTCCGTACGGCAAGTTTTTTGCCCTCTCAGACTTCTTTGTATCCAAACCAAATATTTTCAACAATTCGATAGCTTTCTCTTCAATTTCCACTTCCTCGGCGTGATACCGTCCAGTATGCAGGAACGCCGGTAAAAGACCATATTTGACGTTCTGATGATAAGCAATTTTCACATTATCAAGAACTGACAGCTCTTTAAACAAGCGGATATTCTGGAAGGTGCGGGCAATGCCTCTTCTCGTGATTTGATAGGGCTGCAACGCTTTTGTCGCCGAACAAAGCGGCGCGTCACAAAAGGCGATTGTTCCTTCGCTCGGCTGGTAAACGCCGGTGAGCATGTTAAATGCCGTCGTCTTGCCAGCGCCATTTGGGCCAATCAGGCCCACAAGTTCTCCCTCTTCCAGAGAAATATTAAACTTGCTGACTGCAGTCAGCCCGCCAAAGCGGATAGTCAGATTTATAGTTTCGAGCACAGCCATGTCAGTGCCTCCTATTCGGCAGCCGCCGTGATGTCATCATTCTTTTTTCGCTGCCAGCGTGTCCGCAGGCTTTTGAAACTCTCCTTCAACAAGCCGTAAGACAACTCCTGGGTGCCCAGCAACCCTTTCGGGCGGAAAAGCATAATTAAAATCAGCAGCAAAGAATAGAGAATCATGCGATAAGCTCTAAAGGCACGAAGAGCCTCCGCCGCATAGGTCAAGAAAATAGCGGCGCCAATGGAACCTGTTATGCTCCCCAATCCACCGAGCACCACCATCAGCAATAGTTCAATAGAAAGGATAAAGGTAAATGAGGCTGGTGTGACCATCTGCGTCAAATGAGCCATCATGGAACCGGCAGTGCCGGCAAAAAAAGAGGCAATCACAAAAGCGATAACCTTATAACGGGTGGTGGGTACCCCCATGGTTTCCGCCGCAATTTCATCCTCTCTGATAGAAACGCAGGCTCTGCCATGGGACGACTGGATAAAGTTGCGAATAATGGTAATGGTAATAATCGAGAGCAGGAAAGCAGCAAAGAAATTTGTATGCCTGACAAGGCCGAAGTAACCGCTCGCTCCGCCGACAAAATCCCAATTTAGCAGAAGAATGCGGATAATCTCACCGAAACCGAGAGTAACAATTGCCAAATAATCACCTCGTAAGCGCAGGGACGGCAAACCTACCAGGAAGCCGACAAAAGCGGCCGTCATCCCACCCAACAAGGTAGCTAAAATAAAACGGACATTTCCGGTGAAAATAGCCGGCAGAATCAAGTCTGGGTTTTTTGTAATGATGGCAGCGGTATATGCGCCTACTGCCATAAAGCCGGCATGTCCCAAAGAGAACTGGCCGCAAATACCATTAATCAAATTCAAGCTGACGGCTCCGACCACAAAAATAGCCATTACCGTCATAACATGAGCATAATAGCGGTTAATCATGCCTGCATCCATCGCCATTTGGATGGCATACCCCAGAGCCAGAACCAGTGCAAACTGTAACAAGGCGCTAAAACGTTTAGCCATGAACTACACCTTCTCCCTGACGTTTTTGCCAAAGAGGCCGGTCGGCTTAACTAACAGCATGATAATCAGCGCGGCAAAAGCTACCGCGTCGCGAAACATAGAACCTCCGGCGGCACTGACGGCCGATTCGGTTACGCCCAGCAACAGACCGCCTACCATAGCACCGGGAATAATACCGATCCCGCCCAAAACAGCGGCAACAAAGGCCTTAAGACCGGGGAGAAGCCCCATCTGATAGACAACAATTCCATAGTTTAAAGCAAAGAGCACGCCGGCCGCGGCAGCAAGACTTGAACCCAAAGCAAATGTGAACGAAATTGTTTTATCCACATTTATTCCCATTAAGCGAGCCGCATCTTTGTCTAAGGAGACGGCCCGCATCGCTTTCCCCATTATGGTTTTATGAACAATAAACTGCAAGGCAATCATCAGAAAAATTGCAATAGCCAAAGTTAAAATTCGATCAGAAGAAATGTTCACGTTCTCCATTAACTGAAATCTTTGCAAGGGAAATACCTGAGGAAAGCCTTTTGCCGAGGCACCGATCCAACTGTGTGCCAACGCCAGGTTTTGAAAAAGCATCGACAAACCAACCGCCGTCATCAAAGCAGCTACCCGATGCGCATTGCGTAACGGCTTATACGCCAAACGTTCCATCAAAATACCGAGAATGGCGCAAAAAATCATCGCGGTAAACATCGCTGGGAAAAAGTCCATGCCTAGCTTAGTAATAGAAAAAAAGCCGATAAAAGCGCCGATCATAAAAACTTCGCCGTGGGCAAAGTTAATCAGCTTGATAATGCCATAAACCATGGTATAACCAAGCGCCATCAACGCGTATACGCTGCCCAAGGAGATCCCGTTAATAAGTTGCTGCAAAATCTGTTGGGTTATGGTCAAAACTATTCACTCCTCGATTAATGAGCCTCAAAATGGGGGGTGCGCTCCCGCGCCCCCCCCATTTGAGCACCCATAATGTCCTACGGATTTACTGTAGCCTTGTAAACTTGCTTGCCGTCTCTGATTTCGATAATAACGGCACTCTTAACCGGGTTGCGATTTTCATCAAAAGTCACACTGCCGCTAACACCTGTAAAGTTAATGGCAGCCAATGCGTCGCGAATGGCAACACCTTCAACAGAGCCGGCTTCCTCAATGGCTTGCGCCAACATATAAGCGGCATCATAGGCTAACGCAGCAAGAGCATCGGGAACTGCGTTAAACTTGGCTTGATAAGCGGCAAGGAATGCTTCAACTTCGGGCGTACCGGCATCGGGGGAGTAATGGTTAGAGAAGAAACCGCCATTAGCTGCATCACCTGCCAGTTCAAACAGTTTATCGGAATCCCAGCCGTCTCCGCCCAAAAATACTGCATCAATTTCAGCAGCTTGAGCCTGGCGCAGGATGGGGCCGACAGTACCGTAGTAAGCCGGCACAAAAACAACGGCGGGGTTAGCTGCCTTCACCCTTGTCAGAATGGCTGAGAAGTCAGTATCTGTGCTCTTGTAACCTTCCTCAGCAACAATTGTGCCGCCGCCGGCTTCAAAAGCTTTTTTGAAATAAGCGGCCAAACCTTTGGAATAATCACTATCCTGCTCGACGAGCATAGCGGCAGTCGTGACTCCCAAAGTTTCTAAAGCAAATTTTGCCATTACTTGTCCCTGGAAAGGGTCAATAAAACATGCCCGGAAAATGAAATCTCCTACTTCAGTTACGCGGGGATTGGTAGATGTGGGGGAGAGCATAGGAATCCCCGCAGCTTGGGCAATTGGTGCACCGGCCAAAGAATGACTGCTGGCCACAGAACCCAAAATAGCCGAAACCTCATCCTGAGTAATCAACTTCTGGAATGCTGTTGCGGTTTCCTCTGTTTTGCTCTGGTTATCCTCATTAATAAGAACAAGCTTTCTGCCGCCCAGCACACCGCCGGCGTTATTAATTTCCTCAAAAGCTAACTGCGTGCCATTCAACGAAGACTGTCCAAAGGTAGCAATAGCGCCGGTAACAGGAAACACAGAGCCGATTTTAATCTCCTCCGGCGCGGCAGGCGCAGCCGGTGCCTGTGGCTGGTTGCCGCCGCAGCCGGTCAAGGCCAACGAGAGCACCATCGTAACCACTAAAACGAGGCTTAACTTTCTTTTCATTTTTTCCCCTCCATTTTCTTTTTTGTAAAACTGCTTCCGCTAAGTAACGCGCATCATTAAGCCGCAAACGCTATAACACGCGTAACTATTATAGTCTGAATATTTTCGCCCTGTCAATCACTAATTTACTCTTTCAGCATTAATGTGAGAGGAATATCAACCAGCTCCTGCACAGAACCGTCTTTTGCGCTATACGTGTAAAGTCTGAGCAAAATTGGTCCTTCGACCGCAACAAGTTCATCTATAACTAAATCAATGGAAAAAAACCGCCAGTCGCCCATGGCCGCAGTTGTAAATCCGCTGACAAGCACAATCTCATTTTCTGTCAACAGCTTGTACTGAATATTCCCTTCGAAAACGTTTCCCACACCGCTCACAGTCAAGCTCCGCTCTACTATATCTGCGGGTGCCGGCGAAAAAATCTTAATACCAGGTGACTGCGCCACAATCGGCTGGAGATAGTCAAGCCCGTGCAGCTGAGGCAGATATTCCTCGGCCCCCCGAGCCACAAAGACGGCAGGCAAACCTGTGGCGGGAATTTCCCGCAATGCATATGGATATTCAACAGTACCGACCCCTTGCTGACCTGGAGCGGACGCTGTAAATTGCACGGTTACTTCCACCCGCTCGGGCTGGACATCGACAGCGGTGATTTCCACTGCAGAGCCGTCGTTCCTTGACCCATAAGTAACAAGTAAGTATTGTGTGCCCCCAAGCTCTCTCGATTGGGCAAGAAACATAGGAAGCGATCTTTCAACCCAAGCATCAATCTCAGCAGCTTCGTCAGTCTGAGCAGGAGGATTAATCGTTCCATCTCCAGCTGAGCCTTTATCAGGGAAACTGTCTTCCCTGCCGCCGCACCCTGCCAGACTAGTCAGGAGAAGCACCGTCAATAACAAAGAAAAAGCCTTCTTTAGCATTTAGCCACCTCCAGCATCCGCTCAAATAGTCTACTAGTCTATCTTATAACAGGCCCCGTAAAAATTAAAGCCCCAGATAATGTGATTTCTGGCTATTATATTCTGCTATTCATAGACAATCACAATGGAAAAACTCAATTTCTGTTTTACTTTTTATTTCTATGGTGTATAATTTTATTAACTGCCTGAAAGACGATTTACTTAAATATTGAGAGGATTGTGATTCGTTTGTTGCCTCAGCTAACCATTGAGAATATAAAAGCAAAACTTCCCATTATTCAGGGCGGCATGGCTGTGCGTGTTTCTACGGCTACCCTAGCTGCTGCAGTAGCAAATGAAGGCGGCATAGGCACGATTGCCGGCACAGGGCTTGCTGTGCAGGCCTTACAGGAAGAAATCAGAAAGGCCCGCCGTTTAACAGCGGGGATAATCGGCGTAAACGTACTTTTTGCCGCAGCACAGTTTGCTCAACTGGTAAAAGCGGCTATGAGAGAAAAGGTTGATTTCATCGTATCCGGCGCCGGGTTTTCACGTGACATTTTTGCCTGGGGAAAGGAAACGAACATTCCTATTCTCTCCATGGTATCATCTGCCAGGGTAGCGAAACTGGCGGAAAAAATGGGCGCTGCTGCGGTGATCGCCGAAGGGAAAGAGGCTGGCGGACATTTAGGGACAGACAGATCTGTTTATGACCTTTTAAAGGAAATTGTCGGCACCGTCCGTATCCCGGTTATTGCTGCCGGCGGCATTATGGACGGTCACGATATTGCCCGCGCACTGAAAGCGGGTGCGGATGGCGTGCAGATGGCCACCCGTTTTGTCGCCAGTGATGAGTGCGAGGCTAGCCCTAAATTTAAAGAGCTTTACTTGACCAGCGCCCCGGAAGATTCGGTGTTGATTGATAGTCCGGTCGGCCTTCCAGGACGGGCCATTCGCAATGCTTTAACTGAACGATTAGCTGCGAAAAAACAACTGGGAGTGCAAAAATGTAACTCTTGCCTGAAACACTGTTCTCATAGTTTCTGCATCCTGGATGCTCTTGAAAAGGCGGTTGACGGAGACGTTGAAAACGGCCTTGTCTTCTCAGGCGAATTCTTCCATCGCATTAAAGAAATCAGCCCAGTCAAAAAAATCATCACACAGCTGGTAGAAGAATACGAACGGTATAGCAAACCTGCTAATCTTCCCTATGCGCTGTGAGCCGCAGCGCCTAGCTCTCCTGCTTTTTCTCTTCATAGTACTTAATTCCAGGTCAGCACATTTTGTAGCATTCGCCGGGGCCTAACCCAGTGAGTGCAACGAACGGAGTTACAGTAGCTAACTTCACCGATGAACAGAATCTCTTCATAGCACTTAATTCCGGGTCAGCACATTTTGTAGCATTCGCCGCAACCTACCGGTTAACAGCCAACTTCATAAAGTGTTTTTTGCCTAAAGTCCAAATAAAGCCTTGCAGATTGACTGCAAGGCTTTATTTGGCTCCCCGAGTAGGATTCGAACCTACAACCTACCGGTTAACAGCCGGTTGCTCTACCATTGAGCTATCGAGGAAAAACAGCCGAACCCAAGGGCTCAAAGCTTCCTCGGATCCGGGGGGTAAAAATTAGTCTGGTAAAGCTAGTAATAAACAACTGGTAAGAATAAAAATTAGTCTGGCGGAGACCTACTGTCGGCCTAACCCAGTGAGTGCAACGAACGGAGTTATAGTAGCCAACTTCGCCGAAGAACAGAATCTCTTCATAGCAGCCAACTCCGGGTCAGCACATTTTGTAGCATTCGCCGCCAGGGACCGGTCC